>JARFPM010000027.1 GCA_030444405.1 Nitrospira sp.
ATGATCGCTGGATGTGCGGAGCCTCCCACCCAGCAGATCCAGGAAGCGGAAAAGGCTCTTAAAGATGCACAAGAAAGCGGCGCTGCCACCTATAGCGCTGATGAGTATGCCAAGCTAGAAGGTACCCTTGCCGCATTGAGGAAAGAAGTCGCCGATCAGGATGAAAAGTTCACACTATTTCGAGACTACGGCAAAGCCCAACAACTGTCTGCCTCGGCCAAGGCCGACAGTGAACGGATCAAAGCGGCCTCGGCTCAGAAAAAAGATGAAGCTAAGGCAGCGGCCTTGCAGGCTCAACAAGTCGCTGAAGAAGCGGTGAAAGCAACGCAAGATTTGGTCGCCAAGGCACCGGTCGGAAAAGATCGTGCGGCGGTAGAGGCCATCAAGAACGACGTCGAAGGGCTGAAGTCGTTACTCAAGCAGGTTCAAGCCTCGATCGACAAAGAAGATTATCCGGCTGCGCAAACCCAGGCCAAGGCCATTTACGACATGAGCCAAGGAGTGTCAGCCGAAATACAGAACGCCCTCGCGAAGGTGGGAAAAGGGAAACACGGAAAGAAAAAGTAACATACGGCATGGCGCTTGACCAGACACATAAGACCCTTGTCGCGATTGTCTGCGTTCTCTGCTTGACCGGTTGCGTTCAAGCCGTTCCGCCGGACCTCCTTATAGCCCTTGAGGCCATTGATCAGGATTTGATCGCCTTGCGGGCTCCAGAAGCTGCGCCTGAGGAGTACGGCCAGTTCGTTCGCCAATGGGTCTCTCTGAAAGCGCGTGCCCAATTGGACGATGATCTGATCAAATGGCCCTGGGAATCAAGCGATCTTGAGAATGAACTCCGCCGGCTGTACATCATGGGTGAACATGCCGTCTCCCAGCTGCACGAGCGACAAGCCTCACAGCACCGCACGGTACAAGCCAAGGTGGCTCGCCTTGAAGAACAGCTTCATACGATTGCTACGAGAATCGAATCGATCGATGGGCGTATCCTCCTAGGAGAAAAAGTCGTTCAAACAGATCTCCTTGTTAAACAGGCCCGTTCCTTCTTCGAGCAAAAAGACTTCCATCGAGCCATGCAGGCGGCTGAGAAAGCGGATCACGCTCTTAAAGCTCAAGCTTCATTACTCAGCCAAGAATTGGGACGCTACGCCGAGGAGAGCCGGATCGCCTATTGGCAAACCATGGCCAAACAAACCATCGACTGGTCGCGAGTCCACCGATCAACGGCAATCGTGGTGAGCAAGGCCGACCGAGAATTGACTCTCTACAAGAGCGGACGGAAGGTGCTATCATACCCCGTCAGGTTGGGGTTCAATGGCATGCTGGAAAAACAGTACCAGGGGGACGGAGCGACACCGGAAGGTCGGTATCGTGTGATGGACAAACGCGGTCAAGGACAGACGCAATTCTATCGAGCCCTGGCTCTGGATTATCCCAATGCCGAAGATCGTCGGCGATTCGACCTCGCGAAGAAGTCGGGAAGGATCGGTCCGGCCAAAGGCATTGGAGGCCAAATCGAGATCCATGGAGCCGACAATGAACTCTTGCCCCAAACCCTTGGGTGCATCATGCTCGATAATCCGAATATGGCTGTTCTCTACGAAGGCGTCTCCGTCGGGACACCGGTCACGATCGTCGGTGCCTTGACGAGAGAGAACTCGGTGGCCCTGGCCTTATCTGAACTTGCACAGCGTAGAGACAAAATCTGAGCGTAGACCGATGGGCCGACTCCTTCTTGCAACTTCAGCGGTCGTCTTACTTCTACTACTGGTCGTGAGTACCCCGACTCCCAGTCGCGTACCGCCCGAAAATCCCCAACCGGCTTACCAGACTGCTGTCCAGGACAAAGGCGGTCTTCGTACGTTGCAAGCCCGGTATAAGGTGCTCTCCAAGCAGCTGTCCCAACTCATGCCCAACCAGCCTTACATCTTGGTCGATACGGCCCGGAACCGACTCTATGTCAAGCACCAAGAGCAAGTGGTCCTCAATGCGATTGCTTCGACCGGTAGCGGGACAATTCTTGACAAGCCCGGCGAAGGTAACAGCCAGTGGGTCTTCGACACGCCACGAGGAGAATTTCTCGTCAAATCGAAATTGACCAATCCCACCTGGATCAAGCCCGATTGGGCATTCATCGAAGAAGGGCTCGCGGTGCCACAAAATGCCGCCGACCGTGCCGAGCAGGGGGTCCTCGGCGAATATGCTCTGGGATTCGGCAAAGGCTATTTCATCCATGGGACGTTGTATACTCGTTTATTGGGAAAAAATGTGACGCATGGATGCATCCGGCTCAATGACAACGACCTAAGAGGTGTCTACAAGCTTGCTCGAGTAGGGACACCGATCATGATCTTTTGATCCCTCAAGAGCGCGCAGATACTACCAATGAACCTCTGCGCTATCCTTCTGCTGCTCGCCTTCACCACACCAAGTTGGGGAAAGGACATCGAAGCCTTTCCCGACTTGAATCTCAACAACCCCAACGAACTGAAAGAGGCAACGCGCGTCCTTGAGGAAGAGCTACAGCTGGCTGCTCGTACTCAAACCTATCTCCTGATTGATTTGGGCGGGAGCACGATTCACATCAAAGGTCGTGGGATCGACCTTCACCAAATTCCCATCATTACATGGTCTTCCGGATCACGGGAGGGTCTGAAAGGAATCCACCGATTGATTGCACGACCTCCGGTCGTCAGACGAAAAATCGAACCGGGTGCCGGAGTCGAACAGGAGCCAATTTCTCTTACCGATATGCCAGTCGACTATGTGTTGTTGTTCAATCCCTCCCTGCGCGTCACGGTGGTTCCGTCCGTCGCAAGCGACAGCCTCCTTCAAAGCGTCGTCTTACTCGGAAAAGCGGGGTGGCGAAACGTGAAGGATTGGACGACTAGGCTCATAACGGACCGCTCATCGGAGCCCAAGTCTCATCTTCGGCTGACCCTCTCGGCCGACCATGCACAATCCTTGGCCTGGTCTTTGGTCGATGGCATGGCTCTAGTCATTCGCCGCCCGACCGATAAATAGGAAAGCAGAACATAGAGTCCGTGTTGCCTTTTCACTACCAGTTCAATAAGATACGAGCCGAATAACTACAGATCCTCAACAGGGCCCTTGTCCATGAGGTTCTTTAGCGCGCACCATGACCAGGCTGTTCGTGTTGAATTAGGTCGTGACCAAGCCGCCATGGTGAACGCCATCACAGCGGCGTTGAGTGGGACAGCATCATCCGGACGTCGTAGAGGGTCAAAGAAACGCTGTAAGACCACTCGCCGCTAAAATGCCCGTCACCCCGGAAATTCACATCGCAGGCAACCTTCACGAATGGGCGCAGGATGCCGCAGCGTTCATCCATTCTGTGAGCGGACAGGCTATCGAATCTCATGGCAGATTCATCATCGCTCTCTCGGGAGGATCCACGCCCAAAACGCTCTACCAGGTCCTGGCTACTCCGGAATGGAAGGCACGCCTTGATTGGTCACGAATCTTTTTCCTGTTCGGTGACGAACGGTGCACCCAGCCGGACCATCCTGAAAGCAATTTCAGGATGGCTCAGACCTCCCTGTTTGAGCCGCTGAACATTCAAGCTGATCACATCTATCGCATGAAAGGGGAATACGAAGACCCGATGGCCGCTGCTCAGAACTACGAGGAGAGGGTTCGGGAACTTACTAAGTGTTCTGCTCCAGAACCCCCTCGCCTGGACTTGATCCTCCTCGGCCTAGGAGAAGATGGACATACCGCATCCCTCTTTCCCGGAAACGCTGCCTTGCAAGAACAAACCAAGATCGTCACAGTGGGACAGGCCCCCACAGGTGTTCGTCCTCGGCTCACCTTGACCCTACCTGTGCTGAATCGGGCGGCTGTAATACTGTTCCTTGTAACCGGTTCGAGCAAAGCAGAGATGGTCCGCCGGGTCATCGAGCCAGAATCCGAGGCAGATCGTTCTTTGCCGGCGACCAGGATATTGCTAGAATCGGGTCGGCTCGTGTGGATGCTTGATCAAGCTGCTGCGGCACTGTTGCGTGGTGGCGACAGACGGAGGAGGACATGATTCTCGCGGGGGACATCGGAGGGACGAAAACGAACCTCGCGCTCTATGAGTGGACCACCAAGCGAGCGGAATCGCTGCGTCTGGAGAGTTTTCACAGCCGTGATTACAAATCGCTGGAAGACATTCTTGTGGAGTTCCTGACACCGACGAGATCTCCCTCCTCTTTAGACTCGCTAGAAACCGAGGGAAGAGGCAAGAGCGAGAAAGCACAGGGGTGGTCTTCTGAACCAGTGAGGTTGACGGCGGCCTGCTTTGGTATAGCAGGACCGGTCATCGACAATCGTAGTCACACGACGAACCTCCCCTGGGTTGTCGACGGCCGGACCATTGCCAAACAGTTCAGTATTCCGCGGGTACAGTTGCTCAACGACTTAGAAGCAACCGGTTATGGTGTTCTGTGGTTGCGTTCCGATGAGCTCGAAGTGCTGAATGTGGGCAATCCTCCGAAAGACCGGCAAGCCATGGCGCTAATTGCCGCCGGTACGGGACTGGGCGAAGGTATCCTGCATTGGGAAGGTACGTCCTACCGTCCCGTGCCTTCTGAAGGCGGCCATACGGATTTTGGGCCAAACAACGATGAGGAGATCGAACTGCTTCGCTATCTACGGAGCCAATACCTCCACGTGAGCTATGAGCGAATCCTGTCGGGTCCCGGCCTCCAAGCGATCTATGAGTTCTTACGCGATACCAAGAAGAACGAACCAACGTGGCTCGCGGAAAGGATTAAGGTCGGTGACCCAGCCGCTGAAATTGCCCAGGCCGGATTGCAAGGGCAAGCCGAGATTGCGAAGCAAGCGCTGGATCTTTTTGTGTCGATCTACGGGGCAGAAGCAGGGAACCTTGCCTTGAAGACGCTCTCGCTGGATGGTGTGTATGTAGGAGGCGGTATCGCGCCCAAGCTCATTTCAAAACTCCAAGACGGGACGTTCATGAGAGCCTTTGCGAGTAAAGGTCGCTACAAGCGCCTGATGAGTCAGATACCCGTGAAAGTCATCATGAACCAGCAAACTGCCCTGCTCGGTGCGGCATCCGTCGCAGGGGCGCTCTCTCTCGCTTCCGCGCCATGACCTCCGAAGATCTCGACAGCTTGAAAAAAGCAGCTGCCCTCAAAGCCATAGAATTCGTCCGCGACGGCATGGTTGTTGGGCTCGGTACAGGGTCGACCGCAAAACATATGGTGGTCGCCCTCGGGGAAAAAGTCCGTGACGGTGTAAGACTGAGAGGTGTGCCGACGTCGCAAGAAACCGCTGCGCTCGCCAAGCAATCAGGAATTCCCCTCATCGATTCAGAAAATCGGTGGGAGATCGATGTGGCCCTTGACGGAGCTGATCAGGTCGATCCAAGCTTCAATCTAATCAAAGGTGGTGGTGGAGCGCTGTTGAAAGAGAAGATCGTGGCGGCTTCGGCGAAACAGTTCATTGTCATGGTCGACCACACCAAACAAGTACCAGTCCTCGGAGGCTCCTTCTCGCTGCCCATCGAGATCATCCCCTTTGGCTGGGGATGTACCGCGCGCGAAATTGAAGCGCTAACGAAAAGCCGTGTGATACTCAGGGAGCGCAACGGGGCCCCCTTTAAAACAGAAGCGGGGAACCTGATCGTCGACGCCCATCTCGACCGCATCGATCGGCCGGGTGAACTGGAAACCGCTCTCAACCTGATTCCCGGTGTCGTTGAGACCGGTCTCTTTGTCGACCGGACGAACGTCTTGATCGTCGGTACGCCCCAAGGCGTTCACACGCTCCATGTTCCGAGGAAATGAGCGCTCGTTCAGCAGACGAGAAATTCTGTTGGATTTCGGACGACGGGTCCGGTTCCTTCTGACAATCCCGATAGCGTATACACTCGCAGCATCCAACTTCGCTGACTCCACCACAACCACCAGACCCCAAGGTGAAGACATGAGTCTTGATGATATTCCAGGTAGCCACGATCCATATCGGCTTCCCCGACACGTGATTCCAACACGCTATGACCTACGGCTTGAACCTGATCTCAGGGGCGCAACGTTCACAGGCCAGGTGACGATCACGATCATGGTCGAGCAAGTGACGAAGACCATTCTATTGAATGCCGTCGATCTGGTGCTTCAGTCAGCGGTAGTTGAGGGCGCGAATAAGCGAGAAGTCGAAGCGTGTATCGAATTGGACCAACAGTCACAACGGGCCACGCTCTCATTGCAAGAACCCATCCAACCTGGCGAGTGGCGGCTATGTCTTTCCTTTCATGGTAAATTGAACGATCAGCTCCGTGGGTTCTATCGCAGTACATACAAGGACGACTCAGGAACGGTACACACCATCGCGGCGACGCAGTTTGAGGCTACGGACGCGCGTCGCGCCTTTCCCTGCTGGGACGAGCCGGACTTCAAAGCCGTCTTCGCCACGACTCTCGTCGTCGATCCTCATCTCACTGCGATCTCGAACGCGTCGGTCGTTTCGGAGACCCGTGAGCACAACAAGAAGGTGGTACGCTTTGCCGACAGTATCAAGATGTCAACCTATCTCGTGGCATTCATCGTGGGACAGATGCAAGCCACGGAGCCGATATTCGTCGGGAAGACGCCCGTTCGGCTCTGGACAGTTCCCGGCAAGCAGCAACTGACGGCGTTTGGCCACGGCATCGCATCGGCGTCGCTCGCATTTTTTCAGGACTACTACGGCATACCCTACCCGGGCGACAAGCTCGATCTCCTCGCCATTCCGGACTTTGCCTCCGGCGCGATGGAGAACCTCGGCGCCATCACGTTTCGTGAGACGGCGCTGCTCGTCGATCTACGCACCGGCACCCATGCCGAACTTGAAAGGGTTGCCGACGTGGTCGCCCATGAAAATGCCCACATGTGGTTTGGGGACCTGGTCACGATGTCCTGGTGGAACGGGTTGTGGCTGAATGAAGCCTTCGCGACCTTCATGGAGATGCTGGCTGTCGATGCATGGAAACCCGAATGGAAACGATGGGATACCTTCAGCGTTTCACGCGCGGCTGCGTTCTCCGTCGATGGACTGCTGAGCACGAGACCGATCGAATACCCGGTTCGGGCACCTAAGGATGCCGATGCGATGTTCGATATTTTGACCTATGAAAAAGGTGCGTCGGTCCTTCGCATGCTGGAACAACATATCGGGCCCACAGTCTTCCGGGACGGTGTGCGACAGTACCTTCGCACGCATGCCTATGACAATGCGGATACTAAGGATCTGTGGACTGCCCTTGGCACGGTCTCCAGCCAACCGGTTCCCGAGTTGATGAACGATTGGATCTTTCAACCGGGCTTCCCATTGGTGACGGCAGAAGTCCGTGGCCAAGAACTGTGGCTCTCGCAGCAACGATTCACCTATATCGCGCAGGCGTCGACTGCTGAGCAGCTCTGGCAGATCCCTGTCCTGATTCGACTGGTCATCGGGGATCGTGCGGAACATCGCCGGCTGCTGTTCACAGAACGGGAGACAACTATCGAAATACCGGCTGGAGTCACCTCCGTCTTTGTCAACGAAGGAGGGCATGGGTTTTATCGCGTCCGCCAACAGGCTCCGCTCCTAGAGCAACTACTCGATCAGGGCCTTGATCGTCTGGCGGCCATCGAACGGTTCATCCTTGTCAGTGACGCATGGGCCACCACAGTGGCCGGGATCACGGCACTTCCGGATTACCTCAGACTCACCGGCCATTTCAAACGTGAGAGGGACAAGAACGTCTGGGCTGTGTTGCTGGACTCGTTCTCCTTCTTGAGTGGGATCATCTCCTCTGAAGATCGGGGAGCTCTCGAAACCTTTGTGTGCGGACGTGTAAAACCGACGATAGACGAGTTGGGATGGCAGGCGAGGCCCGGAGAATCGGATCTCGTTCGGCAATTGCGCGGCGACTTGCTTGGCACCCTCGGGAGGCTCGGCAATGATGCTGCGACGCAGCAAGAGGCAGCGGACCGCTATCAACGATACCGACAAGACCCATCGACGGTTGACGCGAATGTCGTGCCGGCGCTCGTCGCTATCCTGGCGCACACCGGTGATGAGGCCCGCTACGAAGAATTCTCAGAGCGCTATCGCACTGCTTCCACCCCGCAAGAGGAGCGCCGCTACTTGTTTTCCTTGGCATCCTTCCAACCTGAGGAATTACTTAGACGGACTCTGACCCGAACGATCAACGGTGATATCCGTACGCAAGACGCTCCGTTCGTTGTCGGGGCACTCATGATGAACGTGTATGGCCGTGAAGTCGCCTGGGAGTTTGTGAAGGCCAACTGGGATCAGATGGATCAGCTGTTCCCGAAGCAAGGCCTCCGGCGGATGTGTGGAGGCATCGTCGCCTTGGCGACCCCGGAGCTCGAACAAGACGTGCACGAGTTCTTTACCGCTCGCAAGATCGATCTGGGTGGGAAAACCCTGGACCAGTATTTGGAACAACTCCGTGTTGCTGTCTCGTTCCGAGAACGGGAAAGAGGCACGATACAAACCGCCCTGGTCAACTCGTTACAGGCATGAAATGTAGTGAAGCCGCTTCCCGCTTGATTCGTACATGATCTGAGGTACTGATTCTCCTAGTGACATTCAGCCTTCTTTGCAAGGCTGATCAAACCAACCATTTCCATTCACTAAGCGCAATATTCGATCGATCCGTACAAAAACCAGAACCTCAGCTGGTCTGTCGTAGGCCACCTGAATTCCTAGAAGCGCAGTTCTATCAGCGGACCAAATTTCTCCCTTTGCGCACGATAACACAGGGGTCGGGAGTCATTTCTGGCGCAAACTCAAGACTCGGGATGGCCGCCATCTGCAGCGGTATAAACTTCACTGGCTCGTCGAACGTTTCCCTGTCTGGCCCCAGTGGAAACAAATGCTCCTCGTGCGGTGAGGGTGCTGCGCCAGCATCACGATGCCCCTCAAGTAATTTTGAGATAGAATTTATGGCCACAAGGTGGCCACCCTGCAGGATGAAGATGCTAGGCCTTAGATCCTCGCAAGCAGGGGTGTGTAGAGAATGATACACCATGAACTATCTCAACAGCTTAGGCCTCTATTTTCGAAGCGTTCAAGCCCGCTGGTTGCTGTACTCCCATAGCCTGGGATCCCAATCGGCTGAAGCTCCTCCCTGTAGAGCATGCATTCCTAAGGCCTTCTTATCCATCGTTCAGGGTTTCCCCGATAGCGACGTCTCCTCCTTCGTGAGAACCTGGAATGCAAGATATGAGTGACATGCGTTTCGCGGGGCCGCAACGCCATTGTCACGACAATCCTGAGCTTTCAGTGAGTTAAGGATGGTCTCTTGCGTCTCGTACCGAATTAGGGAAGAGGGACGTATTCAGAACCGAATCTCATAATTTCGGCATAGGTCTAGTCAATTCCCTGGGTTGTGGAGCGCGTGGCATCTCGCTACAATCACATACAACTTCTAGTTGGGAGTCCAATGTCTGATCTCCACTGTCCGACTTGCGGGGCGAGCAAAATCCGCCTCGCGGCCAGAAAATCTCTTTCTGATGTTCTGCTGAGCAGTCTGACGATTTATCCGTTTCGGTGCCAGCTCTGCGCCGATCGCTTTCGGACATTCCTCGGCCGCCGCACGCCCAATCCTCGTCGCAGCTTCGAGCGTGTCGAGGTCTCCTTCCCAGTCTGGTTTAAATCTCGCCGATCCCCAACCTCTTCCGGAGTGGGGTATGAGGGCTTGATTGATAATTTGTCGATTCGTGGATGCCGAATTCGTTCCACTGCTCCAATTAGGATTGGCTCGCGACTGGAACTGGAATTCCAATATTCTGATAATTCTTTTCCCGTTACGATTGAGGAGGCAGTTGTGCGCTCCATTGTCGATGGTGCGATTGGCCTGCGCTTCACCAAACTTCATCGAAGCGATGAGCGGCGCATTCGCCACATCGTCGATGTCTGGTTGCCTGAACTCTTACCATCAAGACGATAGCTTTGAGCATCCCGGTGCCCACACAGATTCGGGAACTATTCGTGGCGAAGCACCGCCAACGGTGGCTGACCGAGTAGCCGATACGTGCTGAGAAACCCGACCAGTATGGTAAGCGTGACCGTCACGGTAAAGCCCGTGGCCAGCACGGCTGGTTGAAGGCTCCAGGAGAGGTCAAACACTGTCGATAACACGGCCCAGGACAGTCCGCTGGCCAATGCGCATCCCAGCAACCCGCCCAGTGCCCCCAGGAGCGCGTACTCGGCTGCAAACGAACGCACGATCACGCCGCGTGTGGCTCCCAGGGCCTTCAGAATGACTGATTCGTACAACCGACGATAGCGTGTCGCCGCCAGGGCTGCAGCCATCACCAGACCTCCGGACAGGACACAGAATAAGGCCACGGCACGGATGGCGAGGGACAGCCGATCAAGCACCCGCGCAAAACTGTCGAGGACGTCGCCCATATTGATCGCCGTCACGTTGGGAAAGGATGTGACGACCGCCTGCTGTAACGCCACTTCTTCGGACGGGCCGACGTGAACGGTGGCCACATAGGTATGTGGGGCTGCATCGAGGGCGCCAGGCGAAAAGATCATGTAGAAGTTCGTCGAAAAGTTTCCCCACTCCACTTGGCGAATGCTGCTGATCTCTCCAGTGATGGGGGCCCCTTGTATGTCGAGCTCGACGGTGTCTCCAACTATCAGTCCAAGTTGCTTCGCCGCATCCTCCTCGATCGAGATCAGCGGTTTGGTGAAGACTTGTCCCGGTTTCCACCACTCGCCTCCCACGACCTTGTTGTCTTTGGGAAGGTCTTGAAGGAACGTCAGGACGTATTCGCGTGTCAGGTACCACTTCTTCCGTCTTTCCTCCTTCTGGGCGGTTTTCTCTTTCTGCTCCTCCTCCTCAGACGTCGCTTCAAACTTCACGGGTTCGCCCTTGACGGCTGAGAGGCGGGATCGAACCAGCGGCGTCAACCGAGGGTTTGGATCGCTGGACCGTTGGCGCAGGAGAGCGGCCATCCCTTCTGCCTGATCCGGTTGGATATCGATGAAGAAAAAAGTCGGAGCGTCGGTGGGCCGTTTGTCGCCCACTTGTGCAAGGAGCGAGCGTTCGACGAGCGACACGGTCGTCACGACCATGACGGCGATGCCGATCGCAATCGTGATGCTCACCGCCTGGCTACCTGGGCGTAGGACATTGCCCAACGCTTGACGAAGGACGAGAGGCTCAGGGCGTGGCCACTTCTTCAGGACCATGAGCACCCCGCGTGCCGACGCGCCCAACAGCAGGACCGCAGCCGCAAAGGCCAGGACGAAGAGCAGTCCGACTTTCCAAGACCCAGCTTGCCACACTGACAACAGCGCCAATCCCAAGCCGATCCCGGCCGATACCAGGATCTTGACCCCGTCAATCTCCCGCCAACTCGACCACCATCGCCCCCTTCGATGGTTTGTCATTGGGGTCAGTGGAGCCACCTCACGGCGGAAGATCTTAGCCGGTTGGATATCACGGATCGTCAACAGCGGCCAGAGTGCAAAGAGCAGCGTGGAGAGCATGCCCAATGCTAACCCCTTCACAAGAGGAGCGATGGCAAGGTCCATCCCGTTCGTTGCGAATCCCAATTGGTCAAGGAGATCGGATGCCATCAGGGCAGCAAGCATCCATGGGAGTCCTTGATGGAGCAGCACACCGATCATCAGGCCGACCAAGCTTCCGACAAGCCCAAGGATCATCGCCTGTAACCCATAGGTCCGAATGATCGTGGGAGACTCTGCGCCGACCGTCTTCAAGATGGCGATGGTATTCAACTTTTCCCGCACAAAGGCATGCACCGACGTGGCAACCCCCAGGCCTCCTACAAACAGTGCCGTCAATCCGATCAAGCCCAAATAACGGGTCAGCTGTTCCAAAGACTGTTTCAGTTGTGGTTGTGCGTCTCGGTAACTCGACACTCGGGCGGAGTCCTGCGCAAGTCGTCCTCTCAACTCGTAGAGCAGCGGTTCAGGCACCATAGTGTTAGGGATTCTCAGTAGGTATCGTTCACGAATTCTGCTGCCCACCTTGACCAGTTCAGCCGCGAGAAGTCCTTCTCGTGACATCAGGACTCGAGGACCAAGGCTGAAGGCGTTTGCCATGCGATCCGGTTCCGTCTTGACCACGCCGGTGATGATGAACAGACCTTGTCCGATCCTGAGCTGATCTCCCACCATGAGTCCCATCCGGATCAGGAGAGACTCCTGCACGACCGCTCCGAAACAGGTACGGTCTGGACAGCCACGAGTTTGCTGGCCAAGAAGATCCACTAAGTCGTCGGGAGGCTCCAGTCGGAGCGTGCCATACAGCGGATACTGAGGCTCGACGGCTTTCAGCTCTATGATCTGAGTCGGCTGCCCACTCCCGGATGATCCGGCCTTCGCGGCCATCGCGACAAGCTCACTGACGTGGGTGAGGGCGACTTCACGATCGCTCAACGAGTCCAGCACATTCCGGCCTGTGGGACTAATCGGGCGAGAGAGCCGGATTTCAAGGTCGCCTCCCAGAAGACCGCGCGCTTCTTTGGTTACGGCTTGTTCTACCTGTGTTCCGAAAAGAGAGACCCCGGTCAATGCACCCACGCCGATCGCAATACAGACCAAGAAGTAGAGAAAGTGTCGCCATGCCGCGCGCGTTTCTCGCCACGCCATGTTGATGATGAAGGATGTCATGCGCTGGATTCAGGCGCGGAATCAGAGAGTGACCGATCAGCGCGAAAAACTTGATCCTTGCGCGGAGAGTCAGTTGTGACGTCATCGATGGATCCCGAATGCGAGGGCATGGAATCGGACTCCAGATGCCCATCACGGAGGGAGAGCACGCGCTGCATCGATGAAGCCAGAGTGGTATCGTGCGTCACGAGCACGAGAGTGGTTCCATGATCGCGATGCAGTGAAAGCAGCTGCGCAATGACATGGGCACCGCTGGAACTATCGAGATTGCCGGTCGGTTCATCGGCCAATAAGATGGGCGGACGGCAGGCAAAGGCACGGGCCACTGCGACTCGTTGTTGTTCTCCACCGGAGAGTTGGACCGGATAGTGCCCCATGCGGTCGGACAGCCCGACCGCGGCAAGCAGTTCCGCCGCCCGATCACCGGCCCGACTCACTCCGCTAAGTTCTAGTGGAACGGCGACGTTCTCGATGGCCGTCAGCGTGGGAATGAGATGAAAGGATTGAAAGATATAGCCCACCTTTTCGCGCCGAAAACGGGCCATCCGGCTCTCGCTCATGGTGGTGATGTCCGTTCCATCCAGCTGAATTGATCCGGTGGTTGGTCGATCGAGGCCGGCCATCAACCCAAGTAACGTCGACTTGCCGCTTCCTGACGGCCCCACAATCGCGACTGTCTGCTTGGCCGGGATGTCAAAGGTGATGCGGTCAAGAATCGTGACAGGACGGCCTGCGGCTGGTAGAACCATCGACACATGTTTGATGCTAATCATAACGGATCTTCACTTCATCAGAAGAGCACGAGGCACTGGACGATATTATACTGTCTGGAGGGAATGGAGCTAGTTTTGCGTTCCGTCATGTCATCAGCGCGACTCATTCACCTGATTCTACTGCTGGCGTTCGTGGTTCTCCTCTGGCCATTGGTCTCGGAGGGAGCCTCGACATCCGCATCGGACACGAGGCCTCGCATTGTGGCGTTTGGGGACAGTCTCACCGCGGGGCTTGGGGTGCAGGCCAATGAATCCTACCCGGCTCTACTTCAACGCCGGCTTGATAGCCTCGGCTACCGCTATCGGGTGATCAACGCCGGTGTGAGCGGCGACACGACGGCCGGCGGACTTCGACGCGTACCCTGGATCCTGAACAACAAGCCCGAGCTGGTGATTCTCGAATTGGGCGCGAACGATGGACTTCGAGGGCTCCCTGTCGATCAAACAAAAAGTAATCTCCGTCAGATCATCCGGCAATTACAGGAAGCCGGTACGACGGTTGTCTTGGCCGGGATGAAGCTGCCGCCGAATTACGGACAGGACTATACGGCCAGCTTCGAAGCCCTGTACCGGATGCTGGCCAAAGAGTCCCAGCTTCCCCTCATCCCCTTTTTCCTCGAAGGGGTAGGCGGTTCATCGTCGTTGAATCAGGCTGACGGTATTCACCCAACCAAGGAAGGTTACGAGGTCATCGTGGAGCAAGTACTGAAAGTGCTCAGCCCAATGCTGAATGAGCGGTTACACAAACCCACGACCGCTCACAAGCAGAGTTGAAGGTGAGATTGCTCGATCAGAACCAGCGCCATGTAAGACAAGGCGACGTAAGGCGGATCAACGAAGCGCTATTCCTTACGACTTCTTGAAAAACGTATCGTAGACGCCGTACGCGAGGATCGCCCCGATCATCGTGTAGTATATACCGGTGACTCCGCTGTAATCCGGAGCTCCCTCTGGGGCGTTTGCCCACACGGGTAAAGCCTGGACCAGCAAGATTCCCGTTAACAGACCTGTTCGCGAAAGTAGCCGTTTCATCTTCTGCTCCCTTCTAAATCCGCACACGAAAAGTGTGGCGCATTGTACTGGACGTCGGCTGGAAGGCGCAAGAGGAATCCAGTCGTGGGAAAACCGGCGTAGAGGCGGGTCTATCATCTATTAGGAAGGAGGCAGCGCGACGGCTGACTCGAGTGCCTCAGCCACATCCTTAAACGAGCTGACAAGCTTATCGAGCTGAGAGCCCTTCTGGAGCATGTCGCCCGTAACAGCCCGCATCTGCGCGGCATGCCGTACGACTTCCGCCGTCAACTCGCTGACTCTGGTCAGTACCTCCTTGTAGGAGGCCACTTCGCGTTGAAGTTCCTGAGTAGTGGCGTGCGCCGCATTGCTCTCTCGCAGAGAGAGCTGGAGTTGTTTCGTGAGATGTCCAACGTCTGCCTCACGGTCTTTCAACAGAGTTTCGAGATTCGTCATGACCTCTTCACTTTCCCTGCGGCGATCCTCAAGATTCCAAATCGTTTGAATCCACGTCGTGACCGATCCGGGACCGAGTGCGGGAGGAGTGGGAAGCGGCTCCTGCTTCTCAAGAGCTTTCGTCGCCGGTTGTAGCCATTCCAAAAAGACCATGACCTCGTTCAGTTTTACGTCGGATGTGCATGATTGCAGGGTGGCTCTTTTCCCATTATCCGAAGGACCGGCCAGAAATGCTGCTATCGGCTCTTTCGCAAGAGATGGTTTTCGTGATTGCTGAGGTTGGGCCCATCGCTGATATTCCAGCAGCACCGCGATGCAATGGCGGCACATAGGCTCTTCGGGAAGCGTGCAGGAACATTTTGAGACGAGGTGGCCGTCTTTCAGTTGGATGTTCTGCTCGTACAGCCCGGCATTGCCGACGACGGCAGACCGGATCTGCGATTCATCAGCCTCGGCGATACGGACGCGATTCGCAGTCACGTACTGTTGGGCGATTTGAAAGGCGGACGCTTCTGCGACGGCTTGGATCATCTGAGGATTCAGCAGCCCGAGTCGATCAGCGCTGCAAGGGATCTTGTTTCGCATCGTTGCGGCCCGAATTATCCTTTCGCCTTGAACGATGATGGCCACAGTCTGACGAGCGAGTTGAATCGTGTCAAGCTGCCTTTGGTATTGTGCTCCCCTGCCTTGGCAGGGACGCCGAGTGTGTAGAAGAGAGTAAGTTACCGGCAGGGTTTGGCTGAACTGGACTTGCCCATGGGGGTCAGCCAAATATAGTCTGCGATGGGTTCTTGCATGAGAGCCCGAACTTCATCTGTTTTACCGGGCTCAAACGATGTCATGTAAATCGTGGTTTGTTTGACGTCCCCCCCCAGGCGCCTGGCAACCCGCTTCGGTACGGGAAGGTTGTATTGAATATGACCCCCTCCTGTGTAACTCACGATCAGCCGACGGGGGCCGCCGTTCTCGCGGCGAAATTCATCTTGCCTGATGGCCAGCGTTCTTGCCATACCCTCATCTCGGACCATCGACGCCTCATACATCGTCCGGAAGTGCTCCTCGGTTCCTCCATGGCACCGTTTCAACTGATCGACAATCCGTTCGCGGTACGCCGGATCGTCGACGATATCCTCCTGTAGGATCCCCCACGGCGCCCATTCTGGCTCTTGCCTGGCCTGCTCAAGTCCCAATTTAACGACGCGACGAATCAAGGGTCTTGGTGGGTTCATTGCACGGACGGACAAGTGCCGGTCTCTAGCAAACGTCACCAATGGTGCGTAGTCTTCAAACGCTCCACCCCAATTTTGTTTCCAGCGCACCTGCTCCAAAAACTCGTTCGTGACCGACTGAGTCGTCGCGACATAGCTGTCGAGTGCCGGTTGGCCGTCCCAGCCGAACATCTCCATGCCGATGGTAGGTTCGATGCCATCGGCCACCAGTTGATCCAGTACTTTCAGCGCTGCTTGGATATGGTATGGATTGTGATGTTCCTCCCCTAGATAGACAATGTCGTACTGTTTCAGATTCGTGATGAATTCTGGAAACGGAACCACACGACCGGTTTGAGTTTCGAGAATCTGCCAGGATTGCCATCCCTCATCGGTGATGGCACGGAGGCTGCCATCCCGTTCAGCTGCACAGCCGATCGGGAATGCCAGCAGGCCTACGAACAAGCTCAGCATGACGGTCGAGTAGCGGCCCAGGGAATCGGCGGACTGGATTCGCGCTCTCATGAAATCACTCCTACCATACAGAATGAACGTGAACAAGCCGACTTGACGCTGAAGTTTGAAGATTACTATGCTCCTACATCGTACGATCCCATTGTACTCTCTCGCACACAGCCGATCATTCTTCCATGAGTCCCGACCCACTCACTGAATTCCGCCGCGTTATAAGTGTTCGCGCGCGTCAGTTTCCCGGACAATGGGAGGCATCAAAGAAGTTGATGGAAAGTGCCGCCTTTCCCTCCACCATCGCCCGACTCTGTGACGCCGTTCAGAGCAAAGATCTTCCGGCTTCAGTGAGAGAACGCTTGTTGCGCCTCTTCGAACGGAACGCGCCACGGCGCGCTCAGGACCTCGACGGAGAAGGCCTCAAGTCCGTCACGGGCTTTCCTCCGGCCAAAGCCCTACGTGCGCTTGCCGTCTTTTTTGAGTTGGTGCCTGTAGCCTCCTCGAAGTGGCCTCCGACTCACCTGTCGAGCGAAGAAGTCGAAAAAGCCGTGCGCCACCTGGACAATCCATTCGACCTCCTTCGTCGTACCGAAGTGACGTCTGTATTGGAGATCGGAGCCGGCGATCTCTCGTTCGCTGAGGAGTTAGTTGAGCTGTACGGCCCTGAGCATCAGCAACAAGACCGATCCTTTATCGTCCACTGCCTGGACCGACTCGATCCCCGTTCTCAACTGGGCGGTCCGCTCCATCCGGATCCGGAGAGGCTCCAGAGGTTGCAGCGGAAGGAAGGGCTGTCTTTCTCGTTCTTCGGCAATCAAGACATGTTTGAGCTGGGAGATCTGGATGAACAGGATGCGCTCGCTCAACGATATACGATCGCCACCTGTTGGGCACCGGCCACGCCGACCTTTGCCTATGAGCCGTCCAGGCTCTCCGAGACGCTCATTCGCAGCGAGCTGGAGCGCACCAAAGGTACATTTCACCGGACACATTTTGGCAAAGAGCCAGCGCTCGAAGTCCGGCATGCCGGCCGCGCTCTTCTCTTCCCACCATGGAAGTTTGAGATCGTCGGACCCCTTGCCCTCCTGAGCCTGCTTGCCCGTCGCGGATTGCTGTGTGTGCTGGGGTCAGTGGATGCACAAGTGTTTTGGGAACTCCTCGCGCAGTTGCTGGAGGAGCCACGCTATCGCCCGCCAGACCAACCCTTCAACTCCGTCAATCTGCCCAAGATCTTCGGCGAGGTCTACCATGTTCTTGCCGGTCTACCGATCGGCGAATCAATTGACTTGGCTGAGGTGGCGGCTCTTCGGCGTCACTATCTTCAGTCAGACTCGTCCCCCTCCATGGACAGCCTTGCCAGTCATTTTCGGTATGTCCGCATCCGCCGAGGCGCCATCTTTCCTGGCACTCCGGCGAGCAGCACTGCACGGAAGTTCGCTTCCATGACCGAAGAAGTTCCCCCATGGCTCGTCACACTGGTTCCTGCGTAAGCTGCCCAAGCTAGTGGCGTGGTGCCAGGTCGTAGAAGCGAAAAAAGCTTGAATAATTGACCGCTTCCAGACCGTTTGTTAGACTTCGACCGTGTCCGATCACCAAGCCATTCTACGGCGATCTTCCACGGTTTAGCCCCATCATGAATTCAACGGACATCATTCGAGCCATCCAGGAGAATATTGCGCGGGTGATCAAGGGCAAACCGCAAGTGATCGAAATGAGCCTGGTCGCTCTCTTGGCACGTGGGCATCTTCTCCTCGAAGACGTACCGGGAGTCGGAAAAACAACGCTCGCGCATAGCCTAGCGCGATCGCTGGATTGTTCCTTCAAGCGCATTCAGTTCACGAGCGATCTGCTTCCATCCGATATCGTGGGGGTCTCGATATTCAATCGTCAGAAACAGGCATTTGAATTCATGCCCGGTCCGATTTTCGCCAACATCGTGCTGGCGGATGAAATCAATCGAACGACGCCGAAGACACAGAGTAGTCTGTTAGAAGCGATGAGTGAAGCACAGATTTCGTTCGACAATAAGACCTATCCCCTGAATCAGCCCTTCATGGTCATTGCGACGCAGAATCCCGCCGAATACCATGGGACGTTTCCGCTCCCGGAGTCGCAGCTGGATCGGTTCTTGATGCGGCTTCGGATCGGCTATCCCTCGCCGGAGGAAGAAAAAAAGGTCCTCGACCGACCGCAATTGCTTCATCCCGCCGAAGAGCTACAACCGTTGCTCACGGCTCATGATGTTCTTCTGCTCCAGGAACAGGTCGATCACGTTCTCATGGAGGAAAGCATCACGGACTATCTCCTGGCCATTGTCCAAAGCACCAGGCAGTCGGACCTATTGTCATTGGGGGTGAGCACCAGAGGAGCGTTGGCATTGAGTCGGGCTGCCAAAGCGTTGTCGCTCGTCCGCGGTCGGACCTATTGTCTGCCGGACGATATCAAGGAGCTGGCCCCCATCGTGTTGTCTCACCGCATTATGGTAGCCCGCGCGCAGGGATTGCGTCAGCGAAGTTTTGAGCAAGCTGAGCGGATCATCCAGGATTTGGTCGACACGATTCCCGTCCCTGTCTAGGTCTCCCAAATCCGATTGCCTGCCCGGGCTGGTGTGGTACATGCCGCTTCAATATCACTCCTTGGCTCAACGGTTGTTTCACCATCGTTCAACGCGCATCACATCAGAGGGCGTTCAATTCCTGCTCTTTACGCTGGCGATCGGCATTGCAGCCATCAATACCGGCAACAATCTCTTCTATCTTTTGCTCGCGATGATGCTGAGCCTCATTTTGATCTCGGGAATTGTGGCGGAACACTGCTTGCGACGGTTGGAATTCCACCGTCATCTCCCCGATCATCTCATTGTGAATGAGCCGACCACCGCCACGCTGGTTGTGAAGAACCGTAAGTCACAGTTCCCGAGCTTTTCATTGAAGCTGTTCGACCTCAGCGACGGCCGGGAACTGGATCGAGGTCTGGAGATTCGCGAGCTCCTTCCGGGCGCGAGCCGGCTGGTGTCGTATCCTCTCGTTGCCACGCGGCGTGGCCGGCTCCAACTGGACGGGATCTGCGTCGGGACGGAGTTCCCGTTCGGACTATTCATGAAACAAACCTTTTATCCGATCGAAGAGACGGTCATTGTCTTCCCGGAAATCAAGCCGATCGACGAGAGACTGTTACAGGGTCTTCTCACCTCCGGACCAGAGCAGAGCGTCCACCGACGAGGGTCTGGCAATGATTTGTACAATCTTCGCCTGTATCAAGCCGGGGATGACTCGCGAAAGATTCACTGGCCGACGACGGCACGGACCTCTCAATTGACGGTCCGAGAAACAGAGGCCGAGGACCAACGCAGAGCCATCGTGTATTTACCGACCGTCGCTCCAGTAAGCCACGATGCCTTGTTTGAACAGGCGGTCTCCCTCACGGCCTCAATTATTCAGCACTTGGCACAACACGGGTATATTCTTCAGTTAGTAGTCGGATCGTCTCGCTCGTCATTCGGTCAAGGCGACCACCATCTCTTCGAACTTCTTCGAATGCTCGCACTCTGCGAACGGCGCTCGCCTCATGCAGAGCCCGTCGTGTCGGGGAAACCGCCCGGAGACCCCATGGAGGTCGAGGGGGGGACGATGATTGTCGTGCAGTCATGGCTGGGACCAGCGGATATCGAGCCCGAACACCCCACCATTCTGATTGACGAAGCCGTCATCGCCGGGGTGTCACATGCCGTTTGATCAGGCCCTTCGGTTCGCGTCGATTTGGCTGGCATCCACGTCCTTCATCGGATTGACACTCGGGGCCGGTCTGCCGGAATGGCTGGCTGCGCTGACGGGGGCCGCGCTGATCGTTGCTCTCTTACGGAACGGAGAGGGTAAGTTTGTGGAACGACTGGGCACGTTTACGCCTATTTCAGCCACCGGATGGAATCTTCTTGTAATCGTCGGCTTTCTTGGATTCTGGGTGGATATGTTGTGGGTCTCGGGCGAACTCCTTCCGGCAGGCCTTCACTTCCTCATGATTCTCATGATCATCAAGCTGTTCAACCTCAAGCTTCGTCGCGATTATCTGCATCTCTACGCCATCAGCCTCGTGGCGATCCTGGCCTCCGGGTCCCTCACAACGGATCTATGGTACCTCCCTATCTTCTTGCTCTATCTTTTGGCAGGTGTGTGGACGCTGCTGCTGTTTCAGCTGACCAAACATCCTGAAGAAAACAGAATGCCCACGATGTCGGCCACCATGCGAGCACAATCTCGTGCATCGGTCAGCCGAGTGACTCCACAACTCTTTTGGCTTGCGAACGGGCTTGCCCTCGCAACCTTTGGTCTGACGTTAGCGATTTTCTTTACGATTCCCCGAGTCAGCGCAGGGTTCTACCAAAAAGGCCTTGGGGAGAACGTGCGCACCTCGGGATTCTCCGAAACGGTGAACTTGGGAGAGATCGGGCCCATCAAGCGAGATCCCACTGTCGTGATGCGAGTCGAGTTGTCCGATGGCTCCCGGTACGAAGCGGGTCGGCTTTACTTACGAGGTGTGGGATTCGATCAATACGACGGCAAGGCCTGGACGAATCGGCTGAGCTACCGGCGGGTTGTGAGCGAAGACGCAACCGGGACGTTCGTCCTTCGCGGTAGTCGATCTCCCGCGCCGCCCCGTCTCGGCGAAACCATCCGGCAGAATATCCTTTTGGAACCGCTCGACACCCCCGTTCTTTTTGCTGCTCCTCTTATCGAGAGAGTCAGTGGAAAATTCCCGAGCGTCCAGGTCGACCTAACCGGCTCGGTCTATTTACCGTTCCCCAGTTCGTCGCGAATCGAGTATTCCGTCCTTTCCCGCTCCAATCCGGTACTACCAACGGATCTCAGTTCGGAACCCAGCCTCTATCCCGAATCATTTACCCGACATTTCTTGCAGATCCCTGCTCAATCCGAGCGGATCGCTGGTCTAGCCAAGGAAATCACTCACGCCCAACGCTCGACGTACGATAAAGCCAACGCCATCCAATCGTTCCTGACGCACAACTTTCGCTATAGCCTTGATGCGCCTCTCGCTGAGCTGGACAATCCGCTCGAAGAGTTTCTGTTCTCTCGAAAAACCGGCTATTGCGAACACTATGCAACTGCCATGGTGATTATGCTTCGGACGATCGGAATCCCCGCACGCCTCGTCACGGGGTTTCTCGCTACGGAGTGGAACGAGTATGGAAACTACTATTTGGTCAGACAGCAGGACGCCCATGCGTGGGTGGAGGTGCACCTGCCGCATTCCGGGTGGATCACGATGGATCCAACTCCTCCTTCGATTGAAGGTGGCGGCAGCAGCTCTCCAGCATGGCACGCGCTGGGACGAATGATGGATACCATCCGGCTCCAGTGGAGCCGATTTTTTGTACAGTACAGTGCGGCGGATCAGCTTGCTGTTATGCGGGAACTAAAAGCGGAGAGTACGTCGGCCCGAAACAAGGCACTCGATTCCATGAGCGCACTCTTCGGCCCGTTCATAGCCATGTTTAGCGGGATTATGGAATACGCCTATAAAGGAACGATACAGTCTTTGGCTGAGGTGCTTGGCCCAGCGCTGATCGGCCTTGGCGTGCTTCTCTGGCTAGGGATCAAACGGCCCTGGGTCAAGGGGATGGTTAGCAAAAAGACGACTCGTGACGAGCAGGTGATCGTGCAACTCTATGAAAAGATGGTCAAACACCTTGCTGTGAAAGGCATTTCGAAACCCATCACCACAGGACCCCTCGAATTTGTCCGCATCGCTCAAGCGAAATGGAGTGATGCGAATTCCGCGGTCGCGTCCATTACAGAGCTCTATTGCCGAGCACGATTCGGTCAAATCCCCCCCACCAGAGAGCAATTGTCCCTCGCCGAAGATCATCTTCGCTACCTGGTGGCACTCGACAAACCGTAACATGATCAGACAGAGTCATCCTTACGTATGCATCCTGGTGCATGGCAACGCAGATCTACCGTGATTAGTTTGAAAGAAAGATGATCTCGATGGAGCGGGAAAAGGGATTTGAACCCTCGACCCTCGCCTTGGCAAGGCGATGCTCTACCACTGAGCTATTCCCGCTCGCGAGGTTTGGAAGTGTGGAGTGTACTGACCGCGTTGGGCGGTGTCAAGCAAAGTCTCCGGTGTGAACAAAATTCAAATAATGGGTTACCAAGTTTAAAATGTTACATACGCGTAACATGTATCGGTTTTT
Organism: Nitrospira sp.; assembly: GCA_030444405.1. Classification (GTDB taxonomy): domain Bacteria; phylum Nitrospirota; class Nitrospiria; order Nitrospirales; family Nitrospiraceae; genus Nitrospira_D. The sequence continues at coordinate 22,800 of JARFPM010000027.1, forward strand.
GGTAAATGCTCTTACATAATTACATGATATTTAAAGATACATGAATCAGAACAACCCATGTCGTAACTCTCTCATTAGGAAGCAATGCTACCCGTTCTACTCATAACCGCGCGTGAACGGGCTAAAACGCCTAGGACGAAATAGAAGCACAGTTTATTATATTTCAATTGCTTGGAATAGAATGGCCGAAAAAGATCACCAACTGCCAACATGGCTTGAATATTGCGGATAATTACAGTTGAAATTCTAGGCGTTAAGTGGTACATGCGTCACGGCTTTATTGGAATCAGTATGAAAATAAAACAGGAATCCGGGCTCGTTCAAGTTCATAAACGTTGAGGAGGTATCCACAATGTTCTTGTCACGTCGACAATTTCTGAAGGTCTCTGCAGGCACCATTGCTGCCGCAGCCGTGGCGGACAAAGTCCTGGCATTGACGGCTCTCCAGCCGGTGATCGAAGTCGGGAACCCGTTGGGAGACTATCCGGACCGCTCGTGGGAACGGGTCTATCATGACCAATATCGCTACGATTCATCCTTTACATGGGTATGCTCCCCCAACGACACTCATGCCTGCCGCGTGCGTGCCTTCGTTCGGAACGGTGTGGTCATGCGCGTGGAGCAAAACTATGACCACCAAACCTACGAGGATCTGTACGGCAATCGCGGTACCTTCGCCCACAATCCCCGGATGTGCTTGAAAGGGTTTACCTTCCATCGTCGCGTCTACGGGCCGTATCGCTTAAAGGGCCCCTTGATGCGGAAGGGCTGGAAACAGTGGATGGATGACGGCTCGCCGGAGCTGACCCCGGAAACCAAGCGCAAGTATAAGTTCGACAGCCGCTTCCTTGACGACATGCTCCGTGTTTCCTGGGATACGGCGTTTACCTATGCGGCGAAGGCGATGATCATCATCGCCACGCGGTACAGCGGGGAAGCCGGTGCGCGGCGGCTGCGCGAGCAGGGGTATGCGCCGGAAATGATCGAGATGATGAAGGGGGCCGGTACCAGATGCTTTAAGCATCGTGCCGGTATGCCGGTCCTCGGCATCGTCGGTAAGATGGGCAATACTCGGATGAACGGAGGGATCAATGCCCTCCTGGACACGTGGATTCGCAAAGTCAGCCCCGATCAGGCCCAGGGTGGTCGCTACTGGTCGAATTACACCTGGCACGGGGATCAAAATCCTTCCCAACCTTTCTGGTCCGGTGTGCAGGGTTCGGACATCGACCTTTCCGATATGCGGTTCTCGAAGTTGAATACGAGCTGGGGGAAAAACTTCGTCGAGAACAAAATGCCGGAAGCGCACTGGAAGCTCGAGTGTATTGAGCGAGGCGCGCGGGTCGTCGTTATCACGCCAGAATATAACCCCACGGCCTACCGTGCCGATTATTGGATGCCGCTCCGTCCGCAGTCCGATGGAGCGATCTTCATAGGTGCTATGAAGATTATCGTCGATGAAAACATGCACGACGTCGATTTTCTGAAGCAATTCACCGACGCTCCGATTCTGGTCCGCACCGATACGCTCCAGTATCTTGATCCGCGCGATGTGGTCGCGGATTACAAATTCCCTGATTTCTCCAAGAGCTACTCTGGGCGCATTCAATCATTGAAGCCTGAGCAAGTTGAACGGCTCGGCGGAATGATGGTGTGGGACCTTACTAAGAAACAAGCCGTGCCTCTCCATCGGGAACAAGTGGGATGGCACTATACGAACAGCGGCATCGATGCCGCGCTTACGGGCACCTATCGAGTGAAGCTGCTCAATGGCCGCGAAATTGATGCCATGCCGGTCTGGCAGATGTACATGGTGCATTTCCAGGACTACGATCTGGATACGGTCCACCAGATATGCAGGACCCCGAAAGATCTACTTGTCCGTTGGGCTCGCGACTCGGGCACCATTAAACCCGCCGCAATCCACAACGGCGAAGGAGTCTGTCACTATTTCCATATGACGGCGAACGGGCGCGCGGCTGCAATGGTGCTCATCATTACCGGCAATGTCGGCAAGTTCGGTACCGGTCAGCATACCTGGGCCGGAAACTACAAAGCCGGAGCGTGGACTGCGACCCCATGGTCGGGTGCCGGTTTGGCAGTACATACGGGTGAAGATCCCTTCAATATTACGTTGGATCCAAATGCCCATGGAAAGGAAATTAAGACCAAGTCCTACTATTACGGCGAAGAAGTCGGTTATTGGAACCATGGGGACACGGCCTTGATCGTCAATACGCCAAAGTATGGACGTAAGGTATTCACCGGCAAGACCCATATGCCGACACCGAGCAAGTTCCGTTGGGTGGTCAATGTCAACGTGCTGAACAATGCCAAGCACCATTACGACATGGTGCGTAACGTTGATCCCAACATCGAATGTCTGATTACGCAGGACATCGAAATGACGTCCGATGTCAATCACAACGATATCGCGTTTGCTTGTAACTCCTGGATGGAGTTCACCTATCCAGAAATGACGATTACGGTCTCCAATCCGTGGGTTCAGATCTGGAAGGGAGGCATCAGGCCGTTGTATGACACCCGTAACGATTTGGATACCTTCGCGGGTGTAGCCGCCAAGCTGTCGGATATGACCGGCGACAAACGCATGAAGGACTATTTCGCCATGGTCTACGCGAACCGGGTGGACGTGTATGTGCAACGCATGCTGGATGCATCGAGCACATTCTATGGGTATTCAGCCGACGTCATGCTGAAGTCGGAAAAGGGCTGGATGGTCATGGTCCGCACGTACCCGCGGCATCCTTTCTGGGAAGAGACGAACGAGTCGAAGCCGATGTGGACTCGTAGCGGACGATACGAGAACTACCGTGTCGAACCCGAGGCCATCGAGTATGGAGAAAACTTTATCTCCCATCGAGAAGGCCCGGAGGCCACACCCTATCTCCCGAACGCCATCTTCACGACGAACCCCTACGTTCGGCCTGACGACTACGGCATTCCAATTACAGCACAACACCACGACGACAAAACGGTACGGAATATCAAATTATCGTGGCATGAAATTATGCGTCACTCGAATCCCTTGTGGGAGAAGGGGTATCAGTTCTACTGCGTCACACCAAAAACTCGCCACCGAGTCCACAGTCAGTGGTCGGTGAACGATTGGGTGCAGATCTATGAATCGAACTTCGGCGATCCCTACCGCATGGACAAGCGGACGCCCGGTGTCGGTGAACACCAGATCCATATCAATCCCCAAGCGGCTAAGGACCGGGGCATCAACGATGGCGACTATGTGTACGTCGATGGAAACCCGGTGGACCGCCCCTACCGGGGCTGGAAGCCGAGTGATCCCTACTACAAGGTAGCCCGGCTGATGATTCGAGCCAAATACAACCCGGCGTATCCGTACCACGTGACGATGGCTAAACATGCGCCCTACGTGGCAACGGCCAAGTCGGTCAAGGGTCACGAAACTAGACCGGACGGCCGGGCGATCGCAATCGATACCGGGTATCAGTCCAATTTCCGGTACGGCGCACAGCAGTCCTTTACGCGGAACTGGTTGATGCCCATGCATCAGACCGACTCGCTCCCCGGCAAACACGCGATTGCCTGGAAATTCAAATGGGGATATCAAGTGGATCACCATGCAATCAACACGGTGCCGAAGGAATGTCTCATCCGTATCACCAAGGCGGAAGACGGCGGGATCGGCGCCCGTGGTCCGTGGGAACCGGTGCGAACCGGTTTCACGCCGGGGCAAGAAAACGAGTTCATGATCAAATGGCTCAAGGGCGAGCATATCAAGATTAAGGTGTAGCGGCGTGAAACGTGAGAGGTGAGAGGCGGCGTTCCGCTTCTCACCTCCCGCAGCACGTCTACCATCTACCGTTTCACGTCTAACGGAGGAAACCATGCCTGAAGTCTATAATTGGCAGCTGGGCCGCAAGATGTTGTATCCCTATGAGGAACGGCATCCGAAGTGGCAGTTTGCCTTTGTCTTCAACATCAATCGCTGTTTGGCCTGTCAGACCTGTAGCATGGCCGATAAGTCGACCTGGCTCTTCTCCAAGGGGCAGGAATACATGTGGTGGAACAACGTGGAAACCAAGCCCTACGGGGGATATCCGCAGTTCTACGACGTCAAAATCACCCAGCTGATCGAGCAGGTCAATCCTGGGGGGCAAGTTTGGAACGTCCGCGTCGGGCGGAAACACCATGCGCCTTACGGCGTGTTCGAAGGGATGACCATTTTCGATGCCGGGGCCAAAGTCGGCCAGGCCGCCATCGGCTATATTCCCACGGACCAGGAATGGCGGTTCGTCAACATCTATGAAGACACGGCCACATCGATGCGAGCTCTGGTCGAAGGCATCGATAAGACCGGCTTCTCGCGGGATGAACCCTGGAAAATGACCGGCAGCAGCCTTCCGGAACATGAGACCTTCTTCTTTTATCTCCAACGCATTTGCAATCACTGCACCTATCCGGGCTGCTTGGCGGCCTGCCCGCGGAAGGCCATTTACAAGCGGCCGGAAGACGGCATCGTCCTCATCGACCAGAACCGCTGCCGGGGGTATAAGAAATGTGTCGAGCAATGTCCGTATAAGAAGCCGATGTATCGGGGGACGACGCGGGTCAGTGAGAAGTGTATCGCCTGTTATCCCCGGATCGAAGGGAAGGATCCCCTCACTGGCGGCGAGCCGATGGAAACGCGCTGCATGGCGGCCTGCGTCGGCAAAATCCGCATGCAGAGCCTCATGCGGATCGGGGAGGATGGCCTCTGGGCCGAAGATCGGTGGCACCCCCTGTACTATGCGATCCGGGTCGAGCAAGTGGCCTTGCCGCTGTATCCGCAATGGGGGACCGAGCCCAATGGGTTCTACATCCCGCCACGGCATTCCCCTCGGGGGTATGCCCGGCAGATGTTCGGCCCCGGCGTGGACAACGCCATTGAAAAGTACCTGGTCCCCAGCCGGGAACTGTTGGCTGTGCTCCAACTCTGGCGCGCCAGCCAACAGATCGTGTTCCGTTACGATGTCATTCCTGGGCCGAAGGTGTTTGAGACCCAGATCCACGGCAAGCGGTTTGAGATGTACAATGATACCGTGTTGGGCTTCAACAAGTCTGGTAAGGAAGTGGCGCGGATTCAGGTCGAGGAGCCGATCTATATCCGGCCGGCTGAGCGGGTCACCTGGTTGTAATCTAGCCTAGCCGTTGTGCCCCAGGGGGCGGAATCCTTTCCGGGGTTCCGCCCCCTGTTTGTTTCAGGACAGCCAGTCTTCTGATTTTCCGGCAGGAATCAATCTTCGGAGTCCGCTCTTCAATCGCCGGCGAGGCAGTAATGCCTAGTACCACATCTTCTCAAGTCAAGATCCGCACCATTTGACCAGCCTGGACATACGTGCGTATTGGAGAAAGAGCTAGAGCCGATCTATCCAGCAGCATCGGTCTTTCGGCTCACCACCAGTGAATCTTCTGCACACTTGACGAGATAGATACCGTCCAGTACAGTTTTGAACCATAGTGTCTTTGCTATTTTATCGGGGAGTACTGTCGGCGTGACATCACATCAGCAGCAATCAGTTCCCTTTGCTGCACAGGCCATCCCATTTGCTGAGTTTCTTGCATCCGGTAAACTGCCAGATGGCTATTTAAATAGTGAATATGTCGCTCAGCAATTCGTCGAGCGCCTTGTGCACTATGTTCTCACCGTCCCTGCGGGCAGTTATTCCATGGCGCAACTGAGCCAACTACTGGAGCAGCTTGATCCACGCGCGCAAGTTTTCTTTTTCAAACGCCTAAAGGAAACGAGCCCAGATTGTTTGAAAGATTTCGCCTCCCTCTACTATGGATTCATGAACGAGTTCCATTCACTCCTGTTCACATAAGATCGGCAAAAAATACTCCTTGTCGGCACTCCAATCTCATGTATAATTGCGGCTCATCCAAAGGATAAGGAGTATTATGAATCCATCGTTACAAAGGGCCGTCAGCAGTTTCTACAATCTGATTTACGAAGCACAAAGCTTCGCCACCGCGATGGCAAAGATCGATACCGCCGAGCAGGAGCATTACGCCGGGCGTATTGAAGGCCTCAATTGGGTTCTCGATCGCTGTCAGGAGCTAGAGGACATGGACACCAACCTTACGCCATCCTCCCTCCAGCGGATCCTAGGCGAAGTCAAATCTGATTTGGAGCATGAACTCTCCGTACAGCGAAGAGAGAAAGGACGCCGCGCCGACGGCCGGGAGGAAGCGCTCAATTTCGTTGCCGATTATCTTTCCAGTCTTATCACAGCAACTGAGATCGAGTCCTCCAAGACCACCGTCTAGCAAGGTCCTTCGTCACCACGGGGCACTTATCTCTTCTCGCACTTCAGAGGAGCTACCTTGTCTTCCACAGACAACCCCGTGGAGCGAATTGAATCGCTCGCCCGATAGGAGCTCGATTACCTGCCAAGGCCATGCCATGACTCCACTAGCCCACGCCCATGCTTGCTCCCCCGATCGAATGCACCAAGTCCTGTCCCACTTTCGGGTCGCAGCACAAAGCGCCGCGTGAACTCACCACGCTTCCTTAAGGCAATAGATCGATGGATGGACCTGTTGACGTGCAACCGTGAAAGATGGACTAAACCTTGACCCCAACTTCCAATTCTCACTAATATAAAACCATGCTCCAACGCAGACCAGGCCCTCAGTGGATCCCAGGGACTCAACGGACCCCCAGAACCCGATCGCGCCCTCCTGCAGAAACTCCACAGGAGCAATTCGGTTCACTCAATGCCTCGCTCTTGTTCTGTCCCCGGTGCCGTGCAGCCACTCCGACCAGGGAACGACTCCTGCTCGTTCTCCCCAGTGGAAATCTTTATGAGTATCTCTGCATCCACTGTGGAACCTCTACGGGGTCAAAGACGGACAATCACGTCAAGTCCGTTCAGATCGTCGCTCCATAGCCTCATCACACATGGCTACGCCCTCGGTCAGAGAATCGGCCACGGCGACCCCTCAACCTCAATTCAACATCAGCTAAAAACGTTGGCATGAAGTCGGTCATGCGCATCGGGGCAGAACACCATGAGAATCCGAACTCCTGAGACGCTGAGAGCCGGAGACAGAGTCTCCAATACATTATGAAAAGGATGGAAGGGAGATCAAAGGCACCGATCGGTGCCTCCAGGCTAAACACGACAACGGTAGACAAGCAGATGATGGGCTCTGTCAGCGAATTTGGTCAAGCGGAATGCCTTCCTCAATAAGCATCACCGGAATGTTATCTCGGATCGGGTAGAGGATCTTCCGATCGGCGCGAATCAAACCGCCATCGAGCTCAGCCGACACAGGTCGCTTCCCTAAATTCTTCAATTCGCCGCGTGCAACAGCAGCATTGAGTTTCTGAATGAGAGACTCTTCAGCAAGACTCACCGCCTGTTTGGTCTCAGGGCAACAAAGGATCGCCAAAAGCTCTTTGTCAAGACTCATAACGG
>JARFPM010000096.1 GCA_030444405.1 Nitrospira sp.
CTGCAGACCATTAACAACGACCATATTATTCTCAAGCATTGTCTGAATGTAGCAAGACGGAAACGATTGCTCACCACGAATCCGGCTTCGCTGGTGCCGATTCCCTGTGCCAACAATGAACGGGATCGGGTCTTAACGGCGGTGGAATGGGAACGGCTCTACGAAGCAGCCGCAGCGCATCTCAAACCCATTTTATTGACGGCATACCATCTAGGTCAGCGATTGGGGGAGATTCTGAACCTCACATGGGATCGGGTTGACCTGCATCGAGGGATTATTACTTTGCGAGCGGTGGATACCAAAACCAACAAGCCGCGCCAGGTCCCCATGACTCCACAGGTGAAGGCCACGTTGATTCAACTATCCAAGGTGCGGGACATTGCCCACAAGCATGTCTTTGTCTATCAACGCAATCCCGTAAGGGAAGTGAAAACCGCGTTTAGAACAGCTTGCCGGAAGGCAGGGATTGAAAACCTCCGCTTTCATGATTTAAGGCACTGTGCAGCGACGAACTTAAGAAGAGCTGGTGTGGATACCACGACGGCGATGCAGATCATCGGCCACAAGTCGCCGTTGATGTGGAAGCGTTACAACAGCGTGGCCGAAAGTGACTTACTGGTAGCCGCAAACAAGTTGAACACCTACCTTTCTAACACCCTAATAACACCTGCCGATTCTAACGAGTGCGGCGAAGTTGTAAGTGCTTGAAAGGTTGGAGCTGGCGAGAGGAATCGAACCTCCAACCTGCGGTTTACAAAACCGCTGCTCTGCCGATTGAGCTACGCCAGCCCGCTCGTGAGATCGCGTTCGAACTTCGTCTCGCACAGTACCAATAGGCCGAAGAACCTGTCAAGAAAGGTCTCCTCCTCCCGCGTAGGTCGATTCGCCTCTAACAGGCTGCGGAAAAACGCATTCGGCCCCCTGTAGCCGTCACGAATATCGAGGGTTGAGACGACGCTGAAGGGCTATGCAGGATGCGCAAAAAGGCCGTCCAGCAAGGCCGCAGCGAGCGAAAAGGCGAATCGTACTCTGTGCCGTACGTTGAGCCTCTGAGTGATGCGAGAACGCCGCTGGCGGGCTTTTTCCGCATCCTGGCAAGACATTGGGCGCTCACGGGACAGGGCCCGCTCACCATCTCGCGGGCGTCCACTGACGTGCCATGCCTTATTCGGCATGGCGTGGCCCTCGCGCCCGTCCGCAACCCCGAGGCTCCTTACTCGTCGCCTCGCGGACCTCGCTGGGCCTTCCCTGTGGAACGGCACGTCTTGGCGCGCTGGGTTTGGTGGCTGAGAACGACGGCATTTTTGAACGCCCTTGAGGGCGTTTGAGGCGGGATATCCTGGCATCGTGTCGTTCCAGGGTCTCGAAATAGTTTTTCAACAGGTCTGCTAAGTTCTTGATACAGCTTGCATTGCCTGCCGTAGGTCATTATTCTAGGCTCGTTTTCTTCTTTCGTATTCCAAAGGACATCGAACATGAGTCAACTCCACGTCTTGGTTGTCGATGACGATCCTGCCGTCCGGGATGTTCTGCAAGAGGCCCTGGTGCAGGAGCAGTATAGCGTCTCCACCGCCGAGGACGGCGCGGCGGCCATCCGGGCGGTAAAGGACTCGGTGGTTCACATCGTGATCACGGATTTTCAGTTGCCCGATATCGATGGACTCGAAATCATCGATCGCCTTGCGAAGCTCGACGCGAAGATCATCCCTATCATGATGACCGGGTTCGGCACTATTGAAACAGCGGTCCGTGCCATGAAGTCCGGCGCCTTCGACTTCATTACCAAGCCGTTTGATCTTGACGCCGTGGCTGTGGTGGTTCGGAAGGCGGCGGAGTTCCTTCGGCTACGGCAAGAAAACCACCTCTTGCGGAAGGCTGTACGGGATCAGTATCGGTTGGAACAACTGGTGGGTGCCAGCGAGCCGATCCAACAAGTGATGGAGTTCGTCCACAAAGTGGCCGATAGCGACAGCACGGTCATGATTCAAGGCGAGAGCGGCACCGGCAAGGAGTTGGTGGCTCGCATGCTCCACTTCAATAGTCTCCGCAAGGATCGTCCGCTGGTCCCGGTGAATTGCGGCGCCATTCCGGAAAATCTGTTGGAGTCGGAACTCTTCGGGCACGAAAAGGGTTCGTTCACAGGAGCCACTCATGCGCGGATGGGCCGTTTTGAACTGGCCAACGGCGGGACCATCTTTCTCGATGAAATCGGCGAAATGAGCCTGCCGCTGCAAGTGAAGCTGCTTCGGGTGTTACAGGAACGGGAATTCGAACGAGTGGGAGGAAATCGGACGATTCATGTGGATGTGCGCATCGTTGCCGCGACCAATCAGGACTTGGAAACGCTGGTTGAGGAAAGACGATTTCGCAAGGACCTGTTCTATCGGCTCAATGTGATTCCCATCGTGATCCCTCCGCTACGAGAACGCCGGAGCGACATTCCGCTCCTGATCGACCATTTTCTCACTCGCTTCAATCAAAGCAAGCACACTCAGGTTTCCGGCCTTACCCCCGACGCCCTAGATATGTTGACCGAGTACGACTGGCCCGGCAACATTCGGGAGTTAGAGAACATGATCGAGCGGTTGGTCGTGCTGAAGAAGCACGGAGTTCTTTCCATCGGAGATCTACCCGAGAAAATCTGCCGGAGGGCGTCGGGCTCCGAGCTCAAGGAACAGTTCATCCGGTTCAGTGAGGACGGCATCAATCTTTCCAGAGAGGTGGAGCAGTATGAAAAGCATCTCATCATGGAAGCTCTGCGCAAAGCCAACGGCGTCACCTCGCGGGCAGCACAACTGCTCCATCTGAACCGGACGACGTTGGTTGAAAAGCTGAAGCGCAAGGGGGTTGATCCACGCTCCAACCTGGAAACCCTCCCGTTATGGCCACGGCTTTCCAGTCAAAAGATTGACGACCTATCGCCCTAGCCGACGCCAATCCTGACACGATCCATCCAGACTCGCGATTTCTCTGGATAACTCTCCTGATTTCCTGCGAGTTTTCTACGCGCGTACGGGGCATGAGCTTTGCTGATGCCCTATCGCCGTGCATCGATGCTGCCTACGATATCGTCGATTACTATGCTCGATTGCCGCCTGGATGTCGTTCTCCACGCCGGCGATCGCGGAGGCTCCACTTCATCCCTCTCCCAATAGCTCGGTCGCAGCAGCAACCGAACGAGCGACTTCGATATGGAATCCAGTACCGGTTGAACGACTTCTACCTCCTCTGCCCGATGACGGGCCTCGTCAGGAAGGCCAATCTTCGGGGATTGACGGTCTGGCCTGGCAAGAAGGCCTGGCCGCGTACAGGAAGAAAGCATGGCCGCAGGCGCAACGCTTCTTCGGGAAGATCGTCAAAGAACATCCTGAAAGCCCACTGGTTCCATCGGCGAAAGCTTTCTTGATCGAGCTTTTGTTGCAGGATGATGCCTCGGGGCAAACCAGGCCCGAGGCGATTCTGGAGTACAAAAGACTCCTTCGGGAGCATCCGCAATCGGCAAACGCCCGGAGAGCAGAATGGCGGATCGCGGATTTGTATTTCGAGCAAGGTGCGTTCCAAGAGGCACAGGCCTGTTACGAGCAAGCCATGGCCCATGCCGTCAATATTCCCTTCGATGGGAATCGGGCATTGCTGGGTCTTGGTCATACGTTCATGGCCATGGGGAAATGGAGCGATGCCGGGCATGCGTTTGCCGGCGTGCGAAAGCGAAGTGAGGACGAGCGGTTGCTCCAAGGAGCGACGTTAGGGTTGGCCCATGCGCTGTTCAGAGAGCAACGATTTTCTGATGCGCAGCCGATCTACGATATCGGCTATCGGCGATGGCCGCATCTCCTGCGAGGGGATCCGTTGTCTCTTCAGCAGTATGCCGTCACACAGGTAAAACTGCATCATGAGGCTTCCGCTCGAGAACTGATGCTGCTCTTTTACAATCTCTATCCCCGCCATGAGTATGCGCCGACGGCTCTGCTCCACGTAGCCGAGGGGTTGCGGGCGAGTGCCAAGCAGCCGCTCGCTGAGTTCGTCTATGCTCTGATTTCCTCGCTCTATCCGACCGGCGCGTTGGATACGACGGCCAAACTCCGGCTCGCCGCCCTTCGCGCAGAGAACATGTTGCCGGCCGGAAGCAATTCGCTCGGGCTCACGGTCAGCGCCATGATCCACGATGTGCCGGTACCGGACCAGACCGAGGCCTCCTACCGATCGCTGCTGGAAGAGATTGCGAGTCGAGAGGTAGGTAGCCCCCTGGGAAGCGAGGCCCTGTATTACCTTGGCAAAGGGTACGAAAACGCGAGCGACATGAATCGAGCGCTTCGCAGCTACAAGGAGATCACGCTTCGAGCCACCACCAAGAACGATCCATGGTCCATGAAAGCCTCGGAGCGACTGTCCGCCCTCCTGATACCGTGGATCGAGGCGGCGATCGCATCGCGAGACGACCTGACGGTCGTCAGCCTGTTTCACCGACATGGGACAATGGCTGAACAACACTATGCGCGGTCCCCTCTGTTGCTTGACATAGCGGAATCCCACCGGCGTCTGGGCTTCGCGGCGGAAGCCATACGGCTGCATCAGCAGGTCATTAGATCGCACAGCGATTCGGCTTTGCTCGAAGCTGCCTTGATCGGCCTTGGAAAGATCTATCTGGATCAGCGGGATCCTCAGGCCGCCCAAAAAGTGCTGGAGCGGTACCGGTTTCAGTTCCCTCTCGGAAAGTACGAAGGGGAGGTGGTGCACCTTCTGATCGATGCCATGCGGCAACAGCGGGATCTGCAAGGACTTCTCCATCTGTGCCGTACGTGGCTCTTGCGCCATCCCGTTCATCCTGAACGACCGGCCATGTATGTCCAGTTGGCTAAAACGCTGGGAGAACTGGAAAAACTGGATGAGTCCGCACTGGCCTACGAAGAGGCGTTCAAAGCCGGCGCGACGCAATCGTCCGATACACTCGTAGCCTATGCGGATACCTTGTCGCGATTGAATCGACACGAGCGGGCTATCGCTGCCTATCAATTGGTGCTGGAGAAGAAGCCGTCAGCGTCTCACGCCGATTGGGCGCGTCTGCAAACAGCACAGCATTGGACGGCTTTGAAACAATACGATCGTGCCACCGTCGCGCTGGCCGAGCTCGATGTCACGGACGATCCGATGCTGAATCGACTGTCGTCGTCCCTTAAAACGAGTTTGCGAGCGGTCGGTCGTTCGGGAAGATCGGAGGGACTATGACGAATGCCGTGACCAGGCATCCGGATGAACGGGAGCTGCTGCACGCCGCGTTCAGAAGTTTTGATGAGGCCGCTCAAACGTTGCAGCAGTCATACAGCGCGCTCACGGCACGCGTGGAACAGATGGATCTGGAGTTGGCGCAGAGCAACGAGGCGCTTCGCCGCCAGCTTTGCGACAACGAGGCCATGCGCGTGCATCTGGATGGGATCCTTGAGTCGTTGTCCACGGGGGTGTTGGTGGTGGACGATTGCGGGACGATCAATCGCAGTAATCGCGCCGCTGAGGCGCTACTGGGCGCCACAGATGCCGAACTGCGGAACCGTCGTGCCTCGGACGTATTGGCGGGGCCAGGCCTCGGCCTGTGCGATCGGCCGCAACGCATCGGACAGGCGGTCGTCTCCATTAGCCGGGTTCCGCTCCGCAACGATTCCGGAGAGCGCTCCGGCCACCTCATTCTGTTTCAGGACATCACTCGCATCTATCAGCTTGAAGAACAGCTTCATCGCAAGGACAGACTTGCGGCCATGGGAGAGCTGATCGGTCGGATCGCCCACGAGATCAGAAATCCATTGGGCAGCGTGGAGCTTTTCGCGTCCATGCTGCAGCGCGATCTCGGCGAGCAGTCGTCCGCTAAACGCTACGCGCAGCAGATCTCGCAGGCTGTCCAGTCGATGGATCGCTTGCTGGCCAATCTCTTGCTTTACACGCGGCCCGTCCGCATGGCCCGTGGTTGGCACTTGGCCGAGCCATTGATCGGCGAGTCGATCAAGTTGGCCGCCCATGCGATCACCAAGGTACCGGTGGAAATCCGAGTGGACATCGGGCGGGAGGTCGGTGTGATCTGGTGTCACGACGGACAGCTGAAGCAAGTCCTCGTGAACTTAGTCGTCAATGCAGTTCAGGCGATGCCGAATGGAGGTGTCTTGTCGATCAGTCTCCATCAGGAAACGCCCCAGGTACCTAGCATGCCCGCTGTTCGTCTGACCGTATGCGACTCCGGCATCGGCATCGACCCGGCCCATCGCTCGCGCATATTCGATCCGTTCTTTACGACGAAGGAGGAGGGAACCGGCCTCGGCCTGGCGATTGTCCATTCGATCGTCGAAGCGCACCAAGGACGGATCGAGGTCGAGAGCACGCTCGGGCAAGGCACCTCCTGTTCGATTATTCTGCCTCATCCTTCGATAGGCGGAGATCCAACTGAGGTGCCAGTCCGAGCGCGGAACGAGTCTGAATCCGGTGACGCTCACCCTGTTGAGCACGAAGTAGCGTTGGCGGAGGAGTGGTCTCATGAATGACCGTGAGAAGAGTAGCTTTTTTTCTGAAAGTGGTGACGAGAGCGAGCGCATTCTCATCGTCGATGACGACCCGTCGATGAGGACCGCACTAATGGAGACGGTCAAGCGACTCGGCTATTCCGTGCAAGGGGCGGTCGATGGAATGGATGCCATCGAACGGATTACCCGTTTTCGTCCCTGGATGGTGCTGACCGACCTCAGAATGCCTCGTCTGAACGGTCTCGAATTGATCAAGGAGGTCAGGGCCCGTGCTCCTCAAGCCACGATCGTTCTTATGACGGCTTATGGGGCCATAGAAACCGCCGTCGAGGCCATGAAGCTGGGTGCCAGCGAGTATCTCTTGAAACCATTTTCAATGGACGTGCTGGAACGAGTCATCGCGAATCTCAAGCCGGGACGGGAAGAAGGGAGCATCACTGGTCACCCGCCCCAGCCAACGGAAAACCGAGCCCTATTAACCCAAGACCCAGGGATGATCCGGCTCCTCAGTACCGTCGAAGGGGTAGCTTCCAGCCAAGCCACCGTACTGATTCAGGGGGAGAGCGGCACCGGAAAAGAGCTGTTGGCCCGGTTTATCCATAATCGGAGCCCGCGGGCGCATCGGCCGTTCATTGCGGTCAATTGCGCGGCTTTGCCGGATGGGTTGCTCGAGAGCGAGCTCTTCGGCCACGAGCGCGGCGCGTTTACTGGTGCGTTGATCAGAAAGATCGGCAAGTTCGAGATGGCTCATACCGGCACATTGCTCCTGGACGAGATCAGTGAAATGAATCTGAACCTCCAGGCAAAATTGTTGCGCGTGCTGCAGGAACGTGAGGTGGATCGGATTGGCGGGCGTGATCCGGTTTCAGTCAATATTCGTGTGATCGCGACGACAAATCGGGCGCTCTATCGAGAAGTCGAGCAAGGACGCTTTCGGGAGGATCTGTACTATCGTTTGAACGTCTTCCCAGTCACGATTCCACCGCTGCGGGAACGCACGATCGATATTCCATTGCTCGCGCGGCATTTTGTGAGCCAGTCGGCCATGAGGAACGGTCTGACGCCACCGACGCTGTCGGAGAGTGCGAGCGCGCACTTGCGACGGTTGCCATGGAAAGGAAACGTCCGTGAACTGGAGAACGTGATGGAACGGGCCGTTTTGCTGGCGGGGCATGGCCCTATCCTTCCCGAACACTGTCCTCCTGAACAGAGCGGAGAAGCGCTGGCCCAGCCTGCCCGTCCGCAGCAGCCGGCCAACGGATCCCTGTGGGAAATGGAGAGGGAGCTGATTTTTAAGACACTGGCACGAGTGAAGGACAATCGGACTCACGCGGCGAAGGAGCTGGGCATCAGCATTCGTACGTTACGCAATAAACTGCGAGAGTATCGAGAGAGTGAACGACCCTGTTCGATCCCCGCGGAGTAAGGGCGGCAAGAATTGCCGGTCGGCAAGTTCATGCCGGCGCAAGTCGATATAGACCATGGGGCACCGGCATGGATAGCAAAAGCCAGGGGGCTTGTATGGATCCACAGCATGGGGCGGGGCGTGAGTGTTTTGGTAGGCATTAGGGTTGCAGCCAAAAGGGCAAATGGTACGTCGCTGCACACCGAAAGGAGCGCAGGGTTATGACGATTTTTGACCGAACCGTTCGACTGTTGGAACGTAGCCTCGACCTTCGCAGTGCGCGACAACGCGTGATCGCATCGAACTTAGCCAATGAAGAAACGCCGGGGTATCGCGCGTCGGAGTTGACCTTTATGGACCAATTGCAGTCGGCCCACAAGGGACGCCCGCCGATCGTCATGGCTGCGACTCAGTCTCGACATTTCGGCGTTCACGGGCCGCAGGGTGTTCAGGCAGTCACGGGGAAACTCAATGAAGTCCCCGCCGGCGATCTCCCGCTCGACGCCAACTCCGTCAATCTCGAACTGGAGATGGCCAAATTGTCCGAGAACGCCATGCAGTACAACGCAGCTGCCACGATACTGGCCGCCAAATTCAGAGGGTTGCTGAGCGCGATACGAGATGCGAGATAACCCATAGCTGTTGAGCTGCCCCGGCCGGCGAGCCGGTTGATGCCCGATGTCAACGAGCTGGTACCCAGGAGGTGCATCATGGAGATGTCAGACAGTCTAGCCGTATCGGTGTCAGGTTTGGATGCTCAGCGACGGCGACTCAATGTGATTGCGAGCAATCTTGCCAATGCCCAATCGACGAAAACGCCGGGGGGCGGTCCATACAAGCGGCGGGATGTCGTCTTTCGTTCAACGGCGGTTCCGAGCGCATTTCAGCGGGCGTTTCGGCAAGTCGCGGTGGGGCCGTCGGCGCACGCCCTCGAAGGGGTCTCGGTCGCGCGAGTGGTGGAGGATTCCAAACCCGGACAACTCATCTATGACCCCCATCATCCGGATGCCGATCCCAAAGGGTTCGTGCGTCTTCCCAACGTGAATGTCATGGAAGAGATGGTGAACATGATCGGCGCATCGCGTGCGTACGAAGCCAATGTCCAAGCCATCAACGCAACCCGTGCCATGTGGAACAAGGCACTGGAAATCGGGAGGTGATGATGAGTCAGATTTACGGTCCGACATCCGGTCTCTCTCCCATTGTCGATGCAGCGCCGGTCGGGTCGGCAGGAACGGCCGGCGCCACCGGGTTCTTGGATTCCCTCAAGTCTGCGATCGGAAAGGTCAACGACACGCAGTTGGAAGCCGGCCGAGCGGTGGATGCCCTCATGACGGGCGAAACGCAGGACCTTCACCGTACGATGGTCGCGCTGCAGCAGGCAGACGTGTCTTTCCAATTGATGATGCAGATCAGGAACAAACTGGTCGCGGCCTATGAAGAAATTCAACGGATGCAGGTGTAACCGGTCAGACGCGATGAAGGGGACTGGCTAGAATGTTTTCCAAGTTCTCCATCAATCAGCGGTTGATCATCCTCATCGCTCTGGCCGGGTCGGTGGCGGGCCTCATCGCGCTCGCGCTATGGACGCAGCAACCCGACATGCAGGTGTTGTTTACGAATCTCAGCGGGGAAGACGCAGCCGGCATCATCGATAAGCTGAAGGAGACGAAGGTGCCGTACGAAACAACCGGCGGTGGATCGACGGTGTTGGTTCCCAGCGCCCAAGTCCACGACCTACGGCTGCAACTGGCGACCCAAGGGCTTCCCCGCGGAGGTGGGGTCGGCTTCGAGATTTTTGATCGGACGTCGATCGGCATGTCAGAATTCGTTCAGAAGCTCAACTATCGTCGTGCCTTACAGGGTGAGTTGGCGAGAACCATTGCGCAGTTGCCGGAAGTCGAACGAGCGCGGGTTCATCTGGCGATTCCGGAACGGCGGCTCTTCGCCAGCGAACAGGAGAAAGCGCGGGCGTCGGTGGTCGTTTCTCTTCGCAACGGACAACAGTTGACGCAGGCGCAGGTGCAAGGGGTCATTCATCTGGTGTCGAGCAGCGTGGAAGGCCTGCAGGCCCGCGAAGTGACCGTGGTGGATGGGCACGGCCGTATGTTGTCATCCACTATGACGGACGAAAGCGCCGGGTTGACCAATGCACAGCTCGAATATCAGCGCACTATCGAAAAGGACGTGGAAACGCGTATCCAAACGATGTTGGAACGGATCGTCGGATCCAACAAGGCTGTGGTGCGTGTGTCCAGCGTGGTGGATTTTCGAAAGGTCGAGACGACAGAGGAGCGGTATGATCCGAACAGCCAGGTGGTGAGGAGTGAACAGCGAGGGCAAGAAAAGGCCAATGGGACTAATGGCGTCAGCGGCGGCGTCCCGGGTGTGCAGTCGAATGTCCCGCCGGGAACGGATCAGGAGCCCCCGCAAACCAGTTCGAGCAACAGTCTGACGAAAAACGAAACGGTCAACTACGAGATTAGTCGCACGGTTTCGAAAATCGTCGAGCCGGTGGGTGCCATTAAGCAACTGTCCGTGGCAGTGCTGGTCGATGGAACCTATGAAACAGCCAAAACCGGTGAGGGACAGTCCATGGATACGCCGGCTGCCGCACGCAAATACATCCCACGCTCGGAAGAAGACCTCAAGCGGATTGAGGATATCGTCAAGAAAGCGATGGGCTTTTCGGCGGAGCGGCAGGATCAGGTTCAAGTCGTCAACGTTCAATTCGGTGCAGAATCGGAAGAGCCGCAGGGTGCGACCGCAGAAGCCGTGACGGATGGTCCGAAGCCATGGTTGCCTTATCTTCGCTATGGTGTCGGAATCCTTCTGTTTACGGTGATTCTGTTGTTCGTGGTTCGCCCGTTGCTGGCCATGTTGGGTTCGACGACGGAGCAGATGTCTGCCGAAGCTTCGATATCTGCACTGCCCGGCGTTGCCGGAACGGCAGAGGCTTCATTGGCAGGAGCGCCGGACCGTGCGCAGATCATCGACATGGCGAGAAAGAATC
>JARFPM010000161.1 GCA_030444405.1 Nitrospira sp.
CCGCGATCCTTCCATGGTCGTTCTACGGACTGTTGTCGGCACGCACCGTGTACTCGATCTACTCTCAGGCGAGCAACTGCCGCGAATCTGTTAAGCAGTCTGGCAAGGTAGGGGCGGTGCCGAAGAAATCTGACGCGGAAAAAGATCTCCATGATGAATCGTACGATGAAGGATGGCGTGGTTTTGGGCACAACCCTCCTCGTGATCCATTCGTTTGCTTCGTTCCTTGTGTTTCTCTACTGCCATGTCAATACCGAAGGTCAGTCAGTATTCGCCTATTTTCTGTTCTTCATCCTTGATGCTCCGACCGTTCCCTTGGCGTTCGAAATCGAAGGAAAGATTGGACTCCTCACCAGCCTGACCGATTCCTGGACCGCCCTGTGGTACTACGGGCATCAAGGGGTCAACTTGAGAGCCTTCATTCTGACTGCGCTCTTTGGAGGGCTGCATTGGTTCGCCATCGGGAACCTAATGAGTTATACAATCGGTTGGATTCAGCAGCGATTGAAACTAAATCGACAACCGGCGTGAGCATGTATTAGTCTGGTGGGAAGCGAGACTGACCTGCCGAAACAGATCTCTCCTACACCAGCTGTAGCATTCCGCGACAGTGATCAGCGGGCCTTTCGTGGAGTTTTTCCCAATCTCGACACAAGGGCGAACAGTAGGCACTATGAAAGTCAGTGCTTTCAATACCTTTCGTCTTGGCAGCAAACCAACTAGGATTTGTCTCGATGGCACAATGATTGCGCGGTGGAAGTGCTAGACGTGGTCAGATTGAGGTGGAGGAGTATGTCATTCATATCCAGGGTTGGGTTGCTCTTGATGGCTCTGTGGTGCGTGAACTTGGCGTACGCTGCGTCGGAGCAGAAGAGCAGTGAGAAGGCGCTACGCGAACACTACGATCTCCGGGAAGGCAAGCGTCTCTACGAGCAATATTGCCGGTTCTGCCATGGTGAACAGGGGAAAGGACAGGCCTTTGACGTGACCCCTCCGCCGGCGGACCTTACCAGTCCTGCTGTTCAGAAGAAGTCCGATGCCGAGCTGGCACAGACTATTCATGAAGGTGAGCGAGGCACCGCGATGGGGGCCTGGAAATGGACGTTATCGGAGAAAGAGAAGCAGCACGTCCTACTTTATATCCGATGGTTGGCTCGATGAATGAGATGCGGGGTCTGGCATCTCGCGATCCCGAGGCGCTGAAGAGAAAGAGAAGGGAAGGCCGTCGCTTCCAGATGCAGCGAGCATAGGAACCCGAAGACGTGGTACAGATTCGCATTCATGGTCGAGGCGGACAAGGAGTGGTAACGGCAGCAGAGCTGCTGTCCATGGCCGCCTTTGCCGATGGCAAGCATGCTCAGGCTTTCCCCAGCTTTGGCTCGGAGCGGATGGGGGCGCCGGTCATGGCCTTCTGCCGCATCGATGAACAATCCATCCGTACCCGCGAGGCGGTGACGAATCCCAACGTTGTGATCGTGCAGGATCCGACCCTGCTCCATCAGGTTGCGCTCCTTACAGGCTTGGCAGCGGAGGGCTACGTCCTCATCAATTCAACCTTCTCGCCGGCTGAGTTAGGGATCGGCGAATTTCTCAAGTCGCTCCCGAGCGGTCATGTGTGCGTCGTACCAGCCTCGGACATTGGGTTGAAGCACATGAGACGCTCGGTCGCGAATACTCCATTGCTGGGTGCGTTTGCCGCGATGACAGGAGTGATCGGGCTGGTAGCAGTTCAGTCTGCGATGCGCCAGAAGTTTCCCGGAGCTCTGGGCGACGCGAATGCCGCTGCCGCCCAAGACGGCTACGATCATGTCATCGTTGGTCTGGCTCAAGAAGGGAGTGGTTCGCACCGTGCGCGCACAAATTGAAGGATCGCAGGCGGTTGCCGAAGCGGTCGTGATGTGTCGACCGGAAGTCATTGCCGCCTATCCGATCTCACCGCAGACCCACATCGTGGAGCGGCTGTCACGCATGGTCAAACAGGGCGACGTCGGCCGTTGCCAATACCTGAATGTGGAGTCTGAATTTGCGGCGCTCAGCGTCCTGATCGGCGCGTCGGCAGCCGGCGCGCGGACCTACACGGCCACAACCAGCCAAGGTCTCCTGTTTATGGCCGAGGCGGTGTACAACGCAGCCGGGCTTGGTTTGCCGATCGTCATGACGATCGCGAACCGCACGGTCGGCGCGCCGATCAACATCTGGAACGACCATTCCGACAGCATGGCCCTGCGAGATGCGGGCTGGATTCAGGTCTATGCGGAAACAAACCAGGAAGCGGCCGATCTCCACATCCAAGCCTTCCGGTTGGCGGAGGAACTGAGCTGTCCGGTGATGGTCTGCATGGATGGGTATATTCTTACACATGCGTTTGAGCCAGTGGATCTTCCTGACCAGACTCTGGTCGACGCATTTCTTCCCCCCTTCTCGCCGGTCCAAGTCCTCGACCCGAGCGAACCGATTTCCATCGGGGCGATGGTGGGACCGGAAGCCTTCACCGAGGTGAAGTATCTGGCGCATTGGCAGCACCTTCGCGCGTTGACGCTCGTACCGGAAATCGCTGGCTCATTCGAACGGCAATTCCACCGTACGTCTGGAGGTCTCTGCACGGCCTATCGAATGACCGATGCCGACACGGCCGTTATTGCGCTCGGGTCCGTGATCGGTACGATTAAGGATGCCGTCGATGGATTGCGTGATG
>JARFPM010000162.1 GCA_030444405.1 Nitrospira sp.
AAGCTCTCAAGACCTGCCCCACGGTTGATCACGTCGTCGTCGTACGCCGCGAGATCCAAGGTCCGCCCCTTTCCACCCCAAAGGAAATTGACTGGAAGGAGTGGATCGAGCGTGAGCGACCGGTTTGCGAAGCAGAACAGCTGGACGCCGAAGCACCGCTCTATATCCTCTACACGTCCGGGACAACCGGCAAACCCAAAGGGGTCGTCCATGTCCATGGAGGGTATATGGTCGGCACCTATACCACGACGAAGTACGTGTTCGACCTGAAAGATGATGACGTGTATTTCTGCGTGGCGGACCCGGGATGGGTCACAGGTCACAGCTATATCGTCTATGGCCCGCTGCTCAATGGTGCCACGATTCTGACGGCAGAAGGGAAACCGGATTATCCCAATCCTGGACGCTGGTGGGATCTCATCGAACGGTATGGGGTCTCGATTTTCTATACGACCCCGACCGCCATCCGACTGCTGATGCGCTACGGGGAAGATTGGCCGAAGAAATTCGATCTCTCGACGCTTCGTATTCTCGGGACGGTCGGAGAACCGATCAATCCAGAAGCCTGGGAATGGTATCACCGCGTGACGGGCGGGGACAAACCGATCATGGACACCTGGTGGCAAACAGAAACGGGATCGATTCTGATTACCCCGCTTCCCACCGTACCGCTGAAACCCGGCTCGGCCACGCGCCCATTTCTTGGCATTGAAGCCGATGTCGTCGATCGCGAGGGAAACAGTCTCCCCGCAAACGCCGGTGGCTTTGCCATCATCAAGAAACCCTGGCCATCCATGATGCGCACCATTTACAAGGACCCTGAGCGTTATAAGACCTACTGGTTCACCATCCCCAACTGCTATACCGCCGGTGACATCTGCCATAAGGATGCAGACGGCTACCTCTGGTTCATGGGCCGCGCGGATGACGTGATCAAAGTCGCGGGCAATCGGCTCGGCACTGCTGAAGTGGAAAGCGCGTTGGTCAGTCACCATGCCGTCGCGGAGGCCGCCGTGATCGGCAAACCGCATAAGACGGTCGGTGAATCCATTAAGGCCTTTATCATCTTGAAACAGGGAGAGCAGGAAAGTCCGGAGCTGATCAAGTCAATCAAAGATCAGGTCCTGCATGAATTAGGCAAGATCGGCGTCCCGTCTGAAATTGATATCGTGTCTTCACTCCCCAAAACTCGGTCCGGAAAAATCATGCGGCGAGTACTCAAAGCGAAAGAGCTCGGGCAAGACCCAGGGGATATCTCAACCATCGAAGAGTAACGACGTGGCGATTGGCCGGAGAAAACCGGGTGAACCGATCTATCAGCGACGGCACATCATCGCTCTTGCGCTGGCGGTGGGCCTGCCCGTTGTTCTCTTGCAACTGTACAAGATCTACGTAGGCCCAGTGAGCTTCGGTGCACAGATGGGATTTGGGATTCTCGTCTCGGTCCTAGCCGGCATCATCCTCTACTTCACCTACCGTTCGTCGGCGCAGAATCAGCCATAGATAGAACCAGGTTCTCCCTCGCGATATGATTGCTGGAGGCGGTGAAGGCGGGTAGAATATTCCTAGGAACTTCAGGAAAGGAACGAGTACGATGGCTGGAATTCAGTTTGTCACGGATGAGAAAGGGCACAAAATTGCTGTGCAAATCGACCTAAAAAAGCACGGAGCGATCTTAGAAGACTTTTGGGATGGATTGATTGGGGAATCTCGCCGCAACGAAAAGGGCATTCCGTTTCAAAAGATCAAAGCTGACCTGATCAAACAAGGGCGCCTGCGTGGGTAAGTACTCGGTTGAGGTCAAGTTTTCTGCACGAAAAGAGCTCAACGCATTGCCGGATCTCGTGCTCGCTCGGGTGGTTCGTAAGCTTGACTCGTTAGCCGATGTCCCACGACCAGCAGGGTGTAAAAAGCTGAAGGGGTACAAGGATCAGTGGCGTATTCGGATCGGAGACTGGCGAGTGGTGTACCTCATCGATGAAACAGTAAAGCTGGTGAGCATCGTGCGGATCGCGCATCGGCGCGAGGTCTACGAATAACCAGACGACCATCGACAGCGCTCTGTGCTTCTCACTCCAGCCACGCGTGATCCCTCCACCCCTGGGTTAAACGTCAGAAGCAATAATGATGTCCGTAGCCTCTCTCTGATGGGGCACGGAGGAGTTACAGTCAAGTCCGCTCATGATCCTGCTTGTAGTGAAAAGAACTGTGGCTGGCGAACATAGCCCCCAACGAGAGCATTTAGTGGCAAGCTCGCAATTACTCTCCCTGGTCATGCACGATTCAAGATCCGACCCCAACCTTTTCCCGGGATCACCGATCCTCTCGAGCCAAGCTCCGAATCGGACGCTCCGCCTCGACATCCCCCCTTCCAAGAACTCCCGCACGGTCGTTCAACTGCGTACCTCCTAACGCTACGGTTCAGCGGCGGCGCATCAGCGCCGTCCGCTGCAACCGTTTGTTAGGCGCGTGCATGGCAATGCGGGAAACAGAGAACAGCCATCAAGTTGTTTCTGGCTGTCATGCTGACTTGATCGGCAAGATTCGACTGATTCACTTCGGCCCCTCCGCTCCCGGTTCGAGATTCGGATGCTTCTTTACGCTGGCTGCGTATTTGACGGGATACTGTGCCAGTGCCCCCAGGACCCAGGTGTTTGCCACCGAAATGTTCCACAGTTCCTTCGGA
>JARFPM010000097.1 GCA_030444405.1 Nitrospira sp.
GAAACTGTGCAACTGGTGCAAGACGCTGCAGGAAATTCCCTGGTGTCCTCCAGAGGATGGGTGCTCAGGGGCGCGGTGATGATAAAGTCCTCAATGCTACGCAAGAGACTGGTGCATTGGGCGACAACACCGCTATGGATCTTCCCATACTAGGCATTGTCCTAGTCATGCGTGCAAGTATTACGGGAGCCTCACTAATCCAGGCGTTCGGCGGCTCGTTGCTCTTGCTAGGCGCTTACCC
Organism: Nitrospira sp.; assembly: GCA_030444405.1. GTDB lineage: Bacteria > Nitrospirota > Nitrospiria > Nitrospirales > Nitrospiraceae > Nitrospira_D. The sequence continues at coordinate 242 of JARFPM010000097.1, forward strand.
AGAGGCCTAGAATTGCGGCCTCGCCATGGCACCGAAAACGATCAAGAAGAAATCTTCACTCAAGAGAAAGACACCCCGCAGTCCGAGAAGCGCTCGCACAACACGAAAGAAGGATGAGGAATCTGTTCGAGGCTCGCGCGATTTTCTCCGGCAGGTGATCGACATCGATCCCCACTTTATCTTTGCCAAGGATCGGGACGGACGATTTACTCTGGTAAACCAAGCCGTCGCCGACGCTTATGGCACCACGATCGAAGACCTCATCGGAAGGACCGATGCGGACTTCAACCCGAACAGGACCGAGGTTGAATTTTTCCTCAAGATGGACCGTGAGGTGATGGACTCGAAGAGGGAGCGGTTCATCCCGGAGGAAGTCATTACTGACGCGGCAGGGAAGAAGCGATGGCTCCAAACCATCAAACGCCCGATCATCGGTATGGACGGACGGGCGAACCAGGTGCTTGGCGTCTCGACCGATATCACCGAACGCAAACAGGCGGAAGAAGCATTGCGTCAGAGTGAAGAACGATGGCAGCTCGCCGCGACAGGGACAACTGATGGAATATGGGACTGGGACGTTACTAGGCATACCGTGTTCTTATCCGCGCGGTGGAAGCAGGTGCGTGGCTACCGCGAAGAGGAGATCGGTGTGGACGAGACTGAATGGTCGTCTCGGATCCATCCGGAAGACTCCTCACGGGTGATGGCAACGGTGCAATCCTATTTCAACAAGGAGATACCTGCGTTTGACTGTGAATATCGTACACGGCGCAAGGACGGAACGTATTACTGGGTCAGCGACCGCGGGATCGCCGTCTGGGACGAACAGGGACGAGTGGTTCGCATGGTGGGATCTGAAGCGGACATCACCGAACGCAAACGGGCGGAGGAGGCGCTACGCCGGCTCCACGATGAACTGGAGCATCGCGTAGCGGAACGGACGGCCAAACTCATGCGGTCGAACGAACGGCTGCAAGTGGAGATCGCCGAGCGCAAGGAGGTGCAACAGGCCTTGCGAGAGCGGGAAGCTCTCACCGCGGCATTTTTGGACAACAGCGCGACGATCGCTTGGATGAAGGATGCCGAGGGACGGCACGTGTATCTTAGCCCGAGCTATGAACGGCGGTTTGGCGTTCACTTTGATGACTGGATGGGCAAGACGGACTTCGAACTATGGCCCCCGAAGGTCGCTGAGCAGTTCAGGGAGAACGACTTGGTAGTTTTACGGCAGGGCTCCGTGATCGAAGTGGTCGAGGAAGCCAACAATCCGGATGGTAGCCGATCCTGGTGGTTGAGTCACAAATTTCCTTTTCAGGATGCGGTTGGAAAGCGCTACGTCGGTGGCCTTGCAGTAGATATCACGGAGCGCAAGCAGGCGGAGGAGGCACTCCGTCGGAATCAACGTGAGTTACAGCAGTCACAGGTACAACTCCAAGACCTGGCGTCGCTGCTCCTTAGGGCTCAAGACAGCGAACGTCAGCGGATCGCCCGTGATCTGCACGATGACTTCAGCCAGCGGCTGGCCGCACTGGTGCTCGACGTGGCATCACTCCAACGGCATCCGCCTCTCTTGCCCGAGTTGATCGCCAAAGCCTTGGAGCCGGTTCGAGAAGAATTGACGCAGCTCTCCCAAGACCTTCACGATTTAGCCTACAGGCTGCACCCGCCTCTGCTGCGACATGCGGGGCTGCAAGCGGCTATCGAGGACCATATTCACAAGGCGATTGAGCGGACAGGGCTCCGTATCAGCGTGAAAGCCGAAGACCTTCCCAGTTCGATTCCGCTTGATTGGTCCCTCTGCCTCTTTCGCGTGTTCCAGGAGAGTCTTCAAAATGTCGTGAAGCATGCGAAGGCCACAGAGGTATTGGTCAAGCTGAGCGGCTCATCGAAAGGGATCGGCCTCTCCGTGATCGATAACGGCAAGGGATTCAACGAGCGCGACAAGAGCGGTCATCAGAAGGGGATGGGGTTGATCAGCATGCAGGAACGGCTGCGGTTGCTGAACGGATTTCTCAACATCCATTCCAGGTCGGCAGATGGGACCAAGGTCTGCGCCTGGATTCCGTTCGAGGAGAAGAAACCGTGACTCGTCCTCGCATTCTCATGGCGGATGACCATTCGCTTGTGCTGGCCGGTCTCCGAAGATTGGTTGAAGAGCTAGGAGAGGTGGTCGGCACGGTCGAAGATGGCCGAGCCTTGGTCGAGGAGGCGAAAAGGCTGAGGCCGGACCTTATTCTCTTGGACATTTCCATGCCGCTGCTCAATGGCCTGGACGCAGCGAGACAACTCACGAAACTGGTGCCGGACAGCAAACTGATTTTCTTGACCATGCACACCACCCCCACCTATGTGAGCGAGGCCTTTAAGGCTGGGGCCTCAGGTTATTTGGTCAAACAGTCCGCGACGGCGGAGCTCAAGCAGGCCATTCAGGCAGTCCTGAGGGGTCAGCACTACATGACGCCGCCGGTGACCAAGGATATGATGGGGACGACACTCCATCTATCCGAGGGGCCTGTGGGTAAACGGCCCGTGACTGCCCTCACGCCACGCCGGCGGGAAGTGCTGCAACTTCTCGCGGAAGGGAAAGGCGTCAGGTCGATCGCCTCCATTTTGAACATCTCCATCAAGACCGTGGAATTCCATCGGACCAGGCTCATGGAAGAGCTGGATCTCCATTCGGTTGCCGAGCTCACCAGATATGCCGTCAGCGAAGGCTTGGTGAGTCTCTGAACATCCTCATCGTTCGTCACCAACACGGTTCGGTACACTCATTCCAGTAATATTTCATCGCACACCTAGGCTTCGCCTAGTATGCCTCCCCAATTCGTTCACCTACGATGCACCGTATGGAACGTGGACTTCACAACAAGAGGGGTGTCCCATGATCCTCGCGGCGATCATCGTGCGCGTGCACCGTGCGTTGGAGCAGCTCGGCACCGAGTGCTCCATGGAAGAGGTACTGACCCTCTGTCCGGAGCTCACCTGGAACCAAGTGTTCATCGCGATCGATTACCTGAGTCGAGCCGGGCAGGTTCGTGTGACGCTGGATGGCGACAGGACGTATCGGGTGCAGGCCCAGCACGCCGTCCCGGTCGCGGCTTCCCCTGCGGGACCGGCTCCATAGCACCTCTCTCCGAATTGTTGCAGCAGCAGGGGGATCGATGCGAAGTGAGAAGTAGGTGAGATGCCTGAACCGACCGTGGCCCTCGCTGGAGGGGCAGTCACGTTCCGTGTGATCCTTCGTGCGATATCTGAGTCGTGTTCTGCCGAACGACCTACCCTCGAACCCATAGCAGGAGCCCCGTAGCCCACCCAGTTTTCCGTCTTGCTGAAGGAAATGTCATGACCGACACCAGCGCTGCGAGTCCATCCCTCATGATCGCGATTCTGAGCCGTCAGTGGCTCGTGTGGTTGGGCTTGCAGAAAATGCTCGAGGGCTGCGCGACCGTCCAGATGGTCGTGCCCCCGTACCAGTGGAGGATCCCGGACGGATTCCCCACCAGGACACGACCAGACGTGGTGATCCTGGATCTGGAGACCGCGCACGACGCCTTCGGCACCATCAACCAGATTCGGGAGTCCGCCCCGACCAGTAAGATCGTGTTGTTATGCGGGTTTGAAGACCAGGCCCGCACACGCGAGGCATTTGCCGCCGGTGTCGACGGCATCATCCTCAAGGTTCAACCGCCCGCCGTCATGCTGGCAGTGATTGAGGCGCTGTATGCCCAAGCCCAGCCCCAGGCCTATGGAGAACGGGATGGCGCCGTGGGGCTGGGCCTCGGGCCCCCCGTCAAGAAGAGGGGCGACGCCGACGCACCACAGCCGGTGTGGCTCGACGCCGTGACGGAGCGGGAACGTGAGATTATCCGGTTGGTAGGGCAGGGCCTCTCGAACAAAGAAATCGCCTACCAGTTGTCGATTAGCGACAGTACGGTCCGGCATCACCTGACGAACATTTTCGACAAGGTCGGAGTACCCAATCGGCAGAACCTCCTGATCCACACGGCTCATGTCCGGTCCACGCCTGTCTAGGGAAGGCCTGATTCATTCGAAGTTCAGGCGGGCACACCGTTTCTGAAGCGGGCAACGAGGGCACCCACGTTCACAATGGGGCAGGCACGCTCCCTGAGAGGACTCTCTGCGCGCCCTCCTCGGCGAGATACATTCGGATCAACGCGAAGAGCTGTTCCCCCAACTGGTGGGTTTCCAACCGGTGACGACATTTGCAGATCGTCGTTTCTTCGGGTACAGGTTCGCAGCCCAGATCAATCCCCACAAAACAGGGAATAAATCAGGGATTCCCTAGACTTTACCTAGTATCTCTCAGCGACTCTTTCACCTACGATGCGCCGCATGGAATGTCGAATTCATCAAAGGGGTGTCCTATGAAACTCGGGGCGATCAAGGTGCGCGTGCACCGTGCGTTGGAGCAGCTCGGCACCGAGTGTTCCATGGCAGAGGTGGTGACCCTCTGTCCGGAGCTGATGTGGAACCAAGTGTTTCTCGCGATCGATGACTTGAGTCGAGCGGGGCAGGTTCGGGTGACGCGGGATGGCGACGGGAGGGATCGGGTACAGGCCCTCACGCCGCCCCGGTCGCGGCTTCCTCGTCATCGCCGGCTCCTTTGTAAACGTTCTGTAAATATTCACTCTGGACTAGGGAATCGCTAGGTCTGTCCAAAGTGGGCATTGTGCTAGGGGTAGCTTTCGCAGAGTCTCACGAGATATTATGTGGCCGGAGTATTTCGATGGAACAACCTCACCAGGTGTCGGGAGACGAGTCTTTGACGGTCGAAGAAGGGGAGGCCTCTATGGAAACCCAGACGATTCAAGAAACTGGTCGGAAGTCCAGCCGCACCACCGCGAACGTTTGCTGCACACACCAACGGCTCATTGAAGACGTTCTGACCAGAGGCGGCAAGCAGACCGGCAAGGTTCGATGTCTGGAGTGTGGGACCATCTTCGACGATCCTTACCAGGAGTCGAAGTGACGTGACCGATGAACGCAGGGTATTCGCCTCGCTAGCGTGATGCCTTTCTCCAAGATGATGCTTTTGACATAAACGGCACCTAGAGCGTGTCTTGGCCTGTGCGGTATTCAGCCACAGAATTTCCTACAGTATGCCGCGTAATGCGGTATCGAGGACAACCGTGTGCAATTCCTCCCTGTAAAGAGAAGAAAGGAGACCTCGGATCATGCGACCACGTGCCACGAAAGAGCCCCGCAGGCTGAAAAGCCCTGAATCTATTCAAACCCGGGAGCCGGCTGTGTCCCGGAAGGAACCGGTCCATAGTCAACCCGTTTCTCCTTCTGATGACATGCAAGCTCGAATCACCGATCGCGCTTATGAGCTCTACACCGAGCGTGGCTATCGACAGGGCTATGCGCTCGACGATTGGCTGGAGGCGGAGCGGGAAGTCCTCGGTCTCGAATGTAACGCGTAGCAGGAATGGTGAAAAAGTCCGCCAGCTTTGTTCTCGCGTCGCACAGAGGCTCTACATACGGCTCAATGTATGCCCCTCGCCTCTGCGCTCGCTGCGGCCGCGCTGGACAGACTTTTTGACCATCCTGCGGGCCATTTGAAAGTGCGAAAAAGGTTTTAACAGTCTGCGAGAACATCCGATAAGGTGGTCTTGCGAGGATAACTACAAGAGGGAGGTGCCACCATGAAACAGAGATCACGAAGCACGTTCGCCTTGCCCCTTTTATTGGCGGTCGGAACACTTACCGTCGCCGGAGCAGCCTACGCTGACGAAAAGGAAAAGAACGGGAAGGCGGAGATGGCCGCAGCAGCCAAGGTGACGATCGATCAGGCGGTCAAAACGGCGTCGGACAAAGTTTCGGGCAAGATCATCGAAGCTGAGCTGGAGAAGAAGCATAACAAGCTCGTGTGGGAAGTCGAAGTCGTCACGGCGGAGAACAAGGTGATGGAGGTCCACATCGATGCCGACACAGGCGCCGTGATCTACGTGGAGGAAGAAAAGGCGAAGTCGACAAAATCTCCGAAGATGAGATGAACCGCATTGGAAAGAGCAGTGAAGCCTCATGGTGGGTTCACTGCTCTTTCAAGTACAAGGACGAGACAGCTAAGTGGCCGAATCAGCCATGACGGTTTGTGGCTTTAGCGGATGGCCTCCCAATGCGGCGACCTCTGGCGTTACTTGCGGCGGCGCGGCAAACACTATAGCCGACGTGGGGCTCGGCACCATGGGGCATTGCTCATCCATGTCGAGCACAAACGCATGTTCACCGCCATCTCGACGCTGGCCCATTCGATCGCGCCAGCCGCGCACCGCCTGAAACCTTTGTGCGTCCAGGTCCGGACCATCATCGACGACAACAGCAAAGAATTTGCTGGACAGTGACAAATCGCCCGCATCTGCACATCCAGGCCTTCTTTACCACGCCCTATCATGCAGGGGAACGCGGTGTGAATGAGAACACGAACGGCCTCATTCGGGACTTCTTCCCAAAGGGGACCGACTTCTCTACAAATCATCCTGCGATAGTAGCAAAGGTTGAACGTCTCCTGAACAGCCGATCCGGAAAATCGCTCAGCATTCGGCATTTCAAGAAAAACGCAAGGAAAGAACATGCAGCACGTTGCCGTTCACCCCTCGCCGGACAGCATTACCACCGACGACGTGACTACGCTGCCCGAATTGTTGCGATGTAGGTGCCATCGCTCGCCGGAGCGAGAGGCCTACCGGCAATGTGAAGCTGGGGTATGGCGCAGTTATTCCTGGAGAGAGGTGGAAGGGCTCGTCGCGCACTGGCAGGCGGCGCTTGCCGGAGAAAATCTTGTTTCAGGAGACCGTGTCGCGTTGCTGCTCAGGAACTGCGTGGACTGGGTCTGCTTTGATCTGGCGGCCCAGTCGCTGGGACTAGTCGTGGTTCCGCTGTATACGGCTGATCATGCAGAGAACACCGCTAACATCCTCGCCGATTCGGGAGCGCGCCTCTTGCTGGTCGGCCACCTCGATCAATGGATTGCAGTGGCCGGGCTGCGCACACGATTCCCGCACCTGTCTCACGTGCTGTGCCTGGAGATGCCGTTGCCCCCTGTCCCAGATGCCAGTATCCGGGTCAGCTTCGTCGCGCAGTGGTTGCCGCGCGAGGCCGCTCCTCAGATCAATTTAGCCAAGGATCCGCACACGTTAGCCACCATCGTCTACACGTCGGGGACCACGGGCCGCCCGCGCGGCGTCATGCTGTCGCATGCCAATATTCTTTCAGATATACAAGCCGTCGTCAGGCACGTGCAGATTGATCCGGACGATCTCTTTCTCTCGTTTCTCCCGCTGTCCCACGCATTCGAGCGCACCGCCGGGTGCTACCTACCGATGCTGACAGGCAGTTGCGTGGCCTATGCACGCGAGATCAGTACACTGGTCGAGGACCTTGCGATAGTGCGCCCGACCATTCTCGTATCCGTGCCACGCATCTATGAACGCATATACGGGCGTCTGCAACAGCAACTGGGGGAACGGGGCGCTCTGACGCGTGCGCTGGTCCGCTGGACGCAGGAGCTTGGTTGGAGGCAGTTCCAGGCAAGCCATCATCATGGCACCGCTCTGGGCAGGTGGGAGCGCCTGTGGCGGCTCGTGCTGCAGTACCTAGTCGCCCGTCCATTTCTGGCCCATTTCGGCGGTCGCCTACGCCTGGCGGTGTCTGGCGGTGCGCCATTGTCGGTCCCGGTCTCTCGGTACTTGGTCGGCTTGGGGTTGCCTCTGATGCAGGGCTACGGCCTGACCGAAGCAGCTCCTGTCGTTTCTGTCAACCGGCCGGAAGACAATGTGCCGGAATCGGCTGGCATCCCCCTCCCCGGGATTGAGGTCAGGATCGGTGAGCAGAATGAATTGCTGGTGCGTGGCCCTAACGTCATGATGGGCTACTGGAACCAGCCTGAGGATACGGCAAAGGCGATCGATGCCGAGGGCTGGTTGCACACGGGCGACCAAGGCCGCATCGAAAACGGCCATGTGTTCATCGTCGGGCGTCTCAAGGAGATCGTCGTCCTGTCCACCGGCGAGAAAGTCACACCCGACGATGTGGAGATGGCGCTCATCGAGGACCCGCTGATCGACCAGGCGATGGTGGTCGGGGAAGGCAAGCCGTATCTGGCCGCGCTCTTGGTGCTGAACTCCCGGGCCTGGGGTGCTCTCGCCAAGCGATGGTCGTTGCTGCCGGAGGATTCCGCCGCGCTGGCCGATGGGCGTCTCCAGCAGCATCTCGAGAACCTCTGCCGCCAATCCCTGGCACGCTTCCCTGAGTATGCTCAGGTCCGTCGCTGCTGGGTGACGCTCGAGCCTTGGACCATTGACAACGGCTTGCTCACGCCCACGCTCAAACTGAAGCGTCCGGTGATCGAGCGTCGTTTCGCGGAACACATTCTCAAGCTATACGTCGGGCATCTGTCCCCGGTATGACGCGGGGCAGAGGCCGTTCAGCCGGAGAGCAGCCGTGAACACAGCGCATGGGCAGACCGAAACCACATCGGTTCCCGAACTTGCCTCCGAGTTGCTGGACATTGTTCGCACCCTGTTCGCTGAGCTCCACCGGCAAAGCGGCCCGGCCCGGCCCATCAGGCTGGACAGCTCGCTCGATCAGGAGCTTGGGTTCGACAGCTTGGCGCGAGTAGAACTGATCTTGCGGATCCAGCGTGCGTTCGGTATTGACCTGCCGCAGGACACGCTGGCCCGCGCCGAAACGCCCCGCGACCTACTCGAGGCCATCCAGAAGGGGACCGGCGGGCCGGCACGTCAGGCGCCGAGACCGGCCGTAGCACCTTTGGAATCGGCGAGAGAGGAAGCGGCCGAGGCCACCACCTTGCTCGAAGTGATCGACTGGCATGTGCGCCGACAGCCAGACCGCATCCAGGTCATCCATATCAGCGAAAGTGGCGAACAGCCCATCACCTGTCGCGATCTGGCGGAGGGATCTGAACGGGTAGCCGCAGGTCTGCAACAGCGCGGGCTTGAAGCAGGACAAGCAGTGGCCATCATGTTGCCGACCTGTCCTGAGTATTTCCCTGTCTATGTGGGCATCCTGCGTGCCGGCGGTATTCCCGTGCCCATTTATCCACCTGCGCACTTGGCGCAAGTGGAAGAACACGTCCGCCGCCATGTCGGCATCTTGTGCAACGCGCAAGCCGTCCTGCTGGTCACGACACCGGAAGCGCGAGCCGTGGCATGGCTGCTGCGGGTTCATGTGCCCTCACTGCGTAAGGTGGTGAGCGCGCAGGAACTGCTGCAGTCGCGCGACTCCCCCACCCCGGTGCCGGTGGCGGCGCAGGATGTGGCCTTTATTCAGTACACCTCCGGCAGCACGGGCGATCCCAAGGGCGTGGTGCTCACCCATGCCAATTTGCTTGCCAACATCCGTGCCATGGGGCAGGTGATCGGCCTTCGTCCCGATGATGTTTTCGTGAGCTGGCTGCCTCTCTACCACGATATGGGACTGATCGGCGCTTGGCTGGGTACTCTCTACTTCGGCATTCCACTGGTAATCATGTCGCCTCTTGCCTTCCTCGCCAGGCCTGTCCGCTGGCTGCAGGCAGTCCATACTTACCGCGGTACACTCTCGGCGGCACC
>JARFPM010000028.1 GCA_030444405.1 Nitrospira sp.
CCCACGATGCCGACATTCAAATATACGCTGTCTGAGGATGAAATTTGGGCGATCGTCGGGCATGTGCGCACGTTGCACGGGATGAAAATGGAGTTTAACGTCGCGGCACGCAAGACGTCGCTCGAGGAAGGGCTGAAGACTGCCCAGGCCAAGTTTGAACAGGCCAAGCAGGCTTATGAAGCAGCAGAGAAGAAAGCCAGCGAAGAAGCGGAGCGGAAGAGCGAGCAATTGAAAAAAGATGTCGAGGTGGATGAATCCGCCTATGCGGCCGAACAAGCGACGATGGTGCAAGCCAAGAAAGAGATGGATGTGGCACAGCTTGCACTGAACAACTTCTCCACCAGACCGGGCAAAGGGGGCAGTATTCCAAGGCCGGATTTGACGGTCAAACCCGCGGAGACTCCAAAATTGGTCGATCGTGGGAAAAGACTCTACGAGAATAAGTATGGCTGCAACGGTTGCCACAATCTTGCCGGTGAGGGCGGCAAGATCGGTCCTGCCTTGGATCGAGCGGGATTTCGGCTGAACGCGACATGGATCTATCGCTGGCTGAAGAATCCGCAGGCCATGGATTCGGCAACTCGGATGCCGGCATTAGGACTGAGTGATGCGGATGCGAAGGCTGTGACCTTGTACGTGTCAACGCTACGTGCTCCGAAATCGGAACCTATCGCAGAGAAGCCGACGGAAAAACCTTAGACCAGCACGCCTGCAAGGAGTCCGGCGAGTATAGCGACACCGACCCATACGTGCTTCCGGAACATGTCAAATGCGTGAGCCGGTGTAATGGGTCTTCGTAGCTGCACGATCTGAAACACAAAAAATACTGCCACGCCTAAGAGAGCCGCGTAGTATGGGAAGCCCAGCTGAGCGAACCACCCTGCTGCGGTCAAGAAAGCCAGCATGATACCGAACGCCAAGCCAACTCCTTGGTGAACGGCAGACCCGAAGAACAGGGCAGCCGACTTCACCCCAATGCGTCGGTCATCCTCCTGATCCTGGATCGCGTAAATCGTGTCATAGGCTACAGCCCAGGCGGCTGTTGCTCCAAAGAGACACCACACCGGAGCATCCAATTGCCCCCGCACCGCGGCCCAGGCCATGACGGTTCCCCAGCCAAAAGCGATGCCAAGCATGGCTTGTGGGATATGGATCCATCGTTTGGAGTAGGGATAGAGGGCTGCGAGAAAGACCGCGACTGGAGCGAGCCAGATCACGATCGGTCGAAGAAAGAATAGGAGGCTTGCCGCCACAACCAGGAGCGCGCTGAGGAACATCACCGCGTGGCTCCGCGATAACTCACCTGAAGCCAAGGGACGCGTCTTGGTGCGGCACACTTGACGGTCGAACGTTTGATCTGCCAAATCGTTCATGATCACCCCAGCGCTCCGCATTAAGAATGATCCGCCGATGAAAATGACTAAGAGATGAGGTGGAGGAATCCCCCGGGAGGCCAGTACCAGCCCCCACATCGTGGGTAGGAGTAAAAGATAGGTACCAGTCTGGTTCGGCAGCCGGATCAATCGGGCAAGGGTAGACCAATGAATCCCCCTGGAAACCGAAGATGACACTGCCGGACTAGACATAACGCGACCTTAGCCCAGAGGAAACTGGCTGTCAATGCGCCCTCTCCGGTTGTGACGCTGGTGCGAATTCGGTATAACCACAAGCGAAATCCATGCTGATCGCCAACTTCCCGCCATGCCGCCGCGTCATCTCTTTTTGTGTGGTGCTGGCGCTAGTCCTTTCAGGTGTCGGCTGTTCTCTGCTCAAGCGAGGGAAGGAGCCGGTCAGTTCCCAACCGATTCCACTGACGCCGGTGATCCGGTTCTCACCCAGCGTGACCACGGCTGAGGTGCTATACCCCGATCGTTGTGGCGAGAGGAGATCATTTGCTCTGGGTGACGCGCTTGTCGCCTCCGTCCCCAAGAAGTTGACGGGAGTCTTTGCCGGTGTCACGGCCAGGAGCCAGACTGGTGAAACCATCGCGTCCGAGGGCGTGATTGAGGTCGGCGTAGGACTGAGGCGGCTCGAGCTTGATGTTCCAAAGCAAGCGCAAGGAACCTATCCGGCGACGGCGACAGTGGGCATTGAAATGGTGTTCTTGGCTCGCGACGGCACGGTACTCTTCAGTAAGAATTTCGAAGGCGCCGGGCGTGGTACGGTGGGGATCGGGGAACAGTCGTGTCAGGTGGAGGGCTTGAAGGCGATTGTTCAAAACGCCATCGACTCGGCGACCGACGGGTTGGCTCAACAGATGGCGCAATCGGTGCAGATCCGAGAATACGCCGCTCAAAGAGATACTTGGGCTCCAACGGTAGCACATCCACGCCCCGCTGTGGCGTCGCCGACAGCGGGAGCCGCCACGACAGTCCCCGCCGTGGTGGCAGTGGCGGACCCCCCGCAGGCTGCTTTGCCCGCAACGGGTGAGCCGGCGCAGCTCAGTTTTCGAGCCATCATCCGCGATGAGAATCGGGATCAATATCTTCAGCCGGAGGAATCCCTTACGATCGAAATCGAAGTGAAGAACGAGGGAATGGGAGTAGCGAAAGATGTCACGATAACGGGTGAAGGAAAAGCTGAGTTAACCGCCTTGTTTCCCTCGGAAGTTCAAATCGGCATCCTCCAACCAGGAGAGACTAAACGCACTTCGATCACACAACGGGTGCCGGCATCCCAAGAGGACCTGCATGGAGAATTGACGCTGAATTTGCGGACGAGCAGCCCGGTGGTGTCCGTTGCCCCGCCCAAGGTATTCAGTTTTGGGGTAAAACCAAGAGTCATCGACCCGGCGCTGGTTCCGGATGTCGATGACATACCGAATTCTCTGGCGGCGTTTCATCAGCCGAAGGCCGTCATTATCTCGATCGGTGTGGGGACGTTTCGCGACGAACAGGTGCCGGCGGTCAAGTATGCCCGCCATGACGCGGAAGTCATGGCCGAATATTTGCGCACGATCGGCGGTGTCCCAGGCGAGCGCATGCGGATATTGCTCGATCGACAGGCTCTTGAACGGGATTTGGAGGACACGTTTGAGCGATGGCTTCGAAAGCTGGCGGACCGGGAGACCGTTGTCTATGTGTTTTTTGCCGGACGAGTACTGGTAGACGGCGGGACCGGGGCGATCTCGCTCGTGCCGTATGATGGAACACTCTCCGGGGCGCAGCAGCTCTATCCCCTCGTCCGCATACAGGAAGCTCTCTACCGACTTCCAATCCGGCGGGCTATTGTGATGTTCGACGTCTCGATGGACCCGTCTCCGGGCGCGGCTCTTGCCGATGTCCCTTCGCCTGCGTGGGAATCCTCTGTCAGCGAGGCAAGAAAAGATGTAGAAATGTGGATGGTGAGCAACCGTAGCCTGCAAGAAGCCCATGCGTATGACGAAGGCAAGCACGGGTTGTTCACGTACTATCTTCTTAGAGGGTTACAAGGCGTTGCCGATGCAGATCGAGATGGGACCGTCATCGCCGGTGAACTCTGTACGTATGCGCGGGGTCAGGCGGCGCGTGTGGCTCATGAACAATTCGGGAACAAACAAGATGCGCTCTGCTTGCCCGCAATCGGCCGGGAAGGCATGGTGCGAATACATCCGGTGGCGAGAGGCAATAACCCAAAGCCGGTTCCGACGCAGAAACAACCAAACCTTCCCGCGGACATATCAGGACCGGTGCCCAATCCGATGCGGATTGGGCCATAGAGTTGGATGATCCCGATCTGCTTCATTGACAGGCTCGCTGGGTCGCCGTTATCATGCCGGACAAGGCCCCGTCTTCCACCTGTCCCACCAAGGTGCCGGCGTAGCTCAGTTGGTAGAGCAGCGGTTTCGTAAACCGCAGGTCGCCCGTTCAATCCGGGTCGCCGGCTCCATCCTTTCAACAGATTAGAACCTATCTCAAAATTGAAAAGCGGCCCGTGATTGAGCAGCAGTTCCGTGACGGCCAGAGCCGTGACTTCAATATTTCCAAGGATTCTGCATATTGTTGATATCGATATTCATCAGATGAAGTCGCTCCGTATTTGTAAATCGATTTTGAGATAGGGTCTAGTTTCTGACCGGCTCAATGAACGAGCAGTTATCACGCTGTCGTCGCATGGTTCTGGTCGCCACTGGCCCTATCCGATTGCCAGACACCGCCAGCCATAGGCCTGGGTGAGCACTTGATCGGAGGCCAGTTGGTCAAGGAGGGGAGCCATGGTCGGAATGGTAGACGTTTCACCAGCCCAGGGACAGCGCTTTTCAGGCTCCCAAAAGATTTGCTATAGTGCCTCGGTCATAATGACGGACGGTGCAAGGGACAAGATGGGGCGAGGGTCATTTCTTAACCAGGCCAGGCTGGATGGCTTGGCGCATGTCCAGGCGCTCCAGCCGAACTGCTCGACATCCTCCCTCTCATTTCTTGAAGGATGACCACAAGACTCTCGGCTTCATTCCATCGCCTCTGTTCTCCGTCGCCCGATCTTTCCGAGCCACCATCGTATCCAATTGGATCGGTCAGGCTATCGAGCACGATATGGCCCGCATGGTACAGGCAGAACGGGTGAGGGTCAGCAACAGTACGCGAATTCATCGGCGAGATCATCGGTAGCGCGCTGCGGGCAGCGGCACGGCATCGTGGCATCGGCCTCGCTGTTTTCACGGTTGGCAGCATGATAGGGAAACGGTAGAGTCATCAACCGGCAGATCATCGGTTATCTCACTCATGAGGAGGGGACAGCATGGCGCAGCAAGAGTCCATGTTTTTGAAATTGGGCGACATCAAGGGCAAGGCCACGACGGAGAAGTTTAAGGACCAGATTGTCTTGCAGAATATATCCTTTGGCATAAGCCAAGGCGGGCGGTGGGAAGAGGACAGGGTGGGTAACTTGTCGGCCCGCATTACAAATTTCACGGATCTGTCCTGCGTGAAACTCCTGGACGTGTCCAGCCCGGCGCTCGCCACCGCCTGCGCGCTCAAGACACAGTATAGGGCACCTCTAATAACCGCGTTTTGAAACCGATTGCCTCATTTTCGGAAACTTGAACCCGTCGAACCCGCATTGTGGACTTTTTGTGGGGCCCAGGAAGCTCTGATCCGGCTTGGTTTTCCGCATACAGCCTGAGGGTCAGGCTTGACTATTGACTTGTTGCGGCCTGGCGCGTCCAATCCGATCTCCACGGATGCGCCTCGGCTCTACGACCAGCAGGGGAACTACCGCGGCAAGCTGAGCACGAACCCGTTCGACCCCGATTCGACCAGTAACCCCTACGGCCGCTACGGCTCTCCGGTCTCGCCGGACTCGATCCACAATCCCTTCGGCGCCGGGAGTCCCTACAGTCCCAGCAGTCCCACGAATCCCTACGGCCGTGGCTTGCGAATCGAAGGACGCTAACTGTTCAGCAAGAAGGAAAGACACCATGACGCAGTTCATTGTGGGCGCGCTCCTCGGCAGTCTCGTCACGGGTGGGCTTTCGCTCGCCGGCACCTTGTACGATTCGAACGGACGACCGCCGGCGCCACGCGGCAGCGTCCAGCAGTGCGACGACTTCCGGCAGCGGTAGCAACAGCTGAACATCCAGTACATGCGGGACCAGATGGACCGACAGGCGCTCGAACGCAGACCGGGGAAAAATCCGTGCTGAGAAGTAAGACTTCGACTTTAGCTTAGCAAAAACAGGAACCGTCACCAGGAGGAGGTTCGCTTATGGGCGCACTCTTGTCTCATCGCTTTGCAGATGGGCTGGCCTTTGCGGCCCGGCTGCATGCAACCCAAACCCGCAAGGGGACCGAGATTCCGTACGTTTCCCATGTGCTTGCGGTTTCAAGTCTCGTCCTCACCCATGGTGGCGACGAAGAGGAAGCGATTGCAGGGTTGCTCCACGATGCCGTGGAGGATCAGGGAGGGCGCCCCATATTGGAGACGATCCGCGCGCGGTTCGGCGAACGAGTCGCCGCCATCGTCGATGGCTGCACGGATACCGAGGTCACGCCGAAGCCACCATGGCAGGAGCGAAAAGAGCGGTACCTCCAGCATCTCACCGGCGCGTCGCCGTCCGTCAAACTGGTGGCCGCGGCAGACAAACTCGATAACGTGCGCGCCATCATCGCGGACTATCAGATGCACGGCTCTTCGCTCTGGAGTCGATTTAATGCCGGCAAGGAGCAGCAGCAATGGTTCTATCGTGCATGTGTCACCGCGTTAGCAGGCGGATCACCGTCGCTCATTCGTGAGTTGGATACCGTGGTGCAACAGTTGGAGCGGCTGTAACGGGTCTCGATGAATTTCGAAATCATTGCAGGCGAAGCCACCCCGTCCGTCCCGCTGGTGATCCACATTCCGCACAGTGCGACCGCCATTCCTCCAGAGGTCCGACGTACGTTCTGTCTTAATGACGACCAGCTTCGGCGTGAACTGCTGCGCATGACGGATTGGTATACCGACCGGCTTTTTCATGGGGCTGCCGCGCTGGGAGGCACGCTGTTCATCAACCGGATGAGTCGCCTCGTCGTCGATCCTGAACGGTTTCCTGACGATCGGCAAGAAGTGATGGCCGCCAAGGGTATGGGGGCGGTCTATACGAAGACGGCCGATGGGCAGCCACTGCGAAGACCGTGGTCGCCGAAAGAACGAACCGATCTGCTCGATGCCTACTTCCACCCGTACGCACAATCGTTCGAAGCGGTGGTGTCCCGGATGTTGGATCGCCATGGACGCTGTCTCATCATCGACGGCCATTCCTTTCCGTCCGTCCCGCTGCCCTATGAGCAGGACCAGGAGACCCCACGCCCGGAGATCTGTCTCGGTATTGACGACCTGCATACCCCCGAGGCTCTCGTTGGTGCGGTGGAAACGCTCTGTGTCGGGCAAAGGCTACGCGTTGCACGAAACACACCATTTGCCGGAACCTATGTGCCACTCCGATACTGGCACAGGGAGTCACGTGTCAGTTCGATCATGATCGAGATCCGACGGGATCTTTATATGGATGAGGAGACTGGCGCTGAGACGCAGGGTCTCACGCGAACACAGGAACTCATAGCCAGCATGCTGGAACGGCTCACGAAATCATCACTCCTTGCTTCACACTTCACGCGAAGCAATGGGTAGGACGTCAGGTGTGGCGTGATTGTTTCGGTAAGACCTAAGAGGTGAACAGGTACGGGGGGTCTTTTCTGGCGACACCTGCCTGTCCTGCCTCACACTGTCGGCGCATGTGCTTGGTCGCCACCGCCGCGAGGGCCGACCGGCTAGAACCTCCGAGGCGCATCGCTCGCGCCAGTATCCTGTCACTCTCGCTGCGTGTTCCTCTCCGGTCCGCCAATTCCGGCCTCTGCCTCTTGTTTCCTCTGTGAACTATACGGTGCCTCTCCTCCTCGCGTGAGAGACTTATTTTGAGGTCACACAAGGAGGAAACACCATGGCGACCAACCACTCATCCAAACGACCAGCCACCACGCTGCGATGTGGAAATATCAAGGCCACGGTCTGGCAGAATGTGAGCGAGAAGGGACCGTTCTTCTCAACCACCTTTTCTCGACCGTTCTGGGAAGCCTCCGGCTCTCCGGGGGCCTCCTTCCTTCACACAGGGTTCTTATGAGACGAAGGATAATTGGTAGAGCGAAAATGGCGACGAGTCCGGAACGGAGTATCCCGTTATCAGGCAGTCACGAGTGCTTCTGTGCGTTGCTCGATATGCTTCCTGACCTTCACCGGCAATGCTTGTTCGGCAAGCCGCAGCTCATAAGTCTTCTGCAGGTTCATCCAGAATTCAGCTGTGGTATTGAAAAATGCCGCTAGACGAACCGCAGTATCTCCCGTGATGCCACGCTGCCCTTTGATAATCGCCGTGATCCGATTCGCCGGCACTTCGAGGGCCTTGGCCAGTGTATTGGCGTTAATCGGCGGATCTGACGGTTTCATGAACTCTTCCAGTAAAATTTCTCCTGGATGAACCGGCCGCATGCCGTTGTTGATCATGACACTTTCTCCGATCGAGATCTCGCAACCGTGCTCGATCGTCTCGATACCTTCGACCGGACCGTGCCGTATCGCTGTCCACGTGGTGCACGCCGCACGGTCACTTCCACATCTTGGCCCAGGAGAGAAAGGTAATGCACCAGGCGTTCGACCGAAAACCCGGCCATCTGTCCGGCCAACAGTTTGGACACCTTGGCCTGATCGATTCTGAGGCGAGCCGCCGTTTCCACTTGCTTCCAGGCCTGCCCTCGGATCGTCTCCTGAAGGGCCTGCAACAGGCTGCTTTTCAGAATCAGTTCTGCGGAGCGTTCCTCCGAGAACCCCAGGTCCCAGAAGATATTCCCACTGCCTTTCGTCACGGCTTCCCGTTTCATAGACCTGCCTCCCTTCTCCATCTCAGCAGTTCAGCATGACGGCTTCTGCCGAGGTCCAGATCTGCCTTCGCCGTTTTTTGTGACCGCTTCTCAAACACATGGAGGACATACAAGGCTTCTGCGAACTTGGCTACATAGAAGATTCGATACGTGCCGCTCTCCTCTCGGACCCGAAGTTCCTGAACACCGAGCCCCACGGTCGGCATCGGCTTCCAATCATCCGGTTCTTTTCCCTGTTGAATTTTGAACAGCTGAAAGCCAGCGGTTTCCTGCACTGGCTCTGGAAGCTCGCGCAGATCCTCCCGAGCCGTTCCTACAAAATGAACAGGCTTCATGACCCTTTAAGACTATGCCATAACTGGCATATTTGCAACAGACCATGCGGGTTGATCTGATGTCCCCGAGCGCTGTGCTAATTTTGTGCTAGAAGTTGTTCAATTCCATGAGAACCTCTGAAATCAGTAGAGCTGCTGGAATGTTCCTAAACCTCGGTATTCAAATAAGAAACGGGGAAACCATTTGAAACACCGAGCCTTTTTAAAAACGTCTTGCTCACATTCGTAAACCGCAGGTCGCCCGTTCAATCCGGGTCGCCGGCTCCATCCGTTCAACAAATTAGAGAAGCCTCGCCAGATCGAACCGCTGCATGTGCCAAACGACCGTCCTGTCCAGGCCAGGGCAACGAGTTACACCACTGAGTCGGCGGACAAGGACGTGTCCACTGCGAATCCAACGCACAATGTCCAAATCACACAGACTCCATAGGTCAGGATGATCCTTTTGCAATTCGAATGTGGTGTGACGTTGAGGAGACCTTTAGCGGCACCACGGGTCGGATAGTGGTGGGACTGCAACTTGACGCTCGGGTGAAGCCACACCTCAGGCTTTGGGCTCGGACGCCTGCCGATGTTTCAGGCGGACAAATGCTGAATTATCAAGAACTCAGTGGCGCCTTGTGTCCGGCTGCGCCACTTTTGCCAGAATGGGATGTTTGCCCATGGCTTCCTCAATGGCGTGGAGGACCATCAGCGGACTGGCGTCATCTGGCGATACGAGTGACGTGTAGCGGTCTTGGACCATGGAGAAGAACACCGGCTGATCTTCCGGTGCGATGCCAAGCAGGGTAGCGAGTGAGGTCAGATGCTCGCCTTGCCCCTGTGCCATTTCCTGTTTCAGGCTGTCAAATGTCCTTGCCGCCAAGTCGATACGCTTGTTCTTCATGATCACGCCATCATTTGTGCATCCTGAGGTTCCAAATGAAATGCCGAATGTCTGGCTTCCAAAGGTCCCGTTCGTCGTCGCCATGAAGACTTGCGGCGCAATCTGCTTCTGTCCTCCGTAGTCAGACCAGGCGAGCTTTCCCAGTCCACATCCAGGCCCTTGGTCTGAATTTCCCAGCGCGGCCGCGATGCCGGTTTGGATTACTCCCGCGCACACAGTGAGGCACACAATGATCAATGCTCTCATACATCCCTCCCATCTCTGTCCTCACATAGAGGCATGATTAGCAGAACATGAACGCTCTCATGGTTTATCGTCCGGCTGAATAATATCGCCAGACCGCACATCTTCAAAGCTTTTCCTTAGAATTGGTGGCGAGCATAGCATCGACGATAGTGGTGCCGATCGGTATCTGTTTCCGTCACTACTCAGAAAGCACTTCCCGAAGCTCTCAAGTGCATGATTCGGCTACCGGACAAATGGGCCAAACGTTGGACCATCAACTGTAGCCACACCGTCTTCTTTCAGGCCTGCGGTCGAACGGCGAGTCGGGTTGCGAAGTATTTGTGAACTTAGTTGGCTTGGAACGGTCGTCCAGCACTCCCATGGCCATCATGACTGAATTGGCCCGGGAGCCTCTCAACAACGGGGGTCGGGCATTGAGCGCTACCGACTTTCTGGCAAGGCGGAATCAGTTTTTTCTTCCAGTTAGCTTTCGTGAACCGCGCGTCGGCCGTTCGATTCGGGTCGCAGGCTCCAAATCGCTTTCGTCCGTCCCGCCGACTCTTCATCGTCGTATCGTCATTGACGTCGACGGATAAACACCTTCCGTGAATTTGAGTGAAAGTGAATCTCGCTTGCGCGTGCCGAGCGTCCTTTATCGCGCTATCGAAGCTAATGCACGCGGATAGAACCCTCCAGTAGACTTTCTCGCTCGTCCCGACCGCGGACTAATTTTCGAAGTGCCGTGCTGACAGCGAACGGATGCACACCGTTGGTAGTCGGAAGTATTTCCTGTGTGCTGCTTACGACGCGCAGTTTGTTCGACTATTTGGATCGATGAGGCGAATGGCCGATGGACAGACGCAACCGGTAGTGCGTATCAATAGAGCGGAGCTTGCGGGCCCCATCGCAACCCTGCAAGGTCAGGGTCTTCGCCCTCTTGCGTCGGCCGGTTGAGCTTGGAGGCCTTTCGTTGTTCACGGCGCTCTTCCTTGTCACGTTGCTTCTGCCGACGTGCTTTCTCACGGTCCCGCTTAGCGGCTGTGGTTTTGCCTGGTCCTCCGATGATGTCCTCCTTTCAGGTGCAACGTGTCTGTGGACAACACCTACTATTCGGTGGCGCCACGTCTTCTGGTTGATACGGACACTTTGGAACGCGGCTTGGCGCGTCCGTCCTGCTGACGAGAGCGGGAGAGTGTATCGGGACTCAACCCCTGACTTGCTGCTGAAGTGATCTGGCGGCGAATATCTTCTATCGACATCGTCGACGGCGTCCGTTCCGGGTCCTGCAGTCCGAGTAGATCCCAGCGGACCTTCGTTCTACGAATGGCCCGTTTTCGTCGGTGCGAGGCTTTGGTTCCCCATGATGTACTCATCGCTTCTCCGATTCAAAGGTTTCGATTTATCCATCCGCGGCAGAATCTGCCTTCAAACGACCTCTACTCGCTAGGAGATGTCGGCCTCTTGCTGCCAGTCGTCACGAATCGATCTTCTGGAAATACCGCCCGTAGTCGGTCGGTGACGTTCCGACGATAGAGCTCAGATTCTCTACCAACCAGAACCAAATTCTTGTTGTCGAGCAGGATGTTGAGGTGATCCTCCGAGACGAGCAACCGTGTACTGTCGCCCACGTTCACACGATATTGGGTTTTTCCGTCGGGGTTACGCTCAGAGCCCGACACGATCTCGGTCAAGCCGTCAATGATCCCATCATAGGCCTCCGAGCGATGACGCACTCTCGTGCCGTCCGGGATGCGGACCCAACGCTCAACGGGTGTCGGTCGATTCGTTTTGGTGGTGCTCATGGACATTTGCTCCGAGTGTGGGTGCTCATCTGTTTGTCCTCCTTGATTCAAGGGCACAGGGCTGATCACTATAAGGCCTGTCCAGCCTGCACCGGTCTCTATTGCCTGACATGGGGGTCGAGGACCATAGGGGTGTCAATGTCGGGGGCCTCCGTCGTGTACGCTGATGCCTGGGACACAAGGGCCGTTGTCCGACAAACTCACCGCAGACTGATCAATATAATCGCGCAGGAACGTAACGGGGAGGGAAGAGCGCGAGGATCAGAATTTGTACACCCATACTCTACCATATGACGATCTAGATTGCGAATACCCCCGCCAGTGTCTCGTGGCTGAACCTTGTTCGGATGCTGGTTCGCTGTGCTGACCGAGAAACAACTGCGCCGCCGCCATCAAGGTCCATAGTGCAGCGATCAATGAGCAGCCTAAGCCGGTGGTTCGGGCCAAGCCCGCCGGCGAGATTCTAACCAGCGTGGTGTGCCTTTGTCCGCGTATAGCTGATTCGGGCCCCTATCAGGTGGCTCGCGTGAGCGCGTTCTCTCATCGCCATAAGACGATAGGTCACGAGCACTCTGACGATTGCGGCCCATGCCAGATCAAGTACGGCGGTTTCTTCATAAACTCGGCTGCGCTTGGGTAGAGCCGGAGGGTGTAACTATAGGCCTGTTCTTGGGCCGTCAAGCAGGTGCGTGCCGAGAGGAAGTGGCTGGCAATATTGCGGAAGGCCGTGCGATCCCCTTCCTCTAGGACATTATAGACTGAGCAGGAGAAGTCACCTTCCTTTGAACATTCCGTGCTGATAGCCAAATACGATCCATCAGAAAATGTCATCAGCGGTTGTAGATTCAGACGGCTCATCGGAACTCCTTCCGTTTCACAGCAAGGACAGGGAGTACTGGGATCCAGGCGTATAGACCTGCGCCGCTTGGGAATTATCGCGAAAGCGTGGCTGGTCGTACGCATAAGACCGCAACCGTCGCCACCAACCAGCTAGCGGACAGGTAACGGTATTCCTAAACCAGGGTATCGTTCGCGCGAATGCAGTCTGAGGAGGGAGGCGCGAAGGATGGGATGCCTGCCCATCAAGAATACCATATCGAGAACCATGATAGCGAATAGGTAAACAATCCGCGTCCCTCGAGAGGGAAATAACGCTGGCGTGAAGCGGACAGGGAATGCCTCAGGGAAGGAAATTCTTAGAGGTCTATGAATACTGGCCAAAGATAAGATTAGCTGCCAGAGCCGTCATAAGGCGGCGGCTCTGGCAGAAGCCTTTACTGATGAGCGCTGACGGATCCTGCTTCAGTGCTGTCATCAGCCATTGTAGTGGATCAGCCCATGAAACCGCCGACCATAACTGCAAAGACAACAATCCCGATGAAAAACGCTGCATACAACCACGCCCAGCTAGGCTCAGACTTTAACTCGTCCTTTATGTCCTTGATGTGCACACTCATCACCGTTCACCTCCTTGCTTGAAACGAGACGTTGTTCGACTCAGGGTGTTTGGACCGTCCTCTGTATTCGTCCGGATTCTAAAATGCGAACAGCTCCTCCGCTATCGCCCGGAAGGTGGAATTACGGCCTCCATCGATCGGGTGAGATCCAAAATGCACGAAAGGAGCAGGAGTGGGGCACTACGCGCGCAGGTAGGTGAGAATGGCTTCCACACGCCCATCGACGGACAGTTTCTGATAGATGTGATGCAGGTGCGTTTTGACGGTATCGACCGAGACACAGAGTTGATCGGCAATTTCCTTGTTGCTCCGGCCGGCTGCTGCGCACGCCAGTATTTCTCGTTCTCGATCAGTCAAGCTGATGAGGAGGGTGGTGTGTTCGTCTCGTGTCTGACTCACTGCGCCAGGAACCGTGCGCGCGACATATTCCGGCATAATCGGGGATAGAACATGTTCGCCACGAGCGGTCGACCGGATGATGCGGAGGAAATCTGTCTGATCGGTGTCCTTTAAGACGCAGCCGAACGCACCGGCCTGCAGGGCGGTGACAATCCGGCTGTCTTCATCATACCGGGCCAACAGTAATACTCGTGCGTTGGGTATCTGTTGATGGATGAGTTTGATGATCGATTCCAGGTCAAGATTAGGCATATCGACGTCGAGGAGCACAATATCGGGTTTATGTTCGATCGCCAGTCGGTAGGCGTCTCGCCCATCTGTCGCCTCGACAACAGCGGTGACATCCCGTTCCTGCTCCAAGAGCAGCCGGAGACTTTGCCTGAATAGTCGTTGCGCCTCCACAATCAGGACTCGAATGGCCCCGCGGTTTGCGCCACGATTGATTTGATTGGTTGGATGTCCCTGCTGGCGGTTGGACGTAAAAATCCCTCCTCTCATATCAATACCCCTTGGCGGTGCCCGAGGCCATGTCTCTCAAGCTTGTGGCGTGGCTGGGTACCGGTACAATCATTTGTTCGTGCGCTATGCGGCCATACGAAACGCCCAGCGTTCCGCATCGCGTCTCATCTGGGCGAGAGCCCTTGTCTCCCTGTGCTGCGCTGCCATGGAAAGGCCTCCCAAAAATACGGTGACCAGCATCAGACCGGCAGCAATCAAGTAGCCCATCGGAATCTCCGGCCATGATGCCGGCCCTGTAGCGGCAACGGCGATGGCTTGAGAGGTCGCTGGGATAGTCCGCTGCACGGTGGCCTCTGTCGAGGTCGTATGGCGTACCGAGGCAAATATCAAGCTCGCCAGCTGCTCTTGTTGGACCGCGCGTCCTTGTTCGGACCTCATTTGTACCTGAACCACTTGAACGAGCGCCGTCCCAAGTCGCTCTTGGATTGCCCTTGCCTGCAGCCAGTCCTGCTGGGCAGCCTCGATGATGCGGCGTCCAAGCGTGGCTTGCCAGGTCGAGGCGAATTCGTCATGCAGGCGCTGCCCTTGGGCTTCGACCGCGCCGATCAGCTTCATATTGTAGATTGTGCCATACTGATCAGCCGACAACAGGCCGTTCCGAATGCCGCGCTTTGTGAAGTTCACGATGGCGCGTCCCTTGATACCCTCCACCCTCGCCATGTGATTGACTGGCACGGTCTGAGCGTTGCGCATCACGGATCCCAAAGCACTGCCCGAGCCAGACACAAACTCGTGGAACGCGAGCGTCGCACGGTTCCACTCGGAAACCGATTGAGTCAGGTCTTGATTGGCTCGACGCTCGAAGACCGCTTGGTCGAGGAGGGCTTGCCCGAAGGTCGGCTGGAGCGCACTCATGCCGATATCACTGGTTGCTGGTGGTTCCGACGCAAGAGGCTGTGGCTGGACGACTTGATAGGTGCCATTAGCTGCGGCGAATACCAACAGCGCTCCAAACAGAATGGCACAGAGTCCGACACCCACGATAACATCGATGGTGTTGTAACGGTAGGACATAACTACCTCCTTGCCAGATCGGACAATCGCAGGTGTGCGATGTGTCACATCGGAATAGGGGCATCCGGCTTATACGCTCGATGACGGCACGTGAAGGGAATGTCGCGAGATGATTGGTGAGGGACGAACTGGAGAAGAGGCCACACGTGCCATCTCCGCTCAGTTGGATCTCACTTCCAGGGAAGGCCATGATCACCACCTCCGAAACGAAGGCGGTTGGGAGTCCGCAAATCACTCTACGCCCTGACGAGAGCCCGGTCAAGGGCATGTGCTTCCCGTCCTTGCCTCCGTTGACAGAGGCTTAGTCAGCCTTCTAAAATAATGGAATGACGTATTAAGCCACGCTGACTATCCCATCGCTCGCGCGTTCTCTTGCCCTCCCGTTCTTGCGCGTCTGATTCCCTAGTCTTCGCCGCTTCTATGCCTGAGTTTCCACGGTTGTCTCTCTGCCGAGAACGCCATAGGCGTCTTACCGTCGAGAGGAGTGGAGACCTCATCCTCTCACCAAGGAGTCCATTATGAATAAGGAACAATTCGGGCAATTCTGGGAGCAACTCAAAACGCCGCTCAAGGCCAAGTGGGTGAGAATCACGGAGGAGGACCTCCTTGAGATTAAGGGAGATCTGGACACGTTCGGCACAGTGCTCCAGAAGCGGTATGGCGAGATCCAGAAAGAGGAGGTGGCGACATGGGCCAACCGTCGCTACTCCCATTGGACGGGGAACTACATCGGATATAAAGATGCAGCCCCGGCGGTGTAGGTGAGCAGTTATGCAGCGGCCGGACAATAGCCGCATTTACTGAGGGAGCGAACATGAAGCGAATCGTGATTAATAGGAGTTATGACGAATTTTGCATCAGCCACAAGGCACTGATTCGGCTGCGTGAATTAGGCCAACCACAGGCGCTGACGGAGACGGATCGCGGAGCCTATTGGCCGCAGGCAGCTGGGCCACGGGAACCGAGCCTGAATCAGTATGGGAAGCTCATCCCGCGGGATGATGAGAACTTGGTCCGTGTGGTGGAAGAACTTCGGGAAGCAGCCGATGGGCATGCTGCCAAGCTCAAAGTCGTATCCATCCCTGACGATGTGAACTGGGTGATTGCCAAGACCGAGGGTGGTGAGCAGGTGAGCGAAGCCCACCGTACGTGGGGATAAGCGCAGGAGTCAGGTTCGACGCAAACGGCATTGCGAAGGTGAAATCGTTTGGCGGAGGGATCGAAGGGGCGCTTCGAGTGAAGCGCCCCTTTCGTATTCAGGCAGAATGTGTATCGCGGTTAATAGCGGTTGCGGTCGCGCCCACCACCGCCAAATCGTGAGCCACCGCCCCCACCACCGCCGGAACGCGGCTCCATTGGCTTCGCCTCATTCACGGTCAACGACCGTCCATCCATCTGTGACCCGTTCAAGGCAGTGATCGCAGCCTTGGCTTCCTCGGCGGTCGACATTTCAACAAAGCCGAATCCACGTGACTGACCCGTGAATTTGTCCGCAATCACGCGGGCCGATTCGACCGTGCCGTGCTCCGCAAACAGGCTGGTGAGTTGGGATTCGGTTGCTGAATAGGGCAATCCGCCGACATACAGTTTTGAACCCATGGGGGTTCCTCCTTCCAAAATGACATTGTCCGAGACACGAGAAGAACTTCAGAGGGGAAGAAGAGGGCCGAAGACGTAGTTGGTAAACGGCTCAGGTCAGGCTTCCGATCAGATTCTCGGTAGGAACAACATCGGTGACAGGCCGTTGAGATTCTTGTTTCATGCGAGGCCCTCCGCAGCGAAACATCATCATCGTAACAGGTATGTGCGGGAATAGCTACCCCCGATCGATCGCGTATGTCAGAACCTTCGCCCGCCATGAGTGTCGCGAGGCTTTGATGCATCCCGCCCAAGACCGCTTGTCTCTGTACTCCAAGCTGAAAGCATCTCTGTATCAAAACTCAGAAATGATTGGCTGAATGGACTACTGACGGTAGCATACGAAGTCATGATGACGCGTCGCATCGCAACAGGCCTGGTGCTGGCTTTGGTCATCCTCTCTCCAGAACTCGCGCGAGCCGAGTTCGTCGCACGCGTCTTGATCGTCCACGAAGGAGACCGCCTGACAATCCACCATCAAGGCCGAAAAGACCTGGTTTATCTTCGCGATGTGGATTGTCCCGAGCTGAAACAACCCTATGGGAAACAGGCGAAACATGCCACAGCTGCCTATATCGCCAACCGTGAGGTCGTCATACGGGATATGAAACGGGATCGGCAGGGCCGGATCACCGTCGACATCCTACTGCCGGATGGGCGACGGATTGCCCATGAGCTGGTCAAAGAAGGGCTTGCCTGGGTACAATCGGGAGGGTCTGGCGATCAAGCCCTGAAGGATATGGAAGAACTAGCCAGAGCCGCCGGCAAGGGGCTGTGGTCCGAGCCGAATCCTATTCCTCCCTGGAAGTGGAAATCCACGAAGCCTGTCACTCGCCACCATTAGAATTGATCAAAACCATTTCTTCGGCAAGAGATTAGGGTGAGAATTCTCACTCCCCATCTTCTGTGGATAACACTGTGAACAAGCCTCTTGATTAGGAGTAAGATAATAATAATGGCCTGTGTATTCATCGAATCGCCTATTTTTTAGGCATCCGCCCCATCTCGACAGTGCCACAAGTAATAGTGGTTCCAGTCTAAGTTCCTTACTTTCTTGCATATTCCTAGGAAGATTCCTTGACATAACCCAATCGGCCCTCGTTGGTGCCGGTTCTCTTGCTAGCAGTCCAATGGCTATCCACAGGTTCAACAGCTTTCTGGGGATGACGGCTCTCAGCAACAGGAGCGAAGTTTCGTATCTGTCAAGGGGTTTGAAGAAGAAAAGACGGCTCCACCGAATCGCGAAAAAGATCTAGGGATCAATTTCTCAACACCAGAGCCAAATGGCTGTCGTCAGGCGCAATCATATCCTTTATGTTAAGAGAGCAGCTTCTGAAAGTTCCTCTTTCCTCGTTTAATGTCATCTTGTCGAACGGATGGCAATTCACGCAGCCAAGATATCCCTGCAGTCGGATCCTCAGATGGGAATCTTCCCACCCGAGGATCCGAAAGGGGAGCCTCAGCTCCCGCTGACCGGCTCCAACGTGGTGGTCGGATCAGAGGGAGAGACTCCATCAATGGTCGAATCACCATCCCTCATGGTCGATGAGGGATCAATGGATGGGTCTGATCTATCGGGGGTTGTGTTTGGGGCAGGTGGAACCATCATGTGCTCTTGGCCGATCTTGCGCAGTTCGAGATGTACCCGCCGATTCATGTGCCGACAGACGTCGCTGTTGTCGACGCAGAGCACGCCCTCTTCACCCAAGCTCACGGTCTTGATCCGGTATTCGGCGATTCCGGCATTGACCAATTCCGCCTTGACCGTGTCAGCCCGCTTCATACCCAACTGCTTATTATAGGTCGTCGACCCCTGCCGGTCGGTATAGCCCTGAATCAACACGCCGTACTCCTCATGTTGCTTCAGCATGTCGGCCTGTGCAGACAATTGTGCCTTCCCTTCGTCGGTCAATCCCTTCCGGTCAATCTCGAAGTAGATGTCTGCATGGATGATGTCCGGGATCGAGACAACCGGAGCCGTCACCTGGGTGGGATGGGCAGTTGACGCTTTGGCTTGGTTCATGGCCGTGGCTCTCGCAAACAGATCCGAGACGTCGGCCTGTTCCAGCTTGGCCGTCGCAGGTGTAGGTTTCACCTGGTTGCTGGCTTGGGCATAGAGCCACACAGCAGCGAGTAACCCTCCCAGGAAGAGAACGATTCCGCCCAAGACGCAGACCTCTTTTGTATCTTTCTCTGGCCCCTTTATGGTGGGGGCGATGTTCCCTGACGAAATCTGTGACGAAGCCTGTGACATGATGGCAATCCTCCTTGTGGTTAAACGAACAAATTGAAACTCATAACTAAGCACTCAATACTTGGCTGCGGTTTTTTTGATCCACCTCCTTTCAGCCGTTGGTTCCATGCGCCGACGGAGGATTGCTTGAGCAATGAGAGTGCCGAAGAAGAAAAGTTGGAAAGTTGAGAAAGTTGTGAGGAAAGTTGAGGGGTTAAGTAGTTAGGCTAAACCGAAGGAAGATGCGGGGACGCGAGGCCCATCACGCCATGCGGGGATAGCCCCGCAAGAGAGAAGAAGGGGCAGCCTGGTTAGTCCTCTGCGCTGCCTCGTGATGACAAGCGGCACCGACTTGCCTATACTTTCGGGGTGAAAACGTTCCGATGGAATTCCCGGAAGAACGAACAACTGAAAGCAGATCGCGTGAAACTGGGGTCGGATCTTGTATTGTGCATGGGACACAGAATGGGTATCGGGAAGTCAGCGTAATTCGAGAGTCTGAATCACGGTTGCCTGTACTCTGACGTCACGCCGCGCCGCAATCTTCAGCATACGCACAAGCCCGGTCACTCGCACCCGATTCCCATCCTTCGGCAACGCCTCGACCGCGCTCGGCGTACAGGTTCCCAAGACCTCCACGGTCAACGAACCCGTCTCATCCCCCAGTGGAAGCGAAAAATGGTGGCAGCCGGTGAGAGCCGCGGCAGTGATGGCTGGGACCCTAAGCTTGACAAGTGGTACCTCTCAAGGTAGCACTTGATCATGGGGAAGGTTGGGCGGGGTGGGGATGTGTTTGTTACCTGGAAAGGCGATTACTCTCCCCGTCATGTAGATGTGTATCGGGACGGGGTGCTCGCCGTGAAATGGGATTTGGACGACAAACAGCCGATGATCGGGACGGCGTCGAGACGAGTCCGCGCATTGATTGAAGAATTGGACACCGAGGGGGCGTTATGAAGATTCGATCGGTGATGTGTAATAACCGGAAGAAGGCGTTTCAAGTGAAGTCCTCAAAAGGCACATTAGTGATTCCCTATTCGAAGATCGAGGTTCGTCCGAGCGCCAGCGATCCGGTCGCCAGAGTCTTTGTCGATAAGGAATTGGGAGGAGAGGGGTTCTCCTATGTCTTGGTATCGGGCAAGGAAGGTACGGTCTATAGTGAGCAGGTTTTTGGAATACAATCAAGACCCATCCCTCTTGAGAGATGCGCTGATCTACAAGTTGACGGTTGAAGCGCAGAAGCGGATCGAGAACAGTCCGCTCTCAAAGCGGGAAATTGTCAGACGACTGCGGACATCGGCAGCGCAGTTGTACCGGTTGCTCGATCAAACCAACTGCCGTAAATCAGTCGATCAGCTTCTCTCGCTGTTACATGTCCTAGATTGTGACGTCGATCTGTTGGTCCGGAGCAGGCCTTCGTCTGGAAAAGCAGCCTAACGGGATCATAATTGGGGTCTCGTCTTGTTCTGTGCACGCGGTCAGCTTTGAGGTAGTAAGGCTCGTTTCTTCGGATCAGGTCGTTATGCGGGTGCGGCTGAATCAGTGTGATTCGAAGATGTGAATCGGTGTTTGGCTTAAGGTTCGTCCTTGGGGGATTCCTCGCTCTGTTTGAGCCAGAGTTCAAGGAGTCTTGTCTCGCGTTCAGACTGGGAAATGTGCTCCAGCGCGAACGCGCCCGTCAAGCGATCTTCATAAAAAGCCCGTTGCTTCGCGTAGGTTTTTTTAAACGCTTCCCGCTTCAGGCTTTTCCAATTCGCATCGGATATTCCAGTATGGGTACGCAAGAGGTTGATCTCGATGGCTTGGAACGCAAAGACTTTCGCTAACACCTTGATGACCGTTGCATTTGTCAGGAATCTTGGGCCCTTATCAGCCATGACTCATCGTTTCAGTTAGGCCAAGGCACACATAACGGCACCGGCGGCGTTCTCAGCATCTTAAGAGTGGCACAGAACCTCGACGTGGAAACGATCAGTTCCGCACGCCACTCCACACTTTTGCCGGATCGATAGGCTTGTCAGGATTGAGTTTTTTCGCCTTTTCCAGCAGGGCATCGGCCCCCTCCGGATAAGCCGGATCAGAAATACAACAATTATCGACCGGACAGACTGCCGCACATTGAGGTTCGTCAAAATGGCCGACACACTCGGTGCACCGCTCATGGGTAATCACGTAAATATCGTTCCCCACGCCCTGGCCGTCGCCCACCTGATTGCCCTTCGCCTCCGCATCGCCGCGAGTTTCGAAGATGGCCTCGTTCGGACATTCCGGCAGGCAGGCGCCACAGTTGATACATTCGGCGGTAATCAGTAGTGCCATGATTCTGGCCTCCTTATTCTCTAAGATTTAAAAGGGCGCCGCACGTCCTCTTTGTATTTCCCGCAACGGACCCTTGATGAACCCCTAGGCGCAATGGCTAAGGTCGTCAAGCTGTGTGATGCGCGTTTTCAGTAGATCAACAGTATATGCATGGTGCGCCTTTGTCAGCGTCTCTGTCAATGCGGCGGTTCGAAAGGAGAACTTCCGGGGAAGAATTCGGCGTCGATATAGCACGTTCATCACCTGAGGTCGCCAACTGAGATGCAAACCTTTCTGGAGGCAATCAAGCAGGAATGCCAGGTCCACTGATGCGGGCGCCCAACTATGCCTTGACCCGGACGCGTCAGGCCCGCGCATGAGATTGAAGGGGTAGGAGCCCATTGATTTGGATCAGGCCGTTATGCGGGTGCCGCTGAATCAGTGTGAGTCGAGGATCTGGATCATGGTTGCCGGGACTCTGACAACAGAAGGAGTTAAGGTCCCATCCATCTTGAAGAGTCCTGACGTGAGGACACAGCGAATTATGCAGTTGTTGCCACGCGGGAGTGTGGAATGAGGGGAAAGCCATGAAAGCTCTTGATCGCTATGAGAAACACATTCTCTCGGCGTTCGAAGCCGGGAAACTGAAATCGACGGTGACATCCGAGGCATCGTTGGGTCGATATCGCGAGTATGCTCGTGCGGCTCTCAGCAAAAACAAGCGGGTCAACATCAGATTATCCACACCCGACCGCTCTGAAATCCGAGCGCGTGCAGCGGAAGAAGGCATTCCTTATATCAAACGCTGATTGCCAGCATTTTGTTGGTGAAATTGGGGTCGCATCTTGTTCTGTGCATAGCAGTGAGGAATGAGTTGAGGGGTCGGCCCTCGTTTCTTCGGATCAGGCCGTCATGCCGGTATCGCTAAATCAGTGTGACCCAAGAATCTGAATCTGTGTTGGCTGGATTCTGACGTCACGCGGAGCCTCAATCTTCCGCACGTGCACGAGCCCGGTCACTCGCACCCGCTCTCCACCATTCGTCCATCCCTCCACCGCACTCGGAGTACAGCTTCCCAAGACAAATCTAAGCGGGAAGACTCTGATCTGCTCACTATCAGACGATGCCGAGGAAGACGGCCAGTGAGCGATCGACACGCACCATGAGTTCGTGGTCCAAAGTTCCAATGCGGGAGCCGATGGTATCCCGAGGGACGGTGACGATCTTGTCGATCATGATCTGTGAAATGTGCTGAAGGCCATTGGAGGAGGATGGCTCAATGGTCAGTCGGAACAGTGGAGCGTCAAGCATTTCGGTGGTCAACAGGCAAATCGTGACACTGCCAAGGGCGGAGAAGAGATCGGATTGCAGAACGAGGGCCGGGCGTGGTTTGCCGCTGTAGTGACCTTTGGCAGCGACGGTCACGAGATCGCCACGTTTTACGCGCTGTCCCAATCGGCGATCTCCGAGATGAAGTCGAGAGTGGGCTTTTCCTGGACCGAGCGAGCGGCTAACCGCGCCTGTCGTCGACATTCGCTGGCGAATCCCTCGGTGCGCGTATCGGGCACCCAGATCTGCACCGGCCGCAGCCCCTTGTTGCGCAGGCGCCGTCGGTAGCGGTATTGCTTCTCCTTCGGAGTCAGGTTTGTTCCGGTAGGCATCGAGAGTTCCCTTTCTGGCCTGGTCTGTAATAGGGTATCACATTTCTCGGTAACATGTGACTCAATTCTGACGAACACGCCCAGAAGAGGAAAGGGTCTGTCTCCGAGGAAGAGTGGGTTGGGGACAAGCCTTGTTCTGTGCATGCCGGTGAGCAATGACTTAATCAGATGGGCCCTGCTTCTTCGG
This sequence comes from Nitrospira sp., assembly GCA_030444405.1. Taxonomy (GTDB): domain Bacteria; phylum Nitrospirota; class Nitrospiria; order Nitrospirales; family Nitrospiraceae; genus Nitrospira_D. The sequence continues at coordinate 22,985 of JARFPM010000028.1, forward strand.
ATCAGGCCGTTATGCGGGTCCCGCTGAATCAGTGTGATTGGAGGATCTGAATCAGTGCTTGTTTATGGTTCGTCTTTGGGGGACTCCTCGCTCTGTTTGAGCCAGAGTTCAGGCAGTCTGGTCTCGCGTTCAGACTGGGAAATGTGCTTCAGCGCGAACCCGCCCGTCAAGCGATCCTCCTAAAAAGCCCGTTGCTTCGCGTAAGCAGATTTAAGGGGGGTCGGATACCTTTGCATTCGCTCGGTTGGATGGGCTTAACAGGCGAAAGATCCATGCCATTGCCTCCAAGGGATCATGTCTCTCTGCACGGCGAACTCCGCCGTTGCCGCACAGAGCCCGGCGGGATGAGTGAATCCTGACTACCTTACCCCGTCGCGGGATCTACACTTTCCTCATGCTCTGTTTCAAGTTGATCAGCGATGGCGTGTCTGTCTTCAAGTTCTAATTACGCTTTTCGACTGGTGTCGGCAGAGCCATCTCGTGGGAGTTACCCGGGAATGGTACGTCAGCAGTCCTGTCGGCACGAAACCGAGAAGCATGGAAGGAGCGACAGGATGTTGAACCCCACGACCCACGCTGGTCCAGGCCCTTGTCTCCGCCGCAATTTTGCAGGACGATACAGACCGCACGAGACCTGAGAGAAGGTGTTATGAGAGGGGGGCCTCTGACGACACGCCCACGAAGTAGAGGTGCTTCTCTCCGGTGAGATGCTGCGGCTGGACGATGTAGTCGCCTGTCATCGAGGGAATCCAGATGGACTTAGCCACCTCCATGTTTCCTCCCGTCGTCGCCCACGCGAGGCCGCCCACAATGCCTCCGCCGATCGCATAGGCCATTTTCGCGGCACCATAGGGAATGGTGAGAGCCCAGCAGGCTGCTTGGAACCCGGCTGCCTGGGGGCTGGCTAGGTTCGATGGGCTGGACGGGCTCGATTGCGATGGACTCGTCTCGGATATGTCTTCACCATGAGCCAGTACAGATTCCCCTGTCACGACCAGTACTGTGCAGAAGATAGCCCCAACAAGAAGCACCCGCCAGGCCTGCACCCGTAGAAAGCGATTCGTGCTCATGGCTGTTCTCCAGTGGTGAGGTCAGTTCAACGTGCAAGACTAGCACGAGTGCTCGCTTACGCGCTACTGGGGCTTCTTCGGGACGGGAACTCCGTGATCGGGGTGTGTTCTGGGCCCAAGTTTGCCGGCCTTTTCAGAAGTGGCCCTGGCCTCGCCCTGCCGATCCAGTTTGTCTAACGCAAACGTACTTCAGCCAACTCCCGCAAGGCTTTCGAGGCCGATGGTACGCCACCGTGTTCGAGATCTCGGGGCATTAGATTTCTCCTTAATTATTCAAACCGTTCTTCTCGATGTCTCCCACCTGACAAGGAGCCCAGGGGAGATCAATAAGAACATGACCGCAAGCTTTTCTACAGGCCCTGAGCATGGTCCCGCAATCGCGCCCGACACTGAAAGATTCTCTCTCAAGCAGGGAACAAACGGCGCTCCTGGGCTCGTAACCATGGATGTAAGTGGTCGGATACCTTTGTGTTCATTCGTTTATTCGGAGGAGGTTGTCATGTGGGCATCGCTAAATCAGTGTGACTCAAGAATCTGCATCTGTGTTGCCTGGATTCTCACGTCACGCGAAGCCTCACTCTTCATCACGTGTACGAGCCCAGGTACTCGCACCCGATCCCCATCTTCGACAACGCCTCAACCGCACTCGGCGTACAGACCCCCAAGACTTCCACGGGCAACGAGCCCGTCTCATCCTCCGGTACAAAGGAGGCTCGCCCATAGAGGAGACACAGCTTGCGAGGAGATGGGGGGCTAACTGCCAGCAGATGAGGAAACCGTCTTATTTAGGGGGGGGCGGACTCTGTTGATTCGGTCCCGGCAGTATGTGAGCCCATTCAGGAAAGGCGGTTATGCCGATCCGCATAAGAACCAGTGGCAAATGGCTCGACAGTCGCAACCCATTGAACCGGCGGCGGTCAGGACGTATTGTTCATGAACAGTAGCGGCGTGTCATACGGACAGAATTCGGTGGATCCGGCGCATATGTGGATCGGCCTAAACATTGTTAGGCGGGGCCTACAGATGGTCACAACGCAATTCATCCATCGTACGATGCTGCCAATGCTGGCAGTCACCGTTACCACGCAAAGCCCTGAAATCCTGTTTATACACGGTGCAACAGCTACCGCAGAGACATGGATTCCACTCATGTATGAATTACAAAGGCTAGGCATGGGCAGCGTTGCAGTTGACTTACGAGGCCACGGGAAAAGTCATGGCCACGAAACACTTCAAGTTGCCGGAATAAGGGACTATGTCGCCGACGCCAGGGATGTTATCGAGCAGTTTCAAACAGCGCATGTTGTGGTTGGCCACTCGATGGGTGGGCTAGTCGCTCAGCTGCTTGCATCCGAAATCAAGCTCCAGCGTGCCGTATTAATCGCATCCTCACCCGTTGGCGGCATGAAAGTAGACGGCTATCGTATGGCACGGAAACACCCGTGGACGTTTCTTGCAGCATCGGTTCGGCGGAGTTTCAAACGCCTCTACATAAATGAGACAGTGGCCAGGTCGCTGCTGTTTCACCCGCAGACGCCCGACGCAGTGGTTCGCCTGTTTATGTCTCATGTTCAGGAAGAGTCGTGGCGAGCGGGAAGCGAAATGAATTCGCTGCTCCCTGATCCGTCTGCAGTCATGTGCCCAATCTCCGTTATTGGTGGCAGTGACGACTTCATGGTTAGTCGAACGTCTACCGAAGCAACGGCCGCTGCGTATCACACTCAAGCGGTGTATATAGACCATTGTGCTCATATGGTTCCATACGAAGTCGAACCACATCGGCTTGCTCTCGCGATACTTTCAGCGATTCATGTCGCCTAACCTTATGGTATCGCAAGCTAGAATTGGCAACTGTTGATCCTGGACGCGGAGACGATAATGGGCACCGTTCAGCAACACGTCTCAAACATGTTCAATAGATTTGTTGACTCCGAAGGAGAGTTGATGGCGCGGATACCTTTATATGCGGCATCTTCAGTTCGGCCATGTCAACGATGGATTACCGCTTGAGTGGACGATTCTCAAGGCGTTTTGCTGACTTGCGGTTTCTCGTCGGCCACGTGGCTTCCCGATTCTGACCACTGTGAAGTCACGGTCTTGATTCGTGGTCCTTACTCTGACCTTGGTTCAGTCTCATTCGTCGCGAGGCCTTGTAACTGGAAATGCGTCGGACACCCGAGTCAAGGATGAGGGTTGGGGCTAGTTTTGTATAGCTCGACGAGTAAACTAGGCGCCATCGTCGAACCGCTATGCATTGAATCTCCTGGAGCGCTTTACCATGTCACCGCTCACGGTCATCCCCAGCAAGACACCTTTCTCAAGGACGAGCGCCACCGAAGTCACAACCGGGTACATCCACTTTCAATAGAGGAGCAAACCTCATGGAAGACGTCAAAGAGCAGATGACGAAAGTCTTAGAGCATTTCAAACAACAGCGCGATGAGCTTCACGTCCAGCTTCACTTGGCGAACGCGGACGCGAAGGACGAATGGGCCCGCTTGGAGAATCAATGGGAAGAAACAAAATCCAAGCTGGAGGCGGCACGGGAGGAAGTCGATAAGACGACGGAGTCATGCGTCATCAAGGCGGCGACGAGCCACGGACGGATTATCAGTGCACCGTTAAGGTGGGGGTCGCTTTGCCTTCAGCATAACCCGTTTCGTACGATCAGCGATAGGTTACCGTTTGGGTGGAGCATCCTGGGGTTTCTTGCCGACAGGCATTTTCCCGTCGCCCACAATGCTACCTGCTTCTGACCACTGAGTAATTACGATTTCCATTCGACGGTTCTTACTCCGGCCTTTTTCAGTCTCATTCGTTGCGATAGGCTTGCTGTCTGCGTACCCCACGGCTTTGACTCGGTCGGCCTCAAGCCCTCCATTGATCAGGACCTGACTGGCATGTTCGGCCCGTGTTCGGGAAAGTTCCATGTTATCGCGAACACCCTTCCGAGGGTCGTTCCGGAGCGGCATGTTATCGGTATGCCCCGCAACCTCGATGCCTTGGTAACGGAATCCGTGCAAGACGACGCCGACCCGCTCGAGCAACGAGGTCCCACCGAGGGTGACTGTCGCGTCACCTGTGGAGAATAGCTCACCGGTTGCCAAGGCGAGGGTCAATTTATTCCCTCGCTGCCTCAACGTCGCACTGCCCTTCTTGAGTTCGGGCTGTAGTAGATTCACAAGGCTCTCGCTTATCTTACCAAGGTCACCATTGGATGCTACGGCGTCTCCATCGTCTGTCCCCTCCGAGTCGGACTCGAGCGGGCTCGTCAACAATAACGTATGGTCGATGGAGAGCAGAGAAAGAGAGGGAGGGCTCTCTTCCTGAGCAGGAGTCGGCGCGGCTGGTTTCGACGAAGTGAGCTCAAACTCGGCCAACAATTGTTTTGTGCGTGCAAGTTCTGCGTCTTTCGCCAGGAGTTGGGGGTTGACGTCGGTCAGCTTTTGCGTGACTTGTTTCAGGTCTTCCCTAGCCTGAGCCAGTTCCTGCTCCTTCTTCGCCGTCAGCTGTTCCACGTCACCGGCACGGCGTCTCGCCTGGGCTAACTCCTGTTCTTTCCCCGCCAGTTGTTGTTCGACTTCACCGGCACGACGTCTCGCCTGGGCCAGTTCCTGCTCTTTCCCTGCCAGTTGTTGTTCGATGTCAGTCACGCGGCGCCTGGACTGAGCCAGGTCCTGCTCTTTCCATGCCATTTGTTGTTCGACGTCAGCCGCGCGGCGCCTGGCTAGGACCAAGTCCTGCTCCTTCCCCGCCAGTTGTTGCTCGACCTCAGTCACGCGACGCTTGGCCTGAGCCAGGTCTTGCTCTTTTCCCGCCATCTGCTGGTCGACGTCCGCGGCACGGCGTTTCGGCTGAGTCGGGTCTTGCTCTTTTCCCATCGCTGCCAACTGCTGTTCGACGTCCGCGGCACGGCGCTTGGCCTGGGCCAGCTCTTGCTCCTTCCTGGCCAGTTGTTGTTCGAGTTCCGTGACGCGGCGTTTGGCCTGGGCTAGTTCCTGCCCCTTCCCCGACGTGGCCATCTGTTGTTCGAGGTCGGCAACACGGCGCTTGGCCTGGTTGAGCTCCTCGCTTCGTGAGGCAAGCTCTTCTCGGAGCTGTTTGGCATTCGCGTGGGCGTTGGTGATCTGGGTGGCGATCTCATTATCCTTGGCATGGAGTTGGAGAACGAGCTCGCCGATCCGTTGCTTGAGTTCCTCGTTTTTTTGCTTCGTCTGCTGGAGTTGGGTTTTTGTCGTACCCAATTCGTCTTGCAACGACTGGCCGTCTGCATCTCCGACGGCATGAGAGATTGTCGCCTGCCCACAGAGTATGGCGATGAACACGAGAGTGATGGTGGATCGATTGATGAGCATGTCTTACCCGCACATGGATAGAGTATAGTGTCTACCAGTAGATTCGCGCCTCATCAACCGACTTCAACAGGCTCATGCGGTCATGAAATTCACCCACGAAGCTCAAGCGGAAGCACCTGAATTGAAGCCTGAACCGATGTCGGCGATTTTCCCTCTTCATGACAAATGAGAAAGAGGGGAGGCGATCCTATCGCCTTCCTGATTTACTTTGCAACGGGGTATGCGGGATTAAGAGAGATAAGACGGCGGGCGGTGAGCGGTATGATGGGCGGGGAACTGCGATGCAGAGACCGAATTTCGGCAGAAATTGATGTTCAGGTAGATTCACGCTCACGCCTTGAATCTCATCGCCTATCTAGCTAGACTTCGCCCCGCTCAACTCTTCCCGCATCTTTGGAGGTTACTCAATGACGGTTCGCCCTCTTCTTCACGTAATCGTTGTCTTCGGAACATTGGTCTCAGCAGGGGTGAGACCTTCGGAAGCAGCTGACCAGCCGCAGTCCCTGAAGGCTGCCTGTGAGAAAGGCACGGCGACGGCCTGCAACACCCTCGGCTTGTTGTATATGAAGGGTGAGGGGGTGAAGCAAGATGACGTTCGAGCTGCAGCCCTGTTCCGGAAAGCCTGTGACACCGGGGATGTGAGTGGCTGCGCCAATCTTGGCGTGATGTATGCCGAGGGAATCGGGGTGCCACAGGACGACGGTCAAGCCACTGCCTTCTCGCGGAGAGCGTGTGACGGGGCAAGTATGAAGGGCTGCTACAACCTGGGTGTGATGTATGCCGAGGGGACCGGGGGCCAACAGGACGATGTGCAGGCCGCCGAGTTTTACAGACAAGCCTGTGAGGGAGGGAATGCGAAGGGTTGCTACAACCTGGGCGTGATGTATGCCGAGGGAATCGGGGTGTCACAGGACGACGGTCAAGCCGCTGCCTTCTCGCGGAAAGCGTGTGAAAGTGGGAGTATGAAAGGCTGCTACAACCTGGGCGTGATGTATGCCGAGGGAGTCGGGGCCACGCAGGACGACGTACAAGCCGCCAACTTCTATAGGAAGGCTTGTGACGGTGGGAATGCGAAGGGCTGCTACAACCTGGGCGTGATGTATGCCGAGGGAACCGGGGTCCAGCAGGATAACTTTCAAGCCGCCGACTTCTATAGGAAGGCCTGTGACGGGGGGAGTGTGAGGGGCTGCGCCAATCTTGGCGTGATGTATGCCCATGGGACCGGGATCAAGCAGGACGACATTCGAGCCGCCAACCTCTACAGGAAGGCTTGTGACGCTGGGGACGCGAAGGGCTGTATCAATCTCGGTGTGGTGTATCAAGTCGGGAGAGGTGTCAAACAGGACGATGCTGAAGCACTCAAGTATTACGGGAAAGCATGCGATCTCAGAGAGCCAAAAGGCTGCTCCCATTACGCAAAGTTGAAGACGGGTAGACGGTGAGATTGTGTGTGCTCAAGATCATCATGAATTCATAAAGAAAAGCAGAGAATCAGAAGCAGCCGCTCACTTCACGACGTCGGATGCCTAAAGAACGATAACGACTTTTGGTGGCTGATGAGAGACGTGAAGACCATCGCCGTCGCAGTGTGATCTTAAAGGAGGAGGGGCGTCCGATTAAGAGCGGGTGGGATTTCGCGGGAGCAATGACCATTGCGGATTCGGGGAATCACGGTGACCTTGACTCTTTCCCGGGAGAGTGGCAGTCTGCGCGCGCGATGACCGTCCATCCTCAAAGGACTACCGGGGCGTCCTGGAAGGGGGCAATGTTTCGACAGCCCGCGCATTTCGTTCGAGCACTCTGCTTCTGCGCAACATCTGTCCTGGTTGGTTGCAGCACGCCGTCACTTGATATGACTGGCGGACCCATCGTGCCGGCTGGGCCGGACGGGGGAGTAGTGATCGGATCCGTTCTTGTGCAAGCGGATCAGGAGGCGCCAGACTCCTGGTTGAACCGGCTGTTCGGTCGTAAAGCGGAGGGCTTCACGTATGAGTTTGAAATTCTGGGAGTGCAGGCCACTGATCCGAAAGGCACGCATCCCTACCTGGCCCGGTATGAACTGGATGCGAAACCGGGAGAGGAGAGGATCTTCGTCGCGCGCCTGCCGGTCGGCACCTATCTATTCAAAGCGTTTCGCCATGAAGGGGTGTCGGCTATGGGGGGCGACGTGGGTTTGACCTTTTCGGTTGCGCCTGAGACCACCGCGTATATCGGGCGCCTTGTTCTGGATCTCCCCCGACGCGTGGCCATCGGGACGTCCTACACCTACCAGGTGCAGGACGCGCGCGAGACGACATTAGCTATCGTCCAGAAGCAGTACCCTCACCTGGGACGGCAGGTGGTGAATGCGCCGATGCAGACCAGGTAAAGGACGGCACGTTCTCAAGTGGGTATCCCTCGGGGCGCGGAGTTCTCGAGTTCCTGTTCTGTCTTGATTCCCCAATTGTGAATGTGGGATCTTCTGCCAGGGTCATTGCTTCCCGCGCACCGGATGGATCCACGAGATAGCAGACAGCGTGCCTGCAATAGAGACGATCGAAGTATCCTGGTTTCTGTGGTGCTTCGTGCGATCAACAAAGGACTACAAACTATGATTACTTGCGGCCGACTCCAACGACGGGCTTTCTGTGTCCTCCTGGCCGTCAATCTCACGCTGGCGGCGGCAGGATGTTCCAAAGTGCCGCGACATTATGTACGGATGGCTGAGCGTGACGCGACGCTCACGGATCTGGTGGCCCATCCCGAGAAGTACGATGGGAAAGTGGTAATGTTGGGTGGGACCCTCATCGAAGAAGAAGCGAACGAACAGTATATCTGGCTGCGCCTGAAGAACCGGCCGCTGGATCAGGATTATATGCCCAATCGTCCTGCCGATCTGAGCGGCTCCGAGGCCGGCTCCTACTGGGTGGCGGTGGAGAAGAATCAACTGCCTCAGACGTATCGCGAATGGGCACGGATGACGGTGGCCGGACGAGTGACTGGGACCACGAGATTCGAAACCGAGCCGGTGCTGGCGCTACTGTACGTGCGAGGGTGGGGGGTCGACGGGAAACATCACGGGGTCTGGGAGCACGCCGATCCCAATTATCAGCCCACACTTCCCGGAGGCAGTAGGTACCCAAATGCGCCCCAACCCGCATATGGTACTGGTACCCAACGCGGATATGGGTTCGGGCGATAAGAGAAAGCGACACGATGTTCGTTTTCCGGTACGCGTCCTTAGTCGGAAAGTAAGAGGATCTTCTCCGGAGGATGTTCCTGAACAGCTCGTCCGGAGAAGATGTTAGGGGTCGGATACGTCCCATTTCATTCAACGACGTCTACCTCAACGCCGTTAATTCTCACCATGCCCGGGTCGGATCTTCTCTAAGCATTCCTAGTATTTCTCAAGAAAAGCTACTCGTGTCCTGACTGACTTTTTGGTAGACTTGCCCCCCCTCTGAGTAACGAGGGGGGCTACTCTGGCTAACTGCCAAAGGGATCAATGCATGAACGGCTGTGTGATGCAGAAGATCCAGCAGGCTGCGGAAAAACTCATTCGGCCCCCCGTAGCCGTCACGAATTTCGAGGGTTGAGAGGATGCTGAACAGCCATGCAGGATGCGAAAAAATGGCCGTCCAGAAAGGCGGCAACGAGGCCTGCGAGACGACGAATAAGGAGCCTCAGGTTTGCAGACGGGCGCGAGTTGGTGAGCGCCCAGTGTCTTAGCGGCGAATCGTACTCTGTGCCGTACGCCGTACGTTGAGTCTCTGAGTGATGCGAGAACGCCGCTGGCGGGCTTTTTCCGCACCCTGCTAGACAGCAGAGAAGCGCTCACAGCCTGAGCATGCGGCTATATTTACCATGGTTTCAGGCGGGAGGAGATCGATGATGACTTCCAATAGGCGTTTCATGGCGTGTTGTTTCGGTTTGGCAGCATGGTTTTCGGGCGCCGCAGGCGCATCTGCGCAAGAGCCCCAGCCAACGCCTCAGCCCGATGTTGCCGGCAGTCCGGCTCTCGTACAGCCGCCGAGCAACATTTCCTGGGATACAATCGAGTGGATCGAACGGCGCTATAAGATCGAGGCGCTGCGCTTTACGGCACGGCACGAAACCGGCATAGGCTGGTGGGGCAGCGACGAAGTGATGGTCGGTACTCATGACGCCAAAGGTTCGACCGCCTCCGATGAGATTGGCGGCATCAATTCAGGCGACGTCCACCACTTCGATCCGGTAAGGAGTTGCGTCCTTGCGGTACGCCCCGGCATCGTCGTGCTCGGCAAGACGTCAGTGTGCGACGACGCCGGCGAGCCTGCGCCGCTGGGTTTCCGGGTCGAGTTCTGGGAGAAGGACTCGAGATGGTCTGCCGGTTTCTGCAATCCGGTACCGCCGGGGCCGGGCTTTCATGCCGGGACTCACTGCACGAACGAGGGCAACGGAGACGATCTCATCGGCCGTGCCTCGATCGATCTGTCGGCGCAGGAGCTCGAGGCGGCGCTGCCCAACGTCGGCGACCAACATGTCCAGACCGTCGTCCTGAGCGCCTGCAGCACCGGCGACGCGTGCGGCGGCGAGGACCTAAGCGACTACAGTTTTACGTTTCACGTCATGCGCTTACCCGACGTGCGGGTCGGCCTGCGCTCGGTGCTTGACGACGCGATGCACAAGATCGGCGCGCGATCTGAACTTGAGGCCATTGCTGCCGGTCTGCGGTCCTTGCGCGCACCGAGCCCGCGACAAATCGAGCCAGAAACAGCTCAGTAGCGGGGTAAAGCCAAGGATTGCCTCGTACCTGGGTCACTAGTTTTCGCTCTTGATGAACGAGTATCCGCAACCGAGGCAGCGCGGAGTTCAAGGCGGTCTTCTGCCTCGCTCACATCGGCACAGATGGGCCTACCCATACGGAAGAAGATGGCGCGGGTTCGGTCGTCGAACTTCTTGATGACGACAGTGGCGTAACCGCCTCCCGCGCGGGCGACACCGAATTCGGCGAGAGCGAAGGGATCAGGCCCCCTTTCTCTTGTCTCGGACCAGGAGCAACTGTTCCTCAAGGCACTGAAGCACGTAGAACGTTATGGCATCCGAGGCAGCCACCTCGAGATCTTGGACGCGACCGGCGCCGTGATTGCGCGGTGTGAGAGCGAAGTCGAGTAATTGGATAGGGGCAGACTCATGCTGTGGAATGACAAGAGGGGTGCTCTATAAACCGCCCGCGGGCTATGGTACGTTACCTACTTTCAGGGAGGAAACACGTTGATATTCAGACGGCCGGAGCTCGAAAAGGATAATCCGATCGCACCCGAACCATATGTGGGCCCGCGAAGGCGGCTGGCGCTAGCCCGCGCGGCGGCATCGAAGGGATTCGCGGAAGAGAATGATTTGAAGAAATCATTGCAGGATTTGACGCTAGCGGCATCCCGCTATATGGACAGTTTGCCGAAAACTAGGAAAACAGAGAAGAGCCTGAAGGTATTGCTGGATGCGATTGCACAAGCCGAGCGGGTGCTCGCAGCCGAAGGCTGTTAAGGCCGTGGATGTGGAAACGGTCCGCCGGTTTCGTTGGTCGTGACACAGACGCCTCAATAGCGAGTCATCGTACCCAGCAGTGCAGTGGGAAAGACCGTAGAGTCATTATTCAACGGTCCGGTAAGTGCCGCGCTCACACTAGATCGCCAACTGTGGATCTTGTGACTAAGCGGCCCATCATGAGCTCCTTGCTTGCTCAGCCCATGGTGTGTCTATGCCCATCAATGCACCTGCGCAGGCCATGAGTTCCAGGTTGAACCTTCCACAACCCTAAGTGTTCAGCCGTTCCTTAACGGCTTTCTTGAGAGGACACTGACACTCGATCCTCGCCGAAATATCGTCGCACAAGTGTCTCGACTGACGAAAAGTGGCGTTCCGGAAGGTTCTTGAAACGACGCCTGCAATCGGCAAGGGCTTCCTCGGCAGTCGCGAAGGGTTCGATCATGGACCGCAGGTGATTGTAATAATCACGGAGCTTCAATTCAGCGGTTCGTAGATGGGTTGAATCTCCGGCAATGTCCAGCGCAGCCTTGGCCCGATCGCCATCGGCTTCTACCAGCGCCTGGAAGCAGAGTCCCTTCAAACGCTGCGTTATCGTGCTGCGATCCCAGCCCAGCGTTTTGGCCGTGGACTGCATGTCGAAGTCATGTCGTCTCAGACAGTTCAGGACGGCAGCATCACCGGCTAGGTCGGGAATCGTCTGTCCGGTACGTCTTCTCGATCGCCCATGTTCTTCGCCGAGCCTGAGTGAGTCTCTGGTTAATAGGGTTTCATCGCTCAATGTGACGGCCTGTTCCAAACAGTGGCGGAGCTCCCGCACATTTCCTTTCCAGTCATGTTCGATCAATGCACGAAGCGCTTCATTTGTCAGTCGCGGAACCGGCTTCCCTAGTTGCTCGGCAAGCTGGTTCAGGAACATGTCTGCGAGAAGCGGAACATCGCCGGTACGCTCACGCAGCGGCGGGAGACGGAAGACCATCCCGCTCAGCCGGAAGTACAAGTCCTCACGAAACCAACCCTCCGATACACCTCGCTGCAGATCGCGATTGGTCGCGGCCACGATCCGCACGTCTACCGTCGTCGGGGTGGTCGCGCCCACTCGATAGAATGATTTGTCCTGAAGTACCCGCAATAGTTTGCTCTGATGATCCATCCGAAGGTCGCCGATCTCGTCGAGAAAGATCGTGCCGTGGTCGGCCAGACCAAAATAGCCGCGACGGTCACCCGTCGCCCCGGTGAAGCTGCCCTTCGTATGGCCGAAGAGCTCACTTTCGAATAGCTCCGGAGAGATTGCCGCCATGTTGACGGCGATAAACGTCTTTTCTGACCGTGGGCTTAGTCGATGGATTGCGTGGGCGAAGAGTTCCTTGCCGGTGCCTGGCTCCCCGAGAAGGAGGGCGGTTAACGGGGACTTGGCTGCCTTTTTCAGGTCGCGAAATAAGCGAAGCAGGGACCGATACTGGGTGATGATGCCGAATTGGCGGGATTCGGTTTGAAGTCGGTCGAGTTCCGCATCCCCGATAGTGCTGGGTATGGCGCTTGCCGCTCGGAGATCAGAGAGCTGTCGTTCCAGCTCTTCCAGCTGTCGGCGAGCATCCTGTTCCTGGTGCTGGGTCTCTGCGATTTGAAGTCGCAGGAAGTCTGTCGTTCTAGCTAATTCTTCCTGTTGACCGGCCGAATAGGCAATGGTCGCCTTCGCGGTTTCTAAATCTTCCTGAAGCGCTTCCGCTCGATCCTCATGCAGAATAAGTGCCTCTCTCACGGCAACAGACTCTTGCTGGATGCGGATCATGTCTCGTTCAAGCAGGATCAGACGTTGGCTTGCCGTTAGATTGGCCCAAACAGTGGTGCTGATGAAGACGGACAATGAGGCCGTGAGAGGCGCGGCGACCGGCATCACGAGAGATGCCACACTCAACATCGCGATGGCCAGTGCCATGTACGAAACAACGATGACACTGGCAATCACGAGGCCCATTATTCCACGAAACTGTAAAAGACTCCAGGCAGCCAGCGAGGCCAACACTAGCGTGACGGTGAATCGGTCTAACCAGCCGAATGAGTTGATCTGTTCACCATTGAGCAAGGCATTGAGGAGATGCAAGTGAGCGGTCATGCCGTCGACAGACGAGCCGGACGGTAACAGCCACATCTCCGGGCTTGTTGGACTCGCTCGGATCGCAACGACTTTGTCCCTGAACCAGGAATTTAGCTGTTGCTCGTCGTGATGTTGGATTGCTTCCCAAACTGATGAAAGCTGGATCGGCTGAAGAGCTGCCAGCGATCCGTCGCCGACTATGTTGATCAGAACGTCGGCATCAGGGTTGCCCGAAAGAAATTGTGTGGGCGCGGCGGTTTGTCGGTGAAAGACCTCGGACAGGATTGAACCAAAAGCTGGAACATTGTGAGTTTCGATCCTGGTAGAGGGCGGAATGTGACGGGATACGTGATCGAGATCGCTCGTGACCGTGATATGTCCATAGATTGCGGCGTCGGACTGAAGGAGTGAGTCAGTATCGTGAATCAGGACAACGGGTGATGCCGTACGGAGCGCTTCAAGGAAGAGCGCATCACTCGCGGCCCCACCAAGCTGAGCAGGGCTCGCATGGTCCAGTCGATGGTCAATGCCGATTACTGCGGCGCCGGCCTCATGGATTGCCACAATCAACTGAGCGAGGATAGCGCGGTCCCAAGGACCCCTCCCGAATCGTTCCGCACTGGCCGAGTCGTGAACCACGATGGTCAGCGAGGGGTTGATCTGGGCGGTAGTGCGATGGAGAAACCAGGTATCGTAGACGGTGTAATCCAGCGCCGTAAAAGAGGCAGGGGCGGCGGACCACAGCATTGCTGATAGGAGTGTGGCCAGCGAGCCGATGCCCAATGCTTGCAGAGGAAGCGACGCGATGAACAGGCGCCAAAAGTTTTGCCGGTCCAGCATACGACTAGTGGAGTCCTAGCTCGTCGAGCAAGGACTGCGTTTCTCGTTTCGGGAGGCCTTTGAGGAGAGCCTTCGCTTTCGAAATGTCGGCATCCAGACCGAGACCCTTGGCATAGATACGAGTCAAGATCTTCTTCGCCGGGGCGAAGCCGTCAGCCGAGGTCGATTCAAAACAGGTCAGAATGTTCTTGTCGAACGGTTTCAGATACTGGCCCCAGCCGGTTTCATAGAGCATGGCCAGTTCCGCGTGGGCCTCTTCACTCAGTGTGAAACACTCCTTCAATAGGACAGGGAGTGCGTCATCTCCCCGGTTCTGCTCAAGAAGAGCTTTGCCCAGCGAGCGCAGTTCATTTGTGGGACTGGTGTCAGGAAAATCGTTCCAAAGCATGTGGTGGTACGATTGCAAGGCTCTCTGCCATTCCATCCGGTGCTGCTTGGGTGCCTCTGAGGAAAGCGCTTGGCGCCGCACCTTGGACAAGGAATCGGCGGCGGTTTGCTGACCGAGGTCGGCCGCTTGCATCCACCAAAAAATCGCCACACTCAGGTTTTTCTCGACACCCTGCCCGGTCTGGTAAGCATTGCCGAGGAATAATCGGGCCTGAGGCACCCCTCCGGCCGCCGCCGCTTCCAGATGTTGCACGGCTTCTCGCGTGCGCCCCGCAACTTGCAGCAACAACGCGAGTCGATAGTGTGCGTCGGGAAAATGAGGGCGGAGTTCGAGCGTCCGTCGGTAGGATTGAACAGCGGCGGTCACATTGCCGAGTGAGTAGTGTACGCTTCCCAAGCTATAGTGGGCGAGGGGCAGATCCGGTTCCAGCCGGATGGCCTCTCCCAAGGCGGAAGCGGCGGCCCGCCATTCTTGTTTCGCCATGAGCATGAGGCCGAGCTGGAGATGAGCGTTCCCATCATCCGGTTGCAATTTAATGGCCGCCCGACATTCCTCAACGGCGGCATCCAGATCGCCGACACGAAAAAGGGCTCCGGCCAGTTGTAACCGGTAGTCTGCGTCGTTCGGTAAGAGGCGGATCGTTCGACGCAGTGATGCGATCTCCGTCACCGCGTCGGCCGGTTTGTTGAACCCAAGTCCGGACGCTACCCCAGAGACTTCAGACGAGTTGTCGTCGGCAGAGAGACCGTGCTCACTCGGTGAATGAGAGCGGGCGAGAGACGAAGAGCAAATGGTCGCGGCGACGGTGAGGGCTAACAGTATTGATCCGGGACGCATCAGAACACTTTCACGCCTCCACAGAGAGTTACGATAGCCTTTCATTATACCATCTGCAGGAAGTATGGGACGAACAGGTTCACCGGGCCATGCGAAGGGGGTGTGCGAGGCGGTTGATGGCTTCATGAAGCGCTGCTCCCGTCAGAAGAAGGGGACTGTGCGGTACCCGCCATACTGGTTCCAGCGGGGCCGGATCGTCCGCGAGTCGGGGAATGATATGCCAATGGATATGAGGAAGTTGGTTCCCGAGGAGCTCGTAGTTCATCTTCTTAGCTTGGTAGACTTCGGCCGAGATATCGGCCACTCGGTTGACCTCTTCGATCAGCTGAAAGCGTTCGGTTGGCGCAAGTTGGAATAACTCAGTGGCGTGGCGCTGGAAGACCAGGACGGTCCAGCCGGGAAAGAATTGGTCATCGTGGAGATAGACCTTGGATAATCCGAGGTCTGCGATGAAATGGTCTTCTCTCGGCCAAGTTCCTTGGCATGCCCCGCATGCGTTCGTCATGGCTGATTCGTCTTCCGCCACTCTTCTTCGGTCAAAATGCCTTTCTTGATCAGCAGTTGAATCAGCTTATCGACCGCATTGCGATTGGCGGCTGTCGACGGTGCAGGAGCGGGAGGTATGGAAGATATCGGAGGTTCCGCACGTTTTGCCTCCGGAGGGGGCCGTTTCTGTCCCAGAACCTTGAACGAGGGAGTGAAGACCGCCACATAATCGCGATTCCTGATCCGGACCACGGCGGGAAGACTATCGGTTTGCGGTACGAGGTCTGGAGAAGTGCCAGCCGGAATGCGGAAGTATGGTTTCCCGTCGTCTGTCTGGCCATCCTGGTCCAGCACGTCGAATCGCTTCAGGAAGGATTCTCTCATGAGCCCCTCTCGGTCTTCTCCGGCCAAGTTGGTAATCTTGTCCAGCACGATGACCAGTGAGTCGCCGATGATCGCGTCCGGTGAGAGGTTCCTGACGCTCACGTCGTAGCGATATTCGCTGGCGAAATTGTCACGACCCTTCAATGTTACGATGGCCTGTACGCGTCCGGTCAGATCGGTCAAATGGTCCAGTGATTCGGCGAAGCCGCACACCGGCTGCATGGCGATGGCCGAAACCGCGGCGAAGCAATAGGTTGCTAGCCGGTTCATCATCTCAATGTCCTCACGTGCGTGCCGTTAGGTGAGCATAGCAAAGTCCGTGGGATTGGGCGAGCCGATTCTCTCGGAGTCGCCTTGACACACCGTTTCGACCGACGATATTCTTCGCGAGCTCCTGGCCAGGATTCACATACGCAATCTGCTGCGATAGTCGATCTCCCTGCCAGGCGCAGCCGTTCTCGCTCGGCCTCCTCGATGGATTGCGGAGGATACGCCTGCGTCGTTCTCGCGTGTGAGCGACTACGGCGGCCGGCGGTCAAGCCTATCTCTCGACGATGTTGATGAGTAATCCGGGCCAGCACCTCGCGTGTTTCGTACGGTGTGAAGGGTATCTGAATAATGAAGCCTTCTAAATCCGTCTTGCCCTCCCTACTTCTTAGTCGCCCGCTTGTCGGCAAGCTGATGCGACTCTACGATTACCCGTACCCCGGTCGACAGGGACGCATAATCCGCGGCTATGATCGGCCCCATGCCGTACGAACGGCGAAGATGTGTGTGACCGTTGCCGATCGCTTAGGACATCCACGCGATCGGGTACGGCGCTATCATAGTGCCTGCCTTTTGCACGACCTGGGTCGCGCCGGCCTCGATCGGCAACTCTTTGGAACGATTTGGTCTTGGGCCAAGCAACGGGGCATTCCGACGAGGCCTCGTGAATGGCGTGCCCTTCACCCGAGGACGACGTATGGCCGGGAGACAGAGGCTTTCGTTTCGTTGTATCGCCGGGATCTTATCGCCTCCGGCGTACCTATGGACCCATGGGCTTTCGAACAGATCGAAATGCGTCTTGGCTATGCTCGGCGCCTTGCCAGACGATTGCGTGTGGTGAAACCGCAGTTGAAGACGCTTGGCGTCGAGTGGCAACCTTGGATGCAGCAGGTGATGCTGTATTACTATTACCCGGAACGGTTGGCTAAGGCAAAGGCATGGGTGCGGCAATTGGCGGAGATCCTGGTCGCCTGCGAACAATTTGAGGCTTACAGCAATCAGCGCCGGGGACGCGATTATTATGCTCGGGACAAAGAGAGTTTGCCGGAGGCCTTTGCCTATCTCGACAAGCTGAGGCAAGAAGGCATTCTGAGCGATGAGGTCTTGAACGTCGTACGATTGCTGACGGCCGAGGGCGCGTTCGATCCCATTTTGGAGGAGGCGCGAGGCGAGCCGCTGACCCGGAGCGACCGCCGCTACCTTCGCAGCCTCGCGGGTCGGAGGCTATGATGGGTGTCCATACCGTTTCGCTGACGATCCGTATGGAAGGTAATACGCAGGTCGACAACATCACGAAATCCGTTGCCGATGCCGTGGCTGGTTCCGACCTGAAAGCCGGAATCGTGACGGTCTTCGTCAAACACACCACCGCCTCCGTCATGATTATTGAGGACGAACCAGGGATTCGCGCAGACACGAAAACATTCTGGGATCGTCTCGTTCCTCCTAACCCCCGGTGGCGGCACAACACGGTCAATCAGGGAGAAGACAACGGTCACAGCCATCTTCGAGGGCAACTCCAAGGGCCGTCCGTCATCATTCCGTTTGCGGACGGTGCGCTTCTACTCGGCACGTGGCAGCAAATCGTAGTAGTGGATTTCGATACCCGCGCCAGAATGCGTGAACTTGTCGTGCAGGTTCTGGGTGAATAGCCGCGTCAGATCCCTCACACTGCTCCTAGTTGCGTCGATGCTTTGCTCACCGATCAATGCGGCGGAGTGGGGTAAGCCGCTGGGTGCTGTTTATGACGGCCCTGAAGGGAGGCCACGCCCGGTGACGCCCTCTCCGGTGGAACTGAGCGCTGATGAACGATCGACGATCGCGGTGTTTGAACGTGCGACCAAGTCGGTCGTGTTCATTGCCAACACTGCAATCCAACAGGATATCTGGTCGCTCAATGTCATGGAAGTGCCTCAAGGTTCCGGGTCCGGTTTTGTGTGGAGCAAGCAGGGCCACATTGTCACCAACTTTCATGTCATCTACGGTGCCGATGCAATCAAGGTCACCTTGGCCGATCGGAGCGAACACGAGGCGAAGCTGGTCGGCGCGGATCCCGATCACGATCTCGCAGTGTTGCAAATTCAGGTGCCCGACGGCCATGTTGAGCCGTTGGCGATCGGTTCCTCTCATGATTTGCGTGTGGGGCAAAAGGTGCTGGCGATCGGGAATCCGTTCGGGCTCGATCATACTTTGACGACCGGGGTCGTGAGTGCGTTGGGGCGGACCATCAAATCTATGTCCAATCGGACGATTGAAGGTGTGATCCAGACCGATGCGGCGATCAATCCCGGCAATTCAGGCGGCCCGCTTTTGGATGGAGCAGGGCGATTGATCGGCGTCAATACGCAAATCGTGAGTCCCAGCGGAGCCTACGCCGGAATTGGTTTCGCCGTTCCCGTCGATACGGTGAACCGGATCGTTCCGGAACTTATCAAGCACGGCAAGCTCATCCGACCAGGGTTGGGCGTCTCGCTCGTGCCGGACGCGATGGCGAAGCGATGGGGGATCAAGGGGGTCATCATCGGCAAGGTGACGCGCGGCGGTGCTGCCGATCGCGCGGGGCTCAAGGGGGCGCGTGAAACCATGATCGGGCAGATCCAGCTTGGCGACATCATTGTTTCGGTCGCCGGGAAGCCGGTGGTCACCATCGATGACCTGATGGATGCGATGGAAGCGCACAAAGTCGGTGACCAAGTGAGTGTGGAGATTTTGCGCGGAAATCGGCGTGAAAAGGTTTCCGTGATCCTGCAGGCCGTTAATTAGCGCGACGGTATTCAAGACATGTGTATGGTAGGATGATTTGGTACCGTCTTAGGGAGGAACTCCCGTGAGTGATCGCAGAGCTCCTGAACAGGAAGAACCTAAAGATCGGAGCGATGAGCCGTCGCTGAAGACCGGAACCGATCCGCTCGAATTGATTGAGCAATGTCTGGCCTCATTCCCAGAGGGGGATGCTCGACAGAAGCTGCTGTACAAGCTGCGCCATGCGGTGACCCTGTCTGAAGCAGCCCATCAACAACGTGAACTGGAATTCAAGAAAGTCAGCGAGGTGGTCGCCAAACTGACGGCACCGGCTAATCGAATCGGTACTCTACTCGATGTTCCGGGTGAGGGACTCGCCCGCATCATCGTCGGTGGGGCCGAGTATTATGCCAACGTGGACCCCCGTGTCTCCTCTACGGATCTTAAGGTCGGAACACAGATTCTGGTCAACGAAGCCTACGCCGTGATCAAGACGCTCGGGTACGATCGTAATGGACCCATCTTGAAACTGGCCGAGGCCATGTCCGATGGACGACTGCGGTTTGAACAGGAGATGGGCCGGCAATCGTTGATTTTACAGAGGTCGACCGATCTTGTGGGTGTGGAACTTAAGGCGGGCGATGAAATTCGCATCGATCCCAGCTATCGTGTGGCGATCGAGAAGCTCACAGATCGCAAGACACATCGTCATGTCCTCGATGATCCTCCCAAGGTCACGTGGGAGCAGATCGGCGGGCAGAACGAGGCGATCGCCGGCATCCGAAAGGCGATCGAGTATCCGTTGTTGCATGCGGAGACGTTTGAACGGTTCAAGTTTTCCCAACCGAAGGGTTTTCTCCTCTATGGCCCACCGGGATGTGGGAAGACGCTCATCGGGCAAGCGGCAGCCGGTAGCTTGGCCAAACTGGTCGGTGAATCAAAGCAGGAGCGAACATCTGATACGGACAAGCGTCCGCCGGTGACAAGCGGAGCATTCCTGCATGTGAAAGGGCCTGAAATCCTCAACATGTGGCTCGGGGAATCGGAGCGGATGGTTCGCGATCTCTTCGAACAGGCCCGGGCGAGACGCAAGGACGGCGCCTTACCGTTCATCTTTATCGATGAAGCGGAGTCGATTTTGGGAACGCGACGTGCCATGCGGTCCTTCAATATCTCGAACACGCTTGTTCCGATGTTTTGCAGCGAAATGGACGGCATCGAGTCGCTCCGTGATGTGGTCATTATTTTGGCTTCCAACCGCCCTGACCTGATCGATCCGGCGGTGCTGCGCCCAGGCCGCATCGATCGGAAGATCAAAGTCGGTCGGCCGAACAAGGACGCAGCAGCCGAGATTCTGAAGGTGTATATGACCGCGGATCTGCCGCTCGATCCGGTGCTGCTGAAGGAACGGGGCGGTGAGCCGGTGCAGGCAATGGCCTCGCTAGTCGAAGACATCATTGAGTCAATCTTCCGTCGAACGGAGGATAATCGGCTTCTGTCGATCCGGCTCAGGAGCGGGCAGAGCAAGGTGCTGTACCGCGGTGATCTCATCAGCGGGGCGATCCTGGCGTCGATCGTTCAACGTGCCAAGGAAAAAGCGGTCGATCGTACAGTTCAGTCGGGGCAGCCGGCTGGGTTGCTGGTGGAAGACTTACGGGATGCGGTCTCGGAGGAATTCCGAGAAGGCGAGATGTTACCGCCGGATGATGCGGCAGAGGAATGGCTGAAGTTGCTGGATCATCACCCTGAACAGGTTGTTGGGATTTCGTCATTTCGGCGGGGACGTCGGACAGAAGAGCGCCCCGTGAATCAGATCATTTGAGGAAAGGCTGACAGGTAACAAGCTGACAAGACCTCGGTGACTCGAGCGTCTCAGCCTGTGGCTTGTAAGCATGTCAGCAGGGGGCTCATGCGTCTTTTTGGCATCGAAACTGAGTACGGGATTATGAGGGATGACGTACCGGAGATGGATTCGGTTGTGGAATCGATGGAATTGGTTCGGGCACACCTCGTCTCCTCATTCGAGCGGCGTTGGGACTATGCCGGTGAGGATCCTCATGAGGATGCTCGCGGCTTCCGTGTCTCAGGCTTGCAGCAGGATAGAGAAGAGGATGAGTTCGCACAACGCGATGCCCATCGTCCATTTTCTTTCCATGAGATGAAAAGTGACCTCGTGTTGCCGAACGGCGCGCGATTTTACAACGATCACACGCATCCGGAGTATTCGACGCCTGAGTGCCGGACACTGAGAGACCTGCTGGCTCAGGATCGCACGGGAGAACGTATCGTCCTACGTGCCGCCCAGTGTCGCAATCGAGTCCTCGGCGGAGCGTACATCCGGCTGTATAAAAACAACACGGATTTCCACGGCCACAGTTATGGCTGTCACGACAACTATCTCGTACCGCGGTCCGTTCCCTTTTCGGCTCTTGTTGCCGGCTTGGTGCCCTTCTTGGTAAGCCGACAAGTGATTGCCGGTGCAGGAAAGGTCGGTACTGAAGCGCAGGAGTCCGGACATCTTCCAGGGCGGTATCAGCTCTCGCAGCGCGCTGACTTTATGGAAACGGAATTAGGTGTGGATACGATGCATAACCGGCCAATCCTCAACACGAGAGACGAGCCCCATGCGGATCGCGGGAAATATCGCCGGCTCCATCTCATCATCGGCGATGCCAACATGTGCGAGTATGCGACAGCGTTGAAGGTCGGCACGACCAGGCTCGTACTCGATCTCATCGAGCGAGGGGCTATGCCTCATATCGAGTTGGATCAGCCGGTGGCTGCAGTGAAACAGTTGTCGCGAGATTCGGACCTGAAAGCAGTGGTTCGTCTCAAGAACGGACAGAGACTATCTGCTGTGGAGCTTCAAGAGCATTACTGTGAGGCGGCACGCCGTGAGTTAGCCGGATCAGACGAGGAGTCGGATTGGCTGTTGACCGAGTGGAGTGACACCTTGCGTCTGTTATCTCAAGACCGCTCACAGTTAGTGGGGAAACTAGATTGGGTCACGAAACAGTGGTTGCTCGAGACCTTCATGCGGGAAGAACGAATCGGTTGGGATGATCCCTGGTTGGCAAGCTTGGATTTGGAGTATCACAATGTAGACCCCGAACAGGGGCTTTACCTGGGGTTGGAAGGAGACGGGAAAGTTTGGCGGATGACGACCGACAACATGATTGAGGAGGCGGTTCGGAACGGGCCAAGAGATACACGCGGCGGGTTACGCGGGGTCTGTGTGCAGCGGTTTTCTGATCAGATTAAGTCGATGCAATGGGAGCGGATTCAATTCGCAGGCGGACTACGCTCCCACCATCTCGACATGGGAGATCTCTTTAATCCGCAGGAAGTCCGACGTTGTATCGATGTTTTTCAACATGCCCATTCACCGGCTGATGCGCTGGCAACGTGGAGCCACAGAAAGGAAATGGAGACATGAAATACAGCATGATGCCGGAACGGCGCGAGGGTCCAGTCGATCCCATGCCAAAATCGCCCCGTCCTCTTGAAGAGGGAGGTGGGCCGCGCCGTCCGGAGACGGGATCGCCGGACAAAGATAGTCTCATGAAGCGGATGCGAAAAGTCGACCCAAAACAGGCGGAACGGTATCGGCAGAGAACGGGGGAATAACAAGAAAAGTGGTGAGTCTTTAGTCAGAGGTCTTGACGAGGAGTAGTACGTCATCACCTAGCTCGAACTCAAGACTTTGGTGAGAAATGGGCATGCAGGGCGATTTTTATCAGCTCTTGAAAGAAAAAGGATACGTGTTCGGAGTGCCGGGGCAGGCCGGAGCAGGGCAGGAACTGACGACAGCAACAACCATCCTTGCCTTGAAGTATCGCGAAGGTGTTCTGGTCGCCGGGGATCGGCGCGCGACAGCCGGAAATATGGTGATGTACGACCGCACTGACAAGGTATTGGAGATTGATCGGCATAGTGTTATGGCGATCGCCGGAGTGCCGGCGACCGCCTATGAAATGGCGCGTATCCTCGAACATTCTTTCAAGTATTTTCGGCGGACACAGCTTCAGGAACTTAGCTTTGAGGGGAAACTCAGGGCCCTCTCGAAATTGCTGAAGGACAACGTTCCGGCAGCGCTGGCGGGTACGGGTGCTGTGGCGCCGATCTTTGCCGGGTACGACTTCGAGCAGGAAACGGCGAAGATCTATTTTTACGACATTCTCGGTGCGGAGTTTGAAGGAGTGGACTATGCGGTATCCGGGTCCGGTTCACCGACCATTCGCGGGATCCTGCATTACTTGAATACATGGGGCGAACAGCCGCTGAGTGCAATGCCGGAAGAGCAGGCGACCGTTCAGGCGTTGAGGCTATTGACGAGCGCCGCGGAATTCGACAGCGCAACTGGAGGAGTCAACCGGGATGCCGGTCTCTATCCGGTGATCAAATTCATCACCGCCTCCGGTGTGCGCACGATGCCGGACGCTCAATTGAAGCCCTTGTTTGAGACAAAGGTCTGCCGCCATGTATGAAGAACCATATAAATGGGTCGAAGCGGTTGGCAATCGTCGGACCTATCTCGACGAGCAGTTTAAGGAGGGGTCCCCTGTTGTCGGAGTCTCGTGTGAGCGAGGCATTCTGCTCATGACGATGAGCAAAGGCACACCCAAGTTATATGAGATTTACGATCGTCTAGCCCTGGGGGGGATGGGTCACCCGGCTGATCTTGAGAAGCTGCGCTTCACTCTGTTGGAGATGGCTCACGTCGAAGGATTCAATCGCTCAGCCTCCGATGTGACCGGAAGCCGGCTGGTGAAGTACGGTATGGCGCCGACAATCAAACAGGCGTTCGAAGAGGTGTTCAAGGCCCCCTTCATCGTGAAAATCTTGCTGGCAGAGCTAAGTCAGAAAGCCGGGAAGGACGGTTTCTTGACGATCAACTACGACGGGACTTTTGAAGAAAAGAACCAGTATGCGGTGCTTGCCGCTACGTCGGCGGTCGAGCAGAGGATGGCTGGATATCTCAAGGAACAGTCTATTGCGTCTCTTGAGGACGCTGCAGGTGCGGCGATTCGCGCGTGGGCGGTCGGTGATCGAGCGCAGCGACGAACACTGGACGATGGGGAAGGCCATGGCGAATCGAAGACTGGCCCTGATCACCAGGCGATGGACTCTGAGACACTCTATGCGCATCTGCGGCGGTGCATTGCTGAAAAGACGGTCGAATGTGCCCTGCTTGATCGGCATGTGCAAGGACCCTCCAAGTATCGAGCACTTGGGACCGATGAATTGAGAACAGTGCTTCCCAAGGATCTGAGCCCATCACTCTCGTAATAGATATCATGTTGAATCGCATCTTCGGTTTGGAGACTGAGTACGGACTCTTGATTCACGAAGACCGACCGAGCCATTCCCCGACATGGTTTGCCCATAGGATCCGTGACCATCTGTTCCGGGTCCAACGGCAAGGCGTGCTGGACCTACACCATCGTGGGCACGATGAGCCTCCTGGTAACGGCGGCTTTCTGACCAACGCCGGACGCATCTATCTTGATATGGGGCATTTGGAGTATGCATCGCCGGAATGTCATTCTCTGACCGATGTGGTGGCGTCGGATCGTGCCGGGGATCTCTTGCTGCAGCAAGCGATCGAAGACCTCGGCTATTCGGATCAGGTATCGTTGATCAAGAACAACATCGACCATGAGACGGATGCGACTTTCGGTTCGCATGAGAATTACCTGGTTTCTCGGCGGTTCCCTTTTTCGAGACGTGGGTTGGCTCCGCTCGTGACGTTTCTTGTGACCAGGCAGATTTTTACCGGCTCTGGGCGTGTCGGTTCCGCTGCCCTACAGGATGCCTGGATTCAGATGGATCGGTTACTCGTGCCACGCTCCTCTTTCGGTGCGCATCATGTATCGGAGCCGCCTTTTCAAATCTCCCAACGTGCCGACTATATCGTGAATGATTTTTTTGAATGGGTACAGCACAACCGGGCGATTGTGAACACGAGGGATGAACCGTTAGCCGACCCCAATCAATACCGACGGATTCATCTGCTGCTGGGCGATTCCAACATGGCTGAATATGCAACGGCATTGAAGCTCGGTACGACCGGACTTGTGTTACAGCTAATCGAAGAAGGACACGCACCTCAAGATCTAGAGATCGATGAACCGGTGGAAGCACTCCAGGAGATTTCCCAGGATCAAGAACGGCGCTGGCTGGTCCAGTTGCAGTCTCACAAGACGTTGTCGGCTGTGGATATTCAAGAACGGTTTCTTGACTGTGCCGTCCAGCATTGCAGGGGGCAGGATGAAGAAACCGATTGGGTCCTTGCCCAATGGGCATCGGTGCTCCATGATCTGCGCGGCGATTATCAGAAGCTCGTTGGGCGTGTCGACTGGGCGTCCAAGCTGTGGTTGCTGGATTGCTTTCGAGAAGCGGAACATGTCGACTGGACCGACCCCATGCTGAAAAGTTTGGATTTGGAGTATCACAACCTGAATCCGGCGAAGGGGCTGTATCATGGATTATTGGAACAAGGCCGTGCCCCTCGTGTGACGACAGACCGCCTTATCCATCTTGCGATGGAAGCGGCGCCGAAAAACACGCGTGCCTACGGCCGCAGTGAACTGGTCAGACATCTCCTGAATGAGTGGCCCGCCTCAGCGACAGATCAGCTTCCAGCCCCTGATGGATTGTCCCCTCCCTATGTCATCAATTGGTCGATTTTTCAAGTGCGCGGTCATGCCCCGTTTTCCATGCCGGACCCGTTTAAGACCTATCTGGAAGATGTGCGGACACACCTCGAGCGCGCGATCGTCTAACAGGATGCTGAAAAATTCCGCCAGCGGCGTTCTCGCGTCGCTCAGAGGCTCAACCTACCAACCGGGAGAGAGCTGCTCTTGGCAGCTCGGGGTGGGCCGGGTAAAAAAGGGCTACGCTTCGCCTCTAAGGCACTGGGCGCTCACCGACTCGTGCCCGTCCGCAAACGTGACGCTCATTATTCTTCTCTTCGCGGCGCGGACCTCGCTGTGGGCTTGTTCGCGGAACGGCGCGTCTTGGCGCGCCGGGGTTGGGTGGGTGAGAAGTCTGGCTTTTTTGAGCATCCTGAAGTTATTCAGGCGTTAGCACCGTACTGAACATTCCAGCGTTTTCCCCAGCCTGCCAAGCTGCTCAGATTCAGGAATGACAGTTTGTTTCTCGATCCGAATTTCCTCATGCTAAGCTTTGGTTCATACGGCGGAGGGTGAATGCCGACGGCCATGCTGCACAAGAGGTGGGGTTATGGGGGGCAGCCGGTGGGTGCTGAAATATGGCGTCGCCCTGGTTCTGGCATTTCTCTTTGCCATGGTCCTTGGACAGGTTCCGTTGTTTCGAGAAACCTCGGTAGGAAAACTCCGGGCCTCAGACCTTGTCCAATTCGTGGGCTACGGTGGTTCATTGGTAATTGGGTGGCTGGGCGCTCAAGAGTTGTCGAGACATCCGCCAGCGGAATGGAAGTGGATGGTACCGTTTCAAGGCCTGGTTGTGCCTCTCGCGACGCTGCTCGCAATTGCTATGGCGTACGGCGTGCTGCTTTTTGCGCTCGATCCGTACATGGGGAAATTAGGCAAGGCGATGTACAACTGGGTCTTCATCGCAGCCATCGTTGCCGACTGTATCTGGCTCATCCTCAGCTGGGTGTGGAAGTGCGCTCCTCTCGTCGCGGCCATGGAGACTCGCAAGCTTCGCAAGGCTGCGTAGCAGTCCCACTCAGGGGACAAGCTTGATGCAGCATCCATCATAGCCGCCCCAGCAAGAAGTCCACGATTCGGTTCTCCGCCCAGTACGGGTCTTCTCCACTCCAGCCCTGGTGAAAAAACCCGCAATGGCCCCCATAGCGAGGCGCGACCACACGAATGTGAGGGTGCCGCTGAATCTCCGGTACGGTGAACATCGAGTAGGGAATAAACGGGTCGTCTTGTGCCGTAATGATGAGGGTAGGAACCGCGACGGCACCGAGCACATGGCGTGCGCCAGCCCGGTCGTAGTAATCGGCGCCGTCTCGATAGCCTCCGTCGTGAGCGGTGTAGCGATCATCAAATTCGCTGATCGTGGCGATCCGATCGAGTTGTGAAAGATCCCATTTCTCAGGCCAAAGGGCCGCCTTTCTCCGCAACCTCGATTTCAACCTCGTCAGAAAGTGACGATGATAGATGAAATTGCGAGGCTCCTCTAATGCACGAGCGCAAACGGTCGGGTTGATATTCGGGCACACTGCTGCCACTCCGGCTAGGGCGCGCTCGGTCTGGCTCAGCTCGCCGCCTGCTTTCAGGACGAGATTCCCACCCATGGAATACCCAACCAGCCATATGCGGTCGAGTCCATCCCGGTGAGCGAGCTCCTTGAGAATCGCGCGGTAATCTCCGCTCAAACCGCTGTTATACAGGGTCGGTGAGAGATGTTCGGTTCCGCCGCACGTACGCTGATTCATGCGAATGACGTTGAAGCCTGCGCGATAGGCCTTTGCAGCAATGCCTCGCATGTATCGCGATTCACTGGAGCCTTCAAGGCCGTGAACCAGCACCGCTGTGGGATACGCCTTGGGATTGTCTTGCCAATGACAGAATCCTTGTAGCTGCGTGTGCGGCTCAACAGAAAAGAGGCGCATTTCCTGCGGTATTCCACACAGGGGTGTTTCGCGCGGCAGGTAGCGAGGAAGGAGGGTCATGAGATGCGCATTCCTGAGTGGAAGCGGAGGATGAAAGGATGAAGCAATCCCTATCATCGAGGAGTCGGTCATGGTAACGAGTATGATACTCTAACTCTTGATTGGAAAGGGGCGGTAGGAGATCATTGTTTCAACCATCTAGGAGTTAAATGCAAGGTATACAAGACGGAGCCATATCATCATTTTAATGGAGGAGTCATGCTGACGGCTATCGGGGATGTCATGAGGCGGTGTTATGAGAGAAGGTGGATTACAACGAGAGACGGCAACATTAGTATGAAAAAACGGGAGGGGAAATACCTCTACATCACTCCCTCTGGTTGGCGTAAGACGATCGTTCACCCCGAGCATGTGGTGAGATTGGAAATCATCACTGATCCTGCGACCGGCTTACGAGTGCCGAAAGTCGGCGAGCAACAGAAGCCATCCGGCGAGTTGTGGATGCACTGGAATTTGCAGCGAGACTCTAAGCGGACGCGAACTGTGGTGCATGTCCACGCGACGCATGCTGTGGCGGCAATCTATGCGGGGATCGATTTACAGGCCATGAGCGCTGAATTCCCTGAGATCTCTCGCTATACCAGAGTCGGATCTACGGTCCCGGTGCTGCCGGCTTTATCTCGCGAGTTGGCTGATGTCACGGCGGAGTGTTTAGGTCTGCGGAAAGACGGCACGCTCGAGTTCGACATTGTGGGGCAGGCGAATCACGGAGTCTGCGCGGTTGCCATGGATCCTTGGGCTGCATACGAGCATATTGAACGACTCGATCATATTTGCGAGATCGTCTTGAAGAGCGGAGTGGGTGCACGAGCGATGAATAACCGACTGGTTTCGGCAACGGCATAGGAAGAGGCCTGGGAATGAGAAGCACTGTGTTGGGATACTATTGACCCTTATCTATGGAAAGATGAATCGTCACTCGGCCGTTCTTCTTGAAGTCCGTCAAAGGAGCCTGGATTGCTGACATGGAATCATGGAACTTGCGTGATAGATGAAAATCAATACAGGAGAACCTTCAAAAGAGGAGTGACCTGTAGAAAAATTAACTGGCTCCCCGAACCGGACCAGTTTGGGCACTGGAACGTAATAGTGAGGCTCTCATAAGCCTATTGGATGCTGGCGAACCGCGGTTTATGAAGGCGTAATCACAACCCTTTCCAGCCCACTGAGACTCATTCAGGCCAAGTCTGGCCAAGAGTTAGGAGAAAGGCGGACTTTGGCTGGAGTAGGCCTGAGTGGGCTGGGGTGAGGTGGGCTCGAGCACAATTGTGATGTCCTTCGCACGCATCGGTAGTTTTGATCCGGGTCTGGATGCAAACCAACGCGCCGGTTCAGCGGCGCGGCTCAACGCGTCCGCTGGAAGGCCTCGTTATGCGGCACCTCGAGCGCCCGGCATCTGGGGCGGCGCCGGTACCAAGCCAAGAGCCAGTTGTGCTAAGGCGCCATCGTCTCCGGGGTTACTTCCCAACCTGCCTCGATGCCACCGGGCAACATCTGGCCGCGGTCTTCGCCGACCTCCGCGTCGATGAGACCGTTGAGTTTGTCGTTCATGGCGATGATAAGTTCGCGATGCTGTTTGCCGTCCGCCGCGAGATTCTTCATTTCGAGGGGATCGGCTTTGACATCGTACAGCTCGACATCATTGAACTGGTAAAGATGTTCCAAAGTCGTCGGTCGGTTGTGCTGCTTCGGCGAAAAATAGCGTGCGAACACGTACTGACCGTCGAAGACCATACGCACCGCACCGCGTTTCATCATGTCGGGGATGATGCCGGCGTCCTTGAGTTGATTTGGTTTCCCGCCCTGCTGGATGTAAGCCACGGCCTTGTGAAGAAAATCCCCGTCGAGGTATGCGAACATGTTGTAGTTGAACAGCACACCGTCCCGAACGGCGTTGAGGTCTGCACGTTCCGGGGCAGCCAGCACACCGGAGAAGTCCTTGCCCGGAAGCCCCTTGACGATATTGGCACGCTTATCCTCCGCCAAGCCGGTCAGCGCCACCAGCGTTGGTGCAAGATCAACATGCGACGTGACGGCGCGGGTTTGCTTGTTACCCGGGTAAGCGGGATGCGCAACAATCAGCGGCACGTGATTCTGTTCGCGATACGACACCGCACCCTTGGCGTGCAACTGGTGTGCGCCGTCCATGTCCCCGTGGTCCGCCGTTAGAATGATAATGGTGCGCTCGGTGAGTCCCGCGGCATCGAGCTCGGCGAGCACAGAGGCGATATTGCGATCGACGTCGCGCAGGCAATTCAGATAGTAGTTGTGCCGCCGGCGCCAGCGGGGTTCTTCATTTGGGATTTCACCCACGAGCGCATCATGTGATCGCAGGAAGTCGCGGTGCGCCGGT
This sequence comes from Nitrospira sp., assembly GCA_030444405.1. Classification (GTDB taxonomy): domain Bacteria; phylum Nitrospirota; class Nitrospiria; order Nitrospirales; family Nitrospiraceae; genus Nitrospira_D. Next base: position 52,981 of record JARFPM010000028.1, read on the forward strand.
GGACGCCCTGGTGCGTCAAATGCTTGTGCATGATTTGCCGGAAGTTGGAAGCGCCATTGCTTGGCGTACAGTGGGTCGTTCGGCTCCCGCACCACATGGGTTAGGGATCGCGGGGCTTGGTGCGTCGTACCGGGTGCATCGGTATCATAGAACATGACATCATGCGGATTGACCAGGTTGACGGCGAGAAACCACGGCTTCCCTTCGGCCGCCAACTGGCGTCCCTTGCCGCGTAACCAGCTTCCAGCCATGGCAGCAATCACACTGTCGTGCAGGTAGCCGCCCTGATGGTGCGCGATGATATCGCCTACACCAAGATAGTCGGAGAAGCCGTAGTCCTCCATTTCCTGAGTGAATATCTTAGTGGGCGTGCCCAGTTTGTTAACAGTCTCGAATTCCTTGGTCAGATGCCACTTGCCTTTGTATGCGGTGTAGTAACCGGCTTCACGCAACATGTCACCCACGGTGCGAATCTCTGTCGACATGCTGCTGATCCAGGGGAAGTTGGTATTGTCGAACATCTTGGTGTGCTGAATATGCTGGCCGGTATAAAGCACCGAGCGGGAAGGTGTACACACGCAGGAACTGATCCGGTGATTGACGAACGTTATGCCCTGTTTAGTCAAACGTTCATGGGCCGGCAGACTGTAACCTTCCGGCAATTCACCGGATCGAAAGAACCGTTCCTGATCAGTGAGAATAAAGAGGATGTTGTATGGACCCGGGCCACGCGCGCCGCCCTGTGTCGACTCACTCGTACCAGGTGTTGCGAACGCCAGGTTGGTTGTGCCGCCAATGGCACCGAGCCCCAATACAGCCGCGCTGGCGCCGGCAAAGCGCATAAACTCGCGGCGCGAAACTGAGACATTGGAATCATCGTGGTCTTTCATGCCGCTCCCTTGGGGTTGATTGTTCTGAGTAGATGTAGTGCACCGCATAACTATTTTGGTTTCCTTAAGCGCCTGCGTTCCTATTGAGCGAGCCCGATCTGCTTCATGAACTCGCCGTTGTCCCAGAAAAGGTGTTCCTCGAACATTATCCCATCATTATTCCAGTGGCCTATTGTCGCCATCGGGATGCGGTAGGCCTTGCCGGTTGGCTGAATAACCTTGCCGTCCGGGAGAACCATCGGCTTCGTGAAGGTACCCTCGAGCCAGCCGGTCACGGCGGTCCACTTGCCGTCCGCGGTGCCGAACCGGACCGGATGCTCCTTGATCCGGTTGTCAGGCGCGAACGTGAACATGTACTTGATGTCCTCGATGTGCTTCTCAATGCCTTTGGTTTGGTGGCCGTCGGGCCAGTGTACTACAACATCCTTCGTGTGGCTCTTGTGAAGGTCCTGCCACTGTTGGCCAGTGTAGACGCGAAAGTCTAGGTCATCGAAGTTCGCAAGGTTCTTCGCGAGCGCGGGTGGGACTCCCTCAATCTTTGGAGAGGGCTGATCAACCCTGGTTCCGGGCCAAAGGTCTTTGTCTGCGGCAGTGGCTAGGCTAGTGCCGACCAGCAAGGTGGCGGTAAGGCTCGCACCAAGAGCGAAATTATAGATACGGGTCCTTTTAGTTGTCATCTTTTCCATCCCTTCTGTTTTGGGTTGTTCGTTCATGAGTCTCTCCTCCTGATTGATCGATAAGAAGCGAGGCTACGTTACGTGCAACCTCCTATTCGCCTTTGTTTCGTCCCCAATATGATGATTAACTGTTCATCGATTTCACGCCCAACTACTGGGTATGCTGACCGGCCTAGTACGCACTGACAGACTGCGTGAAGGTGCAAGATACTTGCGCATGATCAATGGCTTGTCAAGGATCATCCAATCGCTGCGTTGGCGTGCTATACCGATCAGCGTACTTTCGTTATAGCTGCCAGCTGCGACGGCTCGGAACCTCAGTCTGTGCGTTATGCGAGCGACAAGATGGGAAAGCCCCGCGATCAAAACCCTTTAGTCGTGAATCATGGAAAGGAGACCCGCAACGCTCGCCAAAATGGATAGGATACAAAGCTGCCCCGCACGTAGGATTGTGGACTCACAGGAAGAGGGTGCTCCTGCGCCGCTTGAGCGGCGCGGAGCACCAGGATCCCGTTTCTGTAACACGGGGGCCAAAGGATACATAGAGTTTCTCTCGTCGCGGACGAAGGTCTTGACACGATGTATAGCGTACGGATATAAACACGTATCTATAACTGAGGGATATAAATTAGCCCAAAGCCAAAGAGCGCGCCCCATCGGGTCCTGTTGTCAATGCCTACAGAGTTGTACGAGACGGTCACAAGATTGGCTCGGGCCATGGATAAACCACGTGCAGAAGTGATTCGGGAGCTCCTGGCCGAACAACAGCCCATCCTGGACATGATGGCGACGACTTTCGAGCAAGCGAAGGCGGGGCATAAAGAACAGGCTGCCAGGGGGTTACAGAGGCTCACTGGAGAGGCGTTAAAGGGGTTAGGGGAAGTGATGGCTCCGGCCAAGAGGCGAAAGAAGTAGCAGGCGATGGCAGGTGATGCACCCAAACTGCTCTTGCACGGCATTGATACCATCCAATGTGCCTATTACCTTGGCCCTCCTTCGACGAAACATCTCAATTTCGCGAAGCTCGCGGTGATCAAGGAGCAACTCCGGATGAACAAAAGCCGTGAACCTCGCGCGGTCACATTAGGCGGGACCGAGTTTTTCCTCCAGCCCTACGGGAGCAGTTCAGGCTATCCCTTCGTGCTTACCAACGAGGACTTCAAGATTGAACTGGGAGAGTTTAACCATCCGTCCTGCTTCGTGACCTTCCGCAGCCAAGGCCTCTGGCGGCCATCGGCAGCTGTCCTCCATGGCAAGTTTCTGACTTGGGCAATCGGGATCGGATGTGAGGTGCAGCACCCAGAAACCCTCTCACGCGTGGATTTCTGCTTCGATTACTCCCTAGGAGCCTGTCCGACATTGCCCTGAGCGAACCAGAATAACCAGAATCGTGGCCGAGGAGGCGGGGCGAGCTCAGCGGTGCATGGCTTGACCCGGTTTCCTCATGTTATCTCAGTCCTCTCCGGGTTACCTTCCGACTGCCGCT
>JARFPM010000098.1 GCA_030444405.1 Nitrospira sp.
AGCGAGACCTTGGCGATGGCTTCGGTGACTGAGACAGACTTGGCTTCGATGTCCTTCGCCACGGCTTGAATGAGCGGCACGGCCTTTTTGAGGTCGGCGCGGGGGACCGTAAAGGAGAGGTCCGTCAGGGCAGCCTGACTGATATTCTGGATGATCATGTCGACATTGATATGGGCGTCTGCGACTGGACCGAAAATCCTGGCGGCGATACCCGGCTTGTCCGGGACGCCGACGATCGTGATCTTCGCCTGATTGCGGTCACCGGTGACCCCGGCAACCGCCGCCGCTTCCATGTCCGTATCTTCCTTCGTCACGAGCGTTCCCTTTCCTTCCTTGAAGCTGGAATTCACTTCGACCGGCACATTGAACTTGGCCGCAAACTCGACCGACCTCGTTTGGAGGACCTTCGCCCCCAGACTGGCCATCTCGAGCATCTCTTCATATGAAATCTTGTCGATCCGTTTCGCGGCCGGCACAATGTTGGGGTCCGCCGTATAGACCCCATCGACATCGGTGAAGATGATGCATCGGTCGGCTTGTAAGGCGGCCGCGATGGCAACTGCGGAGAGATCAGACCCCCCACGGCCGAGCGTGGTCACATCCGATTGCTCGTTGATCCCTTGAAACCCCGCCACGACGGGAACCACCCCTTGGTCCAGGGCCTCGCGGAGACGGCCTGCCGTCACGCGAGCAATCCGCGCCTTGGTATGGGCACTGTCGGTCATGATGCCGACCTGGCGCCCCGTAAAGGACCGGGCATTGATGCCTCGTCCTCGCAACTCCATCGCGAGAAGCGCAATCGTGACCCGTTCTCCTGTGGAGAGCAGCATATCCATTTCACGTTCGTCAGGAACGGCCGTCACTTCGTGAGCAAGCTTAATCAACCGATCGGTCTCACCGCTCATGGCGGAGAGTACGACGACGACTCGATGGCCCTCGCGGTATGTCTGAGCCACACGGTCGGCGACACGGTGGATTCGCTCGATCGTACCGACTGAGGTCCCGCCGTATTTTTGGACGATCAGCGCCACGATGGTCAGCTTTTTGAAAAGAATTTGTGCACAAATTTTGTGGCATCACGGGCAGGTGTGTCGGCTGCCTGAGCATCCGACTCTGTGAGGCGGCGACCAGCTGTATCGGAGACCTGTTTGCCTGCCTCACCGAACGCGTAGAATGGTTGACCGTTGCCCCCTCTCCCGTGATCGCAGACGACCAGGAACCGATAGGGACCTTGTTTGGTCAGCCCTTCGACTAACGGGCCCACCAGGTGACGATCAAACTCTTCGATACCGCGAACTTTGGCCTTGATATCGGTCCCGTGGATGATCTCGTCCGTCAACCTGGCATGGACATACACAAAATCTTTCTTCAAAAACTCGGTGAGCGCCACGGAGGCCCTGGTGCGGAGATCGCCGTCGGCGAGCCTCTCCGGATCGACCGCATCGAGGCCGGCACAGATTCCTACGCCACGATAGACATCGCTCGTCGCCACGACGGCCCCGGCAATCTCGTATTTTTCCGTCAAGCTCGGCCACATGACGGCTCGCCCCTCACCCCACAACCACACACAGTTTGCCGGTTTCTTTCCCGCTGCTACCCGGTCGTCGTTCACAGGATGGTCGCGCAGGATAAGATGTGCGGTGTCCATCAGTTTCCGGAGAATATCCGCGCCATCGCCCGTAGGTAAGGCATCGGCGATGGATTGACCCAGGATGGATTGCGGATCGTTGCAGATGGCTCGAGGTTTTCCCTTCACCCAGACCATCAGATGGCGATGACCGGCGCCCGGATAGAACTGAATGGTTTCGGAACCGAGCTGTTCATTGATCGCCTCGATCAATTCGCGCGCCTCTTCCGTCTCGATCAAGCCGGCTGTTGCATCGTCCATAATGACGTTGGGTCCCAACTTCTTGATCTCGGCGCCCTTTCCGCCCTCCGGACGCAAGGTGACCATCGTACAGCGATAGACCACGTCATGTTCTGTCACTGACACGCCCAGACTCGCCGCTTCAAGCGGCCCAGGCCCTTGGTAGTATTTCTTTGGGTCGTATCCGAGGATCGCCGCACCAAGCAATCCACTCCCATGGCGAATCCCCTCGCTCGGAATCATCAGCCGGCCGAGTTCTCCGATTTGGGCCAGGCGATCGAGATGGGGTGTCGTCGCCACTTGCAGCGGTGTTCGACCATCTAGTTCTGGCTGTGGGTAGTCCGCCATTCCACCAGCATGCACGATCACATATTTCATGGAATCTACAGGCCTTTCAAACGTTCAATAGACGGGCGACGTCCTCGCGCGTCGCCTTGACGGTTAGCGGTTGTTTCGACACACTGATAGCCGTATCGGCATCCTTCAACCCATGCCCTGTGAGGGTACACACCACCGTTTCTCCTTCTCGTAAGACCTTGGCTCGTTGTAGTTTCGCCACGCCGGCGACGGACGCCGCTGAAGCCGGCTCACAAAAGACCCCTTCGGTCGCCGCGACCGTCGTGTAGGCTTGAAGAATCTCTTCGTCCGTCACCATATCGATGGCGCCCGAAGACTCCTCCACAGCCTTCAGCGCCGAGGACCAGCTGGCCGGGTTGCCGATTCGGATAGCTGTGGCGATCGTCTGCGGTTGTTCGACGATTCTGCCCAACACAATGGGAGCCGCACCTGCCGCTTGAAAACCCATCATGCGGGGCACTCGTGTGATCTGATTCGCCGCGCGATACTCCTTGTATCCTTTCCAATAGGCCGTGATGTTCCCCGCATTTCCCACTGGTAACACATGAAGAGCCGGAGCATCGCCGAGCTGATCACACACCTCAAAGGCGGCGGTCTTTTGACCTTCAATTCTGAAGGGATTGACCGAGTTGACGAGTTCGATGTGCAACGACGCGGAAAAGTCTTTGACGAGCGCCAGAGCTTGATCAAAGTTCCCTTCAATTTGGATCACCGTCGCTTGATGCATCATCGCCTGGGACAGCTTCCCCATGGCGATCTTTCCGGCAGGGATCAACACATAGACAGCCAACCCGGCACGTGCTCCGTACGCGGCGGCCGAGGCGGAGGTGTTCCCGGTCGACGCGCACATGACGGCCCGTACGCCACCTTCCACTGCCTTCGAGATGGCCAATGTCATACCTCGGTCTTTGAACGACCCGGTAGGATTGACGCCCTCAAACTTGAGGTAGAGCTCGACCCCCGGTGCGATCGCCTTGGCTAATCGCGCGGCACGAATCAAGGGGGTGTTCCCTTCTCCTAAACTGATGACCGGAGTCTTTTCAGTCAAGGGCAGGAATTTGCGGTATTCCTCTATGACTCCACGCCAACGATTCATCGGTTACTCGTCCCTGCCTTCCACGCGAATGAGCGTCGTCGGTTCGGAGACGAACGCTTGCCGGTTGATTTCACGAAGCGCGGTTTGCACGTCCCGTTCTTTCGCGGTATGCGTCTTGATGACGACCGGCACCGTCTGCCCTTCACGGCGTCCTTGTTGCACCATCGATGAAATACTGATTCCCCACCGCCCCAACTCACCGGCGATCTGCGCCAACACTCCTGGGCGATCCACAACCATGAATCGCAAGTAATAGAGTGAGCTGATCTCTTCCATCGATCGCAGCCGAAGCGGTCGTCGCTGATCTTGCTGAAACGACGCCACTGGGACCCGACCGACCGCTCCTTTAACGAGATTCCGGCCGATCGCGATCACGTCGCTGACCACGGCGCTCCCAGTCGGCATCGATCCGGCCCCTCGACCATACAGAACGACGTCGCCGACAGCATCGCCAACAAGCTGAATGGCGTTGTACACATCTTCGACTTGAGCGATGGGCGAGGTGGACGGAAGCATCGTGGGATGAACCCGAGCCTCAATTTCCCCATCCACGAGCTTTGCGATACCGAGCAATTTGATCGTATACCCAAACTGTTTTGCGTAGGCAATATCCGTCGGTGTGATGTTTGTAATCCCTTCGGTATAGATCTCTTTGAAGTTGACGGGAGTTCCATACGCGAGACTGACGAGAATGGCAAGCTTATGCGCCGAATCGATCCCGGCGACATCAAAAGTCGGATCGGCCTCGGCATACCCGGCACGTTGTGCATCCTGGAGGACCTCCTGGAAACCGTGCCCCTCATGGGTCATCCTCGACAAAATATAGTTTGACGTCCCGTTGATGATGCCGTAGATGGATTCGATCGTATTGCCGGCCAGGCCCTCGGTCAACGCCCGAATCACAGGGATGCCGCCGCCGACGCTGGCCTCAAACCCCAACTCCACTCCCTTGCGCGTGGCGGCTTCAAAAATTTCCTCTCCGTGAAGGGCTAGCAGAGCTTTGTTCGCCGTGACGACATGCTTCCCGGCAGCGATCGCATCGAGGATAACTCGCTTGGCCGTATCATATCCGCCGATCAGTTCGATCACGATATCGATGTTTGGATCTGTCAGGACTTGTTTGACATCGGTGGTGAGTAGACCGGAAGCCAATGCCACCCCGCGATCTTTCACAATGTCCAGATCCGCAACGCGAATAAGCTCGATCGGCACGCCGGCACGGCGACTGATAAGGGCAGCATTATTGAGGAGGATTTTGGCAACACCGGTGCCGACCGTGCCGAACCCGACTATTCCGACTCCAATGCGCGACCTCATTCTTCTTCCCCATCAAGCTTGAGGGCTTTGCGAATTCCCCGGACGGCTTGCCTGGTTCGATGTTCATTCTCCACAAGTCCAAATCGCACGTACTCATCGCCACCTTCACCGAATCCAATCCCCGGCGAAACCGCAACTTTCGCCTCTTTGAGTAGGAGTTTCGAAAACTCCAGCGAACCCATATGCCGATAGGGCAAGGGAATGCGCGCCCACACAAACATCGTGGCCAATGGTTTTGCGACCTGCCAGCCGATCCGATTCAGCCCGCCCACCAGTACATCTCTGCGTTTTTGGTAACGTTGAACGGTCTCCTTGACGCAGTCTTGAGGGCCGTTCAATGCAATCACACTGGCGATCTGAAGCGGCTGGAAGATACCATAGTCGAGGTAGCTTTTGATCTTCGCCAATGCTCCGACGACCTCTCGATTGCCCACACAAAAACCCACCCGCCAACCCGGCATGTTGTAGGCCTTGGACAATGTGTAGAACTCTACCCCGCAGTCTTTGGCTCCTGGAATCTGAAGAAAGCTCGGCGCTTTATAGCCGTCGAACACGAGGTCGGCATAGGCGAGGTCGTGGATGACGATGACGTTGTGCTCCTTGGCAAATGCCACGATCTTCTTGAAAAAATCCAAATTAACCACTGCCGTGGTGGGATTGTGTGGAAAATTAATCACGAGAATCTTCGGTCTCGGAAAAGTCTGCCGATAGACGCGCGTCAGATCTTCGAAAAAATCGCTATCCTGGCGGAGTTCGATGCCACGGACCTCACCACCGGCAATGATGAAGCTGTACATGTGGATGGGATACGTCGGCGTCGGGGTCAAGACCACATCGCCTGGGCCGATCATGGCCAAGGCCAAGTGCGCGAGACCTTCTTTTGATCCGATGGTGACAATGGCTTCGGTCTCCGGATCCAGGTCAACATCGTAGTTTCGCTTGTACCACCCACAAATCGCGTGCCGCAGTTTCGTGATGCCGCGCGATGCCGAGTAACGATGATTCTTCCCCTTGCGGGCAGCCTCGATCATCTTCTCGACGATATGAGGCGGTGTCGGTTGATCGGGATTGCCCATCCCAAAATCGATGATGTCTTCCCCACGTTGCCGAGCCTCAAGCTTGAGAGATTGAACCTGCGCGAAGACATACGGAGGGAGTCGCTTGATTCGATAAAAACCTTCGCCCAACCCCATGAACTTCCTTTGCCTGTTTTGAGATAGTCCCCCACCCATCTCATCACGATACATGAGCGAAGGGATGCGGAAGGCGCCTATTTTAATGGAGGGCTTTGGGCGAGTCAATTTGGCTCATTTTTCTATGGGGTTCTGAGGTTGCGAAGGTCAAAGGGCTCCCCCCCCTCCTTCGCCTATCGATGAACCCGTTCTTGCCCCCTCTCGTTCCTTTCTGCTACAAATATCGGTCGTTCTCTTGATCTCTAACTGATCTCACGCACTCATTCTCCGGCTGACAGGACGATAAAGGAGGGTGGATGGCCCGGCTTGGTGTGAATATCGACCACGTGGCGACCTTGCGGCAGGCACGTGGAGGAGCTGATCCGGATCCTTTGGCGGCGGCTGTACTGGTCGAACTGGCAGGAGCAGATGGCTTGGTTGTTCACCTACGGGAAGACCGGCGCCATATCCAAGACCGAGACCTTCAGCTCCTTCGCGAAATGTGCCACACAAAGCTCGACCTTGAAATGGCGGCCGACGGCGAAATGGCGAAGATCGCCCTGACCATCAAGCCCGACCTTGTCACATTGGTACCGGAAAAACGACAGGAACTGACCACGGAAGGTGGCCTTGATATTGTGGGACAACGTGACCGAGTTCAGGGTATTGTGACTCTGTTACATAACGGGGGGATTCCCGTCAGCGTCTTTGTCGAGCCGGATCTGAATCAGATCAGGGCCGCACACAAAATTGCTGCTGATTTCGTGGAGCTACATACCGGTCGTTACGCGAATGCCACACGCTCCAAAGAAGCCGATGCGGAATTCGAGGCTATTACCCACGCCGCTAAGCTGGCCTACAAGCTTGGGATCGGGGTCAATGCCGGGCATGGACTGAATTACCGCAACATCAAACGTTTGACGCATATTCCGGAAATCGTCGAGTACAACATCGGGCACAGTATCGTCGCACGGGCCGTCCTCGTCGGTTTCGTACAGGCCGTGAAAGAGATGAAGGCCTTGCTCGGTTGATGCTGTCGACCTGCTGAGCCCGTCACTACCTTCGGTTTACCATGACCAAGATCATCACTGCGGCACAGATGCAGGAGCTCGACCGCCGAACGATCTCAGAGGCTCATATTCCAGCGACCACGTTGATGGAACGTGCCGGGTCCGGCGTTGTATCTTGCCTTGAGCAACGGTTGGGACCCGTGAGGGGCAAGACTGTCACCGTTGTCTGCGGCAAGGGCAACAATGGGGGAGATGGGTTCGTCGCCGCTCGCCTCCTCCACCGACGCCATGCGAAGGTGCGCGTACTCGCCATGACACCCGCCTCGGAACTGAGCCGCGATGCGGCAACGATGTATAAGCAATTCGTTCGTGGCGCGGGGAAATCTTCCGTTTATCTCTACACGTCCAGGGCCCAGGCCCAAGCACTCTTGCAGGACAGTGATATCCTGGTCGACGCCCTCCTCGGGACAGGACTCTCCTCTGCTGTAGCCGGGCGCTATGCCGAGGCCATTGACAGTATCACTGAAGCTGATCGCCCGGTGGTGGCTGTTGATCTTCCATCGGGCCTCCATGCAGATACCGGAAAGGTCCTTGGACGTGCCGTGCGTGCCTCCCTCACCGTGACCTTTGGTCTCCCGAAGTTAGGCCTCTATCAGAGCAATGGGATCGACCTGGCCGGAGAGGTGGCCATCGTCGACATCGGAATTCCACCGGCCTACATTGATGCGGTTGAGAGCCGAACGACCTTGATTACAGAGCGCGAGGTGCGGACCTACCTGCCGAAACGGCAGCCATCGAATCACAAAGGAACATTCGGCCATGCCGGCATTATCGCAGGGTCCGTGGGAAAGACCGGAGCCGCCGCCATGGCCGCACGAGCTGCCTTGCGTATCGGCGCTGGCCTCGTGACCGTGGCCGTCCCCACAAGTGTTAACGACATATTGGAAGCGAAGCTGTTGGAGGCGATGACAGTTCCGATGCCGGAGACCAAAGCGCGCACCTTTTCACGGACCGCATTTGATCGGCTTGTTGCCTTCATGGCTGCTAGAACCGCTGTTGCCATCGGTCCAGGACTATCCACTCATCCGGAAACCGTTGAACTCGTCCAGGCCTTGACGAAACAGCTTGACCGGCCGGCTGTGCTGGACGCAGACGCCCTGAACGCGTTGACTGGGCGGACGGCCCTCCTGGCGTCTTGCAAAACACCGCCGATCATCACGCCCCATCCCGGAGAAATGGCGCGACTGGAGGCAGACGCCACGCCTCAGACCGTCAACAGCGATCGGATCGGTACTGCCGCCCGCTTCGCGCGCGAGCGTGGCCTGTTCGTCGTTTTGAAGGGAGCTAGAACCGTCGTCGCCCGACCGGATGGAGCCGTCGCGATTTGCCCTACCGGCAATCCAGGGATGGCGACGGCAGGAACGGGCGATGTATTAACCGGCATGATGGTGGGACTCTTAGCCCAAGGCGTCCCCTCCTGGGAGGCGGCCTGTGCCGCGACGTACCTGCATGGAGCCGCCGGCGATTTGGCTGCAGCCAAAAAGGGGCAAGCCGGGTTGATTGCGGGGGACGTGATCGAGGAGATTCCCTATGCCCTTAAGCTCTTGCACCAGGTTTCATCACACAAAACCGATGAAATATGGAACGATCCCATGTAAGGACGTTTCCATGGCTACATCTATCCGCTTTCTGGACCTTATCCTCTCATCTCCTAGCGAAACAGACTCGTTCGGATGTGCCATTGGCCGGCAGCTTCATGGAGGGGAGGTGCTCGCCTTGATCGGTGAATTAGGTGTTGGCAAGACGGCACTGGTCCGCGGGATCGTTGCCGGGCTCGGCGTACCGGCTGATTCCGTCACGAGTCCGACATTCCTCATTGTACATGAATACCAAGGGCGGCTTCCGGTCGTTCACATCGACCTGTACCGGTTGCAGAGGCCTGAAGAGACCGAGTCGATTGGACTATCGGATTACCTGAGGGATGACGCGGCCGTCGCCATTGAGTGGGCGGACCGGTTTCCCCAATTGCTCCCGGAGGACCGGCTGGAAGTGAGGTTGACCCATCGGACCAGGACGACCAGAAGGGTCAGGGTGGAAGCTCGAGGTCCACGCTCCCGCTCTCTCCTCGCTCGAATCAAGAAACTGGTGCGTTCACCCCTTCGATCATTCAGACCAAGCCGCCAAACCGGCAGAAAGACTTCGTCACGATGACTCGACTGATTCTGGTCGGCATTCTCTTGCTGCTCTCGCTGGCCTTCATTCTTCAGAACCAAGAACAGGAAGTCACCCTCCGCTATTTCTTTGGATTGCTCGAAGCCTCGACTCCCATTTACAAGCCCATCATGGCCGGTTTCGGCGTCGGCCTGTTGGTTGCGCTCATCTTATTGTTTCCTCCCTGGGTACGTGCACGGATCGACCTTCGACGGAAGACGAAGGCTTTACAGGAAGCCGAAGTGAACTTAGAGCGACTTCGGCAATCGCTGGAGAAGATGGCCGAACCGACCCACAGTCCCACGTATGGGGAATCTTCGAGGGACCTCGTTGATGAGTGACTCGACGCTGAGCCCGCTCATGCGGCAGTATTGTGACATCAAACAGGGATACCCTGAGGCCATCCTGTTTTTTCGGGTCGGCGATTTTTATGAGATGTTCTACGAAGACGCACAAGACGCTTCCCGCATCTTATCGATTGCCCTCACTTCTCGCGACAAGAACAGCGCCCATCCGGTTCCACTGTGCGGCGTCCCCTATCATGCCGCGACAGGCTATATTGCAAAGCTATTGAAGGCCGGTCGTCTCGTTGCGTTGTGCGAGCAAGTTGAGGATCCAAAAGTAGCAAAAGGCCTGGTACGGCGGGAAGTCGTCAGGCTGTATACTCCCGGCACACTTGTAGACACGGAATTCCTTGCT
>JARFPM010000005.1 GCA_030444405.1 Nitrospira sp.
AAGGTAAGCAGGAATAGGATAGGCCGAAGGATCACGTTCAAGAAGGTGAGCACCAGCACCGCTGCAATGCCGGCCGTCAGACTGTCGGCCTCCAAGCCGGGAACGATCGCGATCGCCAGGAATACCGCAATTCCCGTGATGAGGATGCGCATGAGAGCATGGCGCACCCCACCGTGGAACGGTGACTCGTGCACGGCCCTCGCAAAACGAATCGTCGGCATCGGCTACCTAGATGGTGACGCAGTCTTTACAGAGGAATAATGCACCACTGTTGCGGACACCTTCTTGGTCTTGTCGTCCTTCGTCGCCTCAATGATGACACGGTCTCCCACGATTGGTGGATCGTTCGATTTCTGGTTACTTTTGTTCTTGAACTTCACCGGTTTATTGAGCAGGACGGAAACAACCGGTCCTTTGGCTGTTTTGACCTCGATGTGTTTTGCATCGATGGCGGTCACAATGCCAAGCACATGAAGATCCGTGCCGGCGGCCATGATGGTGGTCGATAACAAGAACGCGAGAAGGAGAACAGCGCTGCCTGCTCTCAAGCCGTCATAGTGCTTCGCATACAACATCGAGTTGTGACCAGCCCGTCTTCGTCGTCGCGCGGCGCGCCGCGATACAACTGCACTATACAAATTCTTCGGTGTGATTACCACCGCATCATCGCGCGAGACTGAACCGTCGAAAATCTGAGAGACGAGCGATCAAGAGGATCAACACAGGCAGGTGCATCAGCAGGCCACTCATCCCCATGACGGGTTCCCCGATCCAGAAGGTCACGCCGAGGTTGAAGGCCAAGACTCCATAGTACAAGCCGACCCCGAGTAAGAGCCGTTGAGTGATCGGCTGAGGTGGCGAAAGGGAAGGCAGTCGTCGCTCCAGCGGGAAATAGATGCCCAGCGAAATCAGTCCGACCACCGCCCAGCCGACATAGTTTGCGAACGGAACACCGAAGTGCCAACCTGGGTCGGGATAGTAATAAATCTTGCCCAGGAACCAACGGTCGCCGCGGAGGGCCACCGGATCGATCACCATATCGATACAGGCAAAAAGAAAGGCGGTCAGCGCCAAGACGGTCCAACTCGTGCGGGTCTCTACGCCGAATTGCAACAGCTTGACAGGGAAACACTCGATGCTCGGAGAGGAGTCGAATGGCAGCAACAGACCTAGCGCTACACAATAGGAAGCATACAGGAGAAAGCTGAACGAGATGGAATCCATGAACGGTACGTTCGAAATGTACAGCTCCTGCCCGACCGTCGAGCCGTTGTAGAAATACCAGCCGAAGGGGATGCCGGTTCGCGTGGAGGAGAATTCACAAGCAAAGGCTGTTGTCCAGCTAATCAGCCAGAAGCGCCAAGTGCGTCGCCAGCCGATCAGTTTGATTGCGGAGAAGAGAAACGCGGCAAGAAAAAGAAAGACATAGGGGCGAAGGGCGATCGTTTTGAAGAACAGAGAGGCAATATCCATTCAATGTTCAATGTTGAATGATGAATGCTGAATGGCGGTCGCCGAATTTAACATTAAACATGCTTCATTGAACATTGGCACATGGCTATGCATACCCATGAGCCTTGAACCACCGCACGGCTTTCTCCAGGGCCACTTCGGGGGGATGCTGCGACAGGCCAAGTTCTTGAATCGCCTTGCTGCAGTCGTAGTGCATCTTATACTTAGCCATTTTGACCCCTTCGAGCGGAATGCGCGGCGGCCGGCCGGTCAGGTTAGCGACCCAGTGATTAAGATAGGCGAGGGGTAACACGACGCCCCGTGGCAATTTGAGAGCGGGAGCCTTGAGGCCTGTCAACTTGCTGAGAATTTCGAATACTTCGCGGAGCAATAGGTTCGTCCCACCAAGAATATACCGTTCGCCCTGCCGGCCTTTCTCCATGGCGAGCAGGTGACCGGTAGCCACGTCATCGACGTCGATGATATTCATGCCAGTTTCGATGTAAGCCGGCATCCGACCCTTCATGAAATCGACGATGACTTGGCCGGTGGGAGTCGGTTTCACGTCGCCTTCACCGACCGGTGCGCTGGGATTCACGATCACGACCGGTAAGCCCTCTTTGGCCAGCTTGAGCACTTCCTGCTCAGCCAGGTACTTCGAGCGTTTATAGTGGCCGGCCATCTGTTCAAGCGACACAGGTGTCTCCTCAGTCCCGGGTCCTCCGCCCGGCGGCAAGCCGATCGCACCAATGGTGCTGCAATAGACCGTGCGTTCGATGCCGACCTCTCGCGCCGCCTCCAAGAGATTCCTGGTGCCGGCCACATTGATGTCGTAGAAGATTGAGGGAGCTTTGGCCCAGAGGGCATAGTGTGCGGCGACGTGATAGAGCTGTCCGCATCCTCTGAGGGCTTGGCGTAGGGATTCTTTATCGCGAAGATCGCCTGGTACCTTCTCGAGGTTCAATGACCGGAGATTGGTCGAATCGCTTCCGGGGCGGGCAATCACCCGGACCTCGACGCCTGCTCGCACGAGGGCCCGAGTAACGAGAGCTTTCATAAGAAGTGCTGAGTGCTGGGTGCTGAGTCCCGAGTGAAAAGGGAAAAATGGGGGACTTTATTCCGAAACTCAGCACTCATGTCTCAGCACTCAGGACTAATTTTTTCTGGAGGTAATATACCGCGCGATCTCGCGTAACGGGTCGGCGGAAGGACCGAAGGATGACAAGCGGCTGATGGCGCGGGTCACACAGTCATCGCCTAGTTTCTTGGCTCCATCTACGCCGTAGAACGTCGGATAGGTTTTCTTCCCGCGTTCGGCGTCGGTGTTCGGATTTTTGCCAAGCTCTTCCCTCGTGCCGGTCACATTCAGCACGTCGTCGGCAATCTGAAAGGCAAGGCCGATATCTTCGGCATAGCCGGTTAGGTCATCCAACTGTCGATCGGTCGCTCCGGCGGCAATCGCCCCCATCCGCACGGCGGCCCGGATCAACATCCCGGTCTTGTGTTTATGAATGGTCTGGAGCGTGGTGAGGTCGATGTCCTTGTTCTCGGCTTGGATGTCGAAGACCTGCCCTCCCACCATCCCCCTGTTTCCAGAGCCGTACGCGAGTTCTTGAATCAACCGCACCTGACGGACGGGATCGCAGCCTTTCATTAGATCAGGGCGACTGATCAGGTCGAACGCCATGGTAAACAAGGCATCCCCGGTCAAAATGGCCATCGCTTCGCCATAAACTTTGTGATTCGTCGGTTTGCCGCGGCGAAAGTCGTCGTTGTCCATCGAGGGCAGATCGTCATGGACGAGCGAGTAGGTGTGGATGAATTCCAACGAACAAGCCATCGGCATCAGGCCTGGCGGTGCGGGACCAACGGCTTCTGCTGCGGCAATCGCCAAGATGGGCCTGATCCGCTTCCCGCCTGCCAAAAGGCTATAGCGCATGCTCTCATGCAGGGCAGTCGGCGGAGTTGCACCCGGCGGCGCCACGAGGTCGAGAAACCGATCAACGTCGATTCTTTTCTGCTCGAGATAGTCCTTGATATTCATGAAGAGTCAATCTTATTAGCGGACAGGCGCCGACTTGCGCGGAGAGTAACAAACGATTGGAGACGAGTCAAACGGGGTGGGGTGGGAGAGGGAACTCGTGGTCTCCTGTGCTCGCGCACCGCGCACGCGGGACTGATTGGAGTTTAAGGTTATGGGAGGTGCTCGGTGCATGCGCGCAGTAGGAGGCCATCGAGCTCCCTCTCTTGACAGGAAGGAGAAGTAAGGTTGAAGGAAGCATCAGGAAAAAGGAATCAGGCTGGTTGATCGTCATTCATTCCAGGTGAGTCTTGACGGTATCACTGGATCGAGGGGGATGCGGCGTGCTTCACCACGTGCCTCCGTAAATGGAAATGGACGCTGTTATAGCTGATGAAAAAGGAAATGAGTGTGATGCATAATTCGGACGAATCTCTGGCGTGTTACGCGGATTAGGAAATCGAACACTCGGCTCTTCTACGGATAGGGCTAAACATTGTTAGGTGGCTTGAGGTTGAAGGTGAAAAAGGCGCACATCCTCAGTGAGATCACACGCACGGCCACTGCCAACGGCGGTGTCCCATTGGGAGAGGCGCGCTTCGAAGGGGAGACCGGAATTAACCGTAAGGACTGGTACGGCATTCATTGGGCAAAGTGGGGCGATGCGGTTCGGGAAGCCGGGCTCACCCCAAACGAACTAAACACCGCTTTCGAGGCTGACTTGCTTCTCGGCAAATATGCACAATATGCCCGCGACTTGGGGCGGTTACCAACTGCTGGCGAACTTCGTTTGAAACGCCGAAACGATCCCGAATTCCCAAGCTGGAACACTTTCTCGCGATTCGGAACCAAAGTGGAGATGGCCCGGAAACTTATTGAGTACTGCCGTTTGCGGCAAGGGTTCGACGATGTAGTCAACCAGTGTGAAGAGTACCTCCGTACATCTTTGCCCACGGGCAAGGATGACAAGGTGCCGGGCGATGACGCTGTTATGGGCTACGTCTACTTTCTCAAGCACGGAGCTCGTCGGGAATACAAAATCGGTCGTACAAATAACCGGCTCCGACGGGAGGGCGATATCGGTATCGAGCTTCCAGAGAAGATCGAACCGATTCATGTCATCGAGACGGATGATCCTGCAGGGGTTGAAGCCTACTGGCATCGTCGATTTGCGAGCAAGCGAAAAGAGGGTGAATGGTTCTCGCTTACGACTCAGGATGTTCGAGCATTCGAAAGGTGGAAGCGAATCTACTGAGCGAATAGCCGCCGAATCTGCCACCGCGGCAGGTGAACTGGATCTTGTAGGCAATTTGGTCGCATCTTGTTCTGTGTATGCAAGGTTAGGGGCGCGTCTTACAGCCCAGCACAGTCACTGCGCGCCCCTCTCACCTGGGCCGCACAGCTCTCAGTATGAGTTCGATCGCTCGGTTCACGCAGTCCTCCTTATCATCTCCACTCGAGAAACATGGGACCTATGTATGGCGAGTTGCTGATCTCCAATGTGCAGAGGCTTGGGAGCTGAAGGTGGTAGGCCGATTGGTAATGCTCTAGTTTCAAGGAACATCTGAACTCTCTCGGAGTTTCTCCTGCCTACTGGTGAATGGTTTGCCAAGGAATACGCCGATGACTAGCCATGCAGGTGCTCTTGAAAAGCAGGCGCAAAGGCTTCCCGTGACAGAACGTGAACGATTAGCAGTGCCTTTGCCGGCTTAGATGGAAGATGAGCGACTGATGGCTGTGGATGAAGCGTGGGTTGCAGAAGCAGGAAAACGCTTTTCTGCATGGAAGCGAAAAACGGTGAAGGCAGTTTCTGCAGAGAAAGCCTTGCGTGATATGTATAAAGAACTTCGTCATCGAAGGTTAGTCGATCCGGCTGCGAAGGCCGAAATCCGTCAAGCCTTCGAACAAATTCAGCGACACCCTCGAGTCTGTGTATCTTTAAAGGTCGGTTTCGGCGCTATCTCCTCCAACGGTTTCCTTATGGCCTGATCTACGCCATGGAAGGGCAAACCACCTTGTTGCGGCTGTGATGTATCCCAAGTGAAAACCGGGCTCTTGGGATTCACGCGGCAAGGCCAAGTAGCGTCTCACCTTCGCTTGTTTTTCCGCCGGTTGCCCCGTTATACTCCAGCACATGAGCATTCGAAAAGGCGGTGGAGATTGGGAGCCGATGACGCTCCCAGTTCGACCACGTTTGTGCAGAGTCTGCCAAGAGGACCTCTATCGGGACAAGACGATGATCAGGGGAGGTTGGTCTCGTTGCACGGTCTGTGACGAGTTCGTCCATTACAGTTGTCTTGCCAGTGGGAAAGTCTCTTTCTTAAAAGCACGACCACGGGTATGCAAAACCTGCCGTTCGGTTCAGGAGGGGACCGTCTCTCCTTCTCCGAAGAAGGAGGGAACTCCTATGGTAGCCATGCCATGAATTCCGGTTCTCTTCTGCTCCTGTGCGATTCTCACACGCGGTCGGCTGAACGTTGACGAGGGACTTTCCAACCGCCACACCGTTCATCGAGACGATCATGGCGCAGATCATCCGAAGTGGGGCATTTCTGCAACAGTGCTGGTCGGTCCATGCCTTGTGTGTGACCGTTAGGCGAATGACGGACGAGCGTGCAGTAGTGCTTTCTTGCAGTTCATGCAAGTCGGCCCATTATCTGACCGTTGCCACGGTCACTTCGAAAGTATCTTCCGCACAGCAGATGGCTGGAGAAGGCGCTCTACGAGACGAGCTGTCTGGCGAAGAATGCCTCAAGGCCTGTGTGTCGACGCATTATGCTTCTCTGACGCTTCGCGAGATGGATGTATTTCAGGATCTAGTGCGGTTGCGCTGTGCCGACTGTCGACGGCAGTACGAACTGACTGTCTCGGCGTTTGAAACACGCCACAAGTAGCCGCGCGCTGCCGGCAGAAGCTGGTCATTCCTTCTTCTCCTGTGTCATGATGACCCATCCCGTTGTGTTTACGGAAGAAGAGAGTGTGTTGCTGGCCGACGCACAGTTCTTTCGGAAAAAGGCCGCGATCACGACAAAAATACGAGCCATGCTTGAGGCGACGCTCGAGGCGTTACAGCATGAGCTGGTAGGTCTGTCGCTTGTCGTCCCTCCCGATTTCGACCCACACATCCATCAGCTGGTGAAAGGTGAGTATCTGGAGGACTTCCCGTATCAATACCTTGATTGTCCCAAATACTTCTCCGGCGCGAACAAGTTCACGTTCCGTACGCTGGTCTGGTGGGGCCATCATGTGGCCTGTGCGTTATTGCTGGAAGGTACGGAGATCGGGCGATACAAGCGCCAGCTTCTCGGTCGATTTCACCAGCTTGCAGGAAAAGACCTGGAACTTTCTCTCGCACCGTCCTTATGGGAGTGGAAACGGGGGGAGGGCTATACGCTGCCGATCACCCATGACCGCAAGGCTCAGATCGCTGCCGTGCTGGCTGAACGGTCGTTCCTGAAGGTCGTTCGCTGTGTGCCTTTAGGAGACGCACGAGTGCGGGAGGGACAGTTGGCTCGGATGGCATGTGAAACCTTTCGGTCGATGTACCCCCTGGTCACCCTCTAACCTATTAATCCTAATTGTCTCTGACGACAAACTTGGGTAGACTGGGCCGCCACTCTTTTTGAACCTTGACAGGGAGGAGCCTGTGAAGCAATCGTCATTACGAGTTCTGGGCTGTGCCATCATGATGGCGACCATGCTGGCCGGCTGTAGGGGAACAGGAGAAATGCGTTATCTGGATTTGCGCGAGAAGCCACCGATGGTGCAGCTGACCGACATCGATCCAGTCAAGATCGCCGTCGAACCGTTTGACGATCGGCGGGCGGACCAGAGCCGTGTGGGAACGCGCACGCATCTCTGGGGAGGGGCCACGCATTTCAATGTGTCGGGTGATCGGCTTGCGGGATTGATCACTCAGAGACTTGCTGATCGCTTAAGGACTCGCGGGTGGCGAGATCGGGTATGGAATGTGCGTGTAGCTCCGGCTGGATCTGCCGCGGATGCGGATATTGTCATCAGCGGACAGGTGCAAGATTTCTCCGCGACCGTGAAGAGCCGCCCCTTATCCACCGTGATCGACACCAGCAGCCGGTTTACCATTCATGCCAGGAATCTCGTCGACCGAAGCACGACCATCCGTACCATTGAAGGGGGCCGGAGTCGAACCGTGTTTTGGTTCAATGAGGATGATGTGCGAGACCAATTGGCGGCGACCTTGAAAGACGGCCTGGATAGGCTGATCGCCGATACGATGATTGACAACAAGGCATTACGCCCGGCCCGGCGTCCCCTGCAAGAGTGAACGTTTGCGATCCAGCGGGGAGAGGCGTTGATTTCCTGAGGGTTGACGGCAACCGCGATTTGTCTTCAAGGATCCCTCATCGTGCGTGAGCGGCGGTGGGAAACGACGACGTCCTTGAGCTTCGGTCAGGCGCTTGCCGTAGGAGACCGGCTCGCCGCACTCGGGTTAAAGCCGGTCTCATCTGCCAGTGACGTGATCTGTTATGTGGAGGAATGGACGGTCGGGTCGCTCGATGACTTCGATCGGCTCGATCCCTGGGCCACGGAAGATGTCACGCTCGTCCAGGTACGGGAGCGCTGGCGCGGCGATTTCTTTCTTCTAGCCGGGGCCTACCATACGATCTATCAGCGCCATCAAGATATCGGCACCTATTGCTCCATCAGCCATCCTTGGCGCATTCGAGAAGTCCTGCAGCTTCATGATCAACGTGCCATGTTCTGGATTGGGTTTCGGCATGTCCATTCGTTCATTCGGGTTCGCCTCCAGACGCAGGTCGTCATCACACCCGGCGAAACGCGTGGCGATGCTGATCGGACCCGTTGGTTGGATGAGAGGCGAGCAGCCTTCCTCGACGCGATCAGCGTCTTGGACCTGCCGATCGAGACCGATGTGGAGAAAGACGCGGTGATCCTCCGGTCTTCTGATACTTCCATTCCTTTCTTCTGCTCATGGCCCGATGCGTTTGGTCCCTGCCAGTTCGAGTACAATACGTCCGACGCGTTTGAATTTCTCGTGCCGGCCAGCAAGCTTGCGGAGACGTTCCATCCGGAACCTGCCGGAGTCCGTGCCTATCTCGCAGGCTTTTCAGATGCAGCCTTGTCGGAGTTCCAAGGGATCGAACCGAGAGCGCGGCTTGCCTATCGCTGCTCCGTCCACTGCCCGCTGGATGATCTGCCGGAGGTACAGAATGCGATTCGACCGCACGGTCTTCTGTATGCCACCCTCTGTGAATTTCAGACGCAGGCGGTGTTGCCTGATGCTGAGGATGCCTCGGCGATCATCGGCATCGTCGGAATTGGTGGACAGTTCAAGATCGAAGCGCGTCTCAATCACGCTCCGCTCCGAGAAGATGCGATGGCTCCCTGGCTGGAGCGATTGATCGGTCACCCTGTCGTGTATGCCCCCGTACCGGCATTCGTGTGAATCAATATCAAGACGCCAACTGGGCCCAAGCTCCTGTGGTAAAACACAGGCCAGCCCGTGTCGGCCGCATTCTCGTATGGCCCACGGGCTCAGCGCCGATCAACCCTGTCTCGTGAATCCGAATTTCCGTTGATCAATTCCCACCAATTTTGCACAGTGGTGACATGAGTCCACTCGCGAAGATCCAATCCACGCTTGCGAAGCCGTTCATGCCGGCCGTGTTCTTTCTTTCGGGTGTGATTTATGACACGCTCACTCTCACTCGCATCGACCGGCTTTTGGATAACCTCGTGCTGATGCTGTACCTGGCGTTACTGGGTGCGTTGATCGTACTGACGGGACGATTGGGAATTGAGCCCCCACCTGATCGTGCGCAGCTCGCATCATGTTCTTCCTTCATGCGCTGGGTATTGGAGAGCCGTCCCTACTATCCCATGGCGAGTCAATTCTTGCTGGGTGGTCTCTTCAGTGCCTATACAATTTTCTATTCGCGAAGCGCCACGTTCACCGGCACGGCGGTCTTCTTTGCCTTGCTTATCATGCTCTTGGTGGCCAACGAGTTCTTGCGCGACCGACTCTCAAATCTTCGGCTGCTGATCAGCCTCTACGCAGTGGTCTGTTTTGCGTTCTTGACGTTCTTTTTGCCCGTGATGACCGGCTACATGAATGCTGCGATTTTTGTGGTTGGAGCGATCGTGAGCGTAGCAGTCATCTTGCGAGTGGCTCAGTTGATCTATCGTAATAATCCGGACCGATCGCGAGGTGAAGCAATCGGCGTGACCGTTCCTGCCGCAGCACTGATCGGTATGCTGGTCGGGTTTTATTTCCTGAATTGGATCCCGCCCGTGCCGCTGTCGCTCAAATTCGGTGGAATCTATCATGACGTAAAGAGAGCCGGAGACCAGTTCGACTTGGCTTTTGAGAAACAGTGGTATGAGTTCTGGAAACGCTCCGATACGACCTTTCCATCCAACACGCCGATCTATTGCTTCACCGCTGTCTTTGCCCCCATCGATCTCAACACCACAATTTACCACCATTGGTACTTCCGCCCGACCAGCGAAAAGCCGTTCCTGCATGCGGATAGAATTCCCATCAAGATCTCGGGTGGACGCGAGGGCGGCTATCGAGCCTACAGCTTCAAGCAGCGTCTTGATCCAGGTGATTGGCGGGTCGATGTCGAATCCCAAGACGGGCGCATCATTGGGCGAGTCTCGGTACAGGTGGCGGGTCCAGCTGAGACAGTACCGACACTGACGACCGTATCGTATTGAAGTGCAATTATCGAACGACTCAGTGGCCTCCAGTTGCTTACGAGTGGGAAGGAAAGAGCCCATTCTGCCTCATGCTGTGCTGGTTGCAGAGATTTGGTTGCGGGCGTTGATGAAAGCGAGTACAGTGCGGGCCCAATGAGCCAGCGGACGCTTTCCCCGTGCCCTTCCAGTCCCAACTGCGTCTCGACGCAGGCGACTGATGAGAGTCACGCCATCACACCCTTCCGATACAGGAAGTCTCGTGTGGAAGCGAAAGAGGCGTTAAAGGCGGCGATTGCGACATTGCCTCGGACTAAACTCGTCGAAGAACATGAGTCCTACCTCCACTATGAGTTCACCAGCCTGCTGCTCCGCTTCGTCGATGACGTGGAGTTTCTCTTTGATGAAGGCACGAAAACGGTTCACTTCCGTTCTGCTTCCCGACTAGGCTACAGCGATCTTGGCGTGAATCGGCAGCGCATGGAACAGGTGCGGGGCCTCGTAGGTGGGAAACTCTAGCGGTTTTTCCAATTGTCTTTGGCCTGACCCATCCTCCTGCTATGATTTCTGCAACAGGAGGCCGGGTCATGGGATTCAAACGTAAACATTTGCGTGTCGAGGTTGGTCGTGCCGGCCGATTACAGCGCGGAGCGCTCTCGGCACCGTGCAAGGTACTCAACATCAGCGAGTCCGGGGTTCGTCTTGAGAGCCGTCTGTTCGTGAAAAGCGGTGATGCGCTCCAGCTCTTGCTCGAACTCGAGCAGGGGAAGGCGTTAACCTGCGAGGTGGAGGTCGTCCACGTGCGGTCCCCCAAATTGGGCGCCAGGATTACTTCGATCAGTGCCGAGAATCGAGAGCGCCTGACACATATTCTCGATGACCATGTCCAGAGCAGTTTCTCCCGCGGTTGACCCTCGCGGACTCTAACGCATGGTAGGCCGCACTCGGTCGAAGTTCCCCACCTGAAGACTTAAGGTTGGAGAGGTAGGCCCAGGCTATCCGCTAGCCAAGGTGGCAGTAGGTTTCGAACTCGGCCGATTTCTACCACTGAAAGACGGTACCGGTCTGTAGAAACACTTCCCCTTTCAGGAAATCAACAACTTCATTGCCCTTCGTCGGAGATGCTCCTCATTGCCGAGCAGGAGACAGTGAGCCCAGCTCGTCCCACGGGCTCACATGGCTCAAGCTGTACCGTGGGTACCGGATCACTCTTTACTGGTAGGATCCGGGCTTCTTCTGTGCCTGACCGGTTGAGGGTTAGAGGGCAGATGGATGGTCCTGTAACCCGTGATCTCCATTCGGGGACTGGTGGTATACCTGATCGACAACGGGGATATCATCACGGGCGTGACCGCGACGATCTCATTTACCGGGAGGAGCTGCCTCAGCGGCTAGTCAGGCGAAACACACAGGCAGCACAGTAGCACTTACGGCTTGGCGCCTAGTCTGCTCGTGTGCTGAAAAATGCATTTTGGGCATGTGTAATGGACGAATTGCTTGCCGCCGACCAGCCGCTTGTTCATAGGAACCTTGCACCAGGTGCAGAGGCGATCGGGTAGTTCGACCCGGGACATGTCTAGGGGGGATTCCATGGGGCGTATTGTTCCTGAGCGGTGAGACCTTGTCAACCGATTGCCGAGGGCCTCTCTGCTAGAGCCAAAATTTTCTTTCCGTTTGCGTGCGGAGCAAAAAAATCATGGTATAGTTCACCCATGAACGCTCCTGTGTGCTCAACCCTCTTACAGAAAGGGAACAACCCTCTATGAGTACCTCGGCCAGTTCCGAGTCCACAATCTTACCATCCAACGCCCCTGCGGCTGCTGCCCGACCTGTCCAAGACATGGTGGGAAGCGGCAAAGCATGGGGGCTCTGCACCGCTGTTGATCTCCACGATTGCAATCCCGAGCTTATACGTGATGCGAATCATATCAAGCGTTATGTGGTTGAGCTCTGTGAGCTCATCGGCATGAAACGCTACGGCGAATGCCAGGTTGTCAATTTCGGCGAAGGCCGTGTGGCCGGCTACTCCATGGTGCAGCTGATCTCAACCTCATTGATCAGCGGCCATTTTGCCAATGAAACCAATCACGCCTACCTCGACATTTTCAGCTGCAAGGGGTATGATCCCACGGTTGTTGAGTCGTTTTCGAAGGAGTTTTTCGGCGCCCGTCGTAGTGTTGCGACCGCCACACTACGGTACTAAAAAACTTCGTTCACATTGACCTTGCTTCGGGGGCGCTGGCTTAGTAGAGCGCCCCCGAATACCTTGACCATCCAATGGCATAGCTGTTGTCTAGACATGAAAGCCACGACTATCAAAGAGGTGTTCGACTCACTTCCATCAAAACTCGATAAGGATGCAGCTGAGGATCTTGATGCCGTCTACCAATTCGACCTCCGAGGGAATCAAGGAGGCCAGTACCATCTGCTGGTGCAAAATGGGACCTGCGTCGTGAAGGATGGAACCCATGCCGATCCGCACGTGACGCTATCGATGACTGGAGAAGACTGCATCGGGGTCCTGAATGGACGGCTCAGCGGGATGACGATGGCGATGTCAGGGCGTTTGCAGGTCATCGGGGATATCGGATTGGCCATGCAGCTGAAGTCCTTGTTTCCGAATATTGTCGAGCGTTGACGGAGGCTACCCCGGAACGGAGATCGTGCCAGAAGAGGCCGCTCCGTGATTGTTCGTCTCCTCTTCGAGTCTCCTCGGGAAACGTTCCTCTAGAATCAAGTACATCGTTGGGACGAGAAACAGCGTGAGGAGGGTCGAAACGCTCAACCCTCCGACGACCGCCCTTGCAAGGGGCGCGTTCGTTTCCCCTCCGGTCCCGAGCCCGATCGCCATGGGAAGCAGCCCGAAGACCGTCGCGAGCGAGGTCATGAGAATCGGGCGCAGTCTGGTTCGTGAGGCGGTCAGGACGGCCCGATGAAGAGGTTCGCCTCTGCGGCGTAGAACATTGGTGTAATCGACCAGTAAGACCCCGTTTGAGACGACAATTCCAAACATCATGATAATACCCATCAATGACGTGGTGGACAGCGTCGTGTTTGTTAGGAACAGTATCAAGATGACACCCGGGAAGCCCATCGGCACCGAAAACATGATGATGAATGGATCGATGAGCGATTTGAATTGGGCGGCCATGACCATGTAAACCAACAGCAGTGCCAAGATGGTCGCAAACTGCAACCCTTGGAAAGTTTCCCGCTGCTGCTGAATCTGCCCTGCCAGCTTGATGCTAAACCCCGCCGGCAGCTGAAGCTTGGCGAACGCTGACTCGAGATCTTCAGCGATGTCGCCCAACGCGCGATTGGTCGGATTAGCCGTGATGTGGACCACGCGCTGGAAATACTTCCGATCGACTTTCACTGGTCCTGCGTTCAACTTGAGGGAAGCTACGTTCTTCAGTAAGACGGGCTCACCGGATCTTGTGGTGAGCACAATATTCTCCAGATCAGCGAGATCTTTCCGATGCTCCTCGGCCAGCCAGGCGCTGATGAAATACTCGTTGCCGCTCTGAGGATCCGTATAAATGATCGGATCGGTTTGGCCGTTGCCGTTCAATGAGAAGAGGACGGCATTAGCCACATCGGCTTCGCTGATGCCCAGCAAAGCCGCCTTTTCGCGATCGACTGTGACGTTGACCTCCGGGTAGTTTTCTTCGCGGCTCGGTTCGATATCCGCCAGGCCGGGAGTCTGCTCCATGATCTCTTTGACACGGGCGATGGCGTCTCTCGCCTTTTCGAAGTCATATCCGTAGATTTCCACATCCACGGCCTTTTGCGAGCCGAAACTTGTGACACGTTTGACGAGGCCGCCGGGATCGAAATACATCGAGACCCCCGGGAACAGTTTAACGATCTTAGGGCGCACGTCGTTCATGATCTCGACTTGAGTTCTGGTCCGCTTGTCCGGTGAGACCAAGTACACTTGAATCGAAGATGTATGGGGCCCTGTGTTGGGGTTGAAGAGCGACGCGCGACCTTGCGACAGGATACCCGTGCTGGAGACGATCGTTTCCAATTCGGTCGTGGGAATATTGGCTCGGAGTACCCGTTCGACTTCTGAGACCTGCTGTTCGGTCTTTTCAACCCGTTGGCCCACCGGCGCCCGCAGGACGATGCGAAACTGACTTTCATCGGAAACCGGCAGGAACTCTGTCCCGATCAGAGGAACCAAAGTGAGCGATCCGACAAAGATCAGCAGCACCATGGCGATAAAGATCCGGCGGTGTCCCAGTACCCATTTCAACGACTCTTCGTAACTCCTATCGAGGGACTCATATCGGCGACGGCTCCAATCCATCAGTTTGGTAAACCAGTCTGGCATTCTCCGCCGAACTTCTTGCTCAGGCTTGAGGAACTTGTAGCAGAGCGCAGGCGTCACCGTGCGGGAAACCAAGAATGAAGTGAAGAGCGCGATGGCGATCGTGACCGTCAAGGGAATCAACAACAGGCGCGCGATGCCGACGACAAAAAACATTGGAAGAAAGACGACGACCGTCGTGACTGTCGATGCGAAGATCGGCATCGCTACTTCCCGTGCGGCATCGAGAATGCCGTTCCACCGGCTGGGATTGGCGTTGAGGTGGCGCTGGATGTTCTCCAGCTCCACGATTGAGTCATCCACCAGTCGTCCGATACCCAGCGCGAGCCCGCCGAGCGTGAAGACGTTGAGGGTCTGGCCGGTAAAATAGAGCACGATAAACGTCACGAGTAACGAGAGGGGGATGGCCACGGAAATGACCACGGTACTCGTGAGGTTGCGCAAGAAGATAAGAATCACGGAAGCGGCCAACAGTGAGCCGTGGAGGGCTTGTTCAATAAGATTTCGGATTGATTGGCGGATATAGAGGGATTGATCGAACGAAATGCCGAGTTTCACCCCTTCGGGAATGCCAAACATCTTGGGCAGCGCCGCGCGCAGAGCGTCCACAACTTCAACCGTATTGGCGATCGGCTGCTTATTCACGCGAAGAAACACGGAGCGGGCGCCATCGGCATGAACGATGTTTGTTTGGATGTCGGATGAGTCCGTCACGGTTCCCAGGTCACGCACGCGGACCGGGTTGCCCAGCTGATTCACCTTCACGATGACATCCTGGATCGGCTCCACCGTCCGAAACTGGTTGTTGGTAAAGACGTTATAGTCCAGGTTGCCGGCTTTGATGTCGCCGGAAGGCAGAATCAAATTGGAGGCTTTGACGGATTTCACAACGTCGAGAATGGAGAGCCCCCGGGCACTGAGCAGCGCCGGATCAAGGTTGATGTTGATTTGGCGGATCTTGCCGCCTTCGACGGTCGCCGCCGCAACATCGGCGATTTGCTCGATCTGCGGAGCAATGGTGTTGTACGCCAGATCGTATAGCGCGCGCTCGTCCAGCTCGTCGCTTGACACCGAAACGATTGAGACGGGGATGTTGGAGACGTCGAACTTGACGATAAAGGGCTGCAGAATACCCGGTGGAAGGCTGTTCAGGATCTGCGTGATGCGCTGCATCACCTCCATTTGTCCGACGTTGATGTCCGCTCCCCAATTGAACCAGATCTGCACGGCTCCGAGGCCTTGCTTGCTGAATGATTCGACATGCTCAACATTGGAGGCGGAACTGACGGCCTTTTCGATCGGGTAGACGACGCTCTGTTCGATGTCGAGGGGAGGCGCTCCTTTGTAGATGACGCCGACGAAAGCGACGGGGACTTGGATTTGCGGGAAGAGATCAATCGGCAATCGTTGGAGAGATGTCAACCCTAATACCACCATCGCGAGCGAGAGCATCAGAATGCCGATGCGATTGCGCAATGCGAGCAGGGTCAGCCACATAGCTGAAGTATCGAGAAATGAGCAGTGAGCGATGAGTGGGGCATCATGTGAACGAATTGATCAAGGCTCAGAGAACGTTCTGTTCGCTCTTCAGTTCAGCACTCTCATCCTAGGACTGAGGAAGTGAGAGGATTTGTACGGGTGTGCCGTCGTGTACCAGATCTTTACCGGAGACGATGACATGCTCATCACCCGTTAAACCTTTGATGACTTCTACGCGGTTGGCGCTACGCGCACCGATCTCGACATCGATCCGCCTTGCCTTCCCCTCTTGAACCACGTAGACATACTGGGTCTCTTCCAGCCGACTGACGGCATCAATGGGAATCTGCAACACTTGGGGATGGGTTCCCACCATCACCTCGACTCGGGCAAACATCCCCCCTTTTAATCGGCGATCCCTATTGGGTAAGTCGATTTCCACTGTCATGGTACGTGTCGCGCGATTCAGGGCCTGGACGATACGCGTGACGGTTCCTTCGAACACTTGATCTGGATACGCTTCGGCACGGAGCTCTGTCTTTTGGCCTACCTTCACCAGCGAAATGTCTCGCTCGACGACTTCGATCAGCACACGGACCGTATTGATGTCGTGCAGGCTCATGATGCCCCGTGACATGGTCGAGGTGCTTGCAGTTGCGCTGCTTACATAGGCCCCGGTATCTAAATTTCGTTCTGCGATATAGCCGGGAAATGGGGCTCGGATAAAAGAATAGGCTAAGTTAGTCTCCGCCTGGGCCAGGGCAACCTCCATTTGGTTGACCTGTGCTTGTAGGGATTCCTGTGCTGCTCTGGCAGCGTCAAAGTTGACCTGCGCGTTATCCAGATCTTGCTGTGAGACAAATTGGTCTTTGATGAGGGTCTGCATGCGATCGAACGTAAGCTTGGCGTTGCGAACTACAGCATCCTGTTGTGAGACCTTCGCCTTGGCGGCTGAAAGGTTGGCTTTTGCCTGATTGACGGCATGTTGATAGTCGGTATGATCGATTTCAACGAGTAACTGATTAGCCCTGACAAAATCGCCCTTATCGACATGCAGTTTGGCGATGTATCCATCGACCCTTGAGAAGATATTGACGACTTGATTGGGTGTGATGTCCGCTGTGTAGGCGAGACGAATATCGAGATTCTGTCGTAGCGGGGACACAATGCCTACCGTAATCAGCCGTGCCTTCTTCGTGTCGGCTTTGGCACCTGTGCTCAGGCGAAAGACTACAAGAGCCATGATCCCAAAGAAGATGACAACCCCAAAGACTACAAATGGATGTTGGACGAATCGACTCATGGTGCGTCTGTCACCTACGAGTTCGGCGACTGCCGGACGAGCCCACTGAGAAAAAGAGAAACATATTCGCCCACCGTTGCTTCATGGGACAGGTGCATGGGTAATCCGAAGATGTCGTGCAGTAGCCGATGGTGGAATATGACACCGAAAAAGGCTCTGGCGGCAAGCACTGGATCGACCGGACGGAAAGCGCCATCCTCGATGCGTCGGCGAAGGTAGCCGGCGAGCAGATCGTGAAAGACTCGATAGTGCTGCAGAAAAACATGTTGGACAGCTCATGCCCTTCCAAGGCACTGAAAAGGAGTAGGCGAAGCAACGTTGGATCTGCCCCCTTTCTGATTCGATAGCTGGCGAGCAACGTGAAGAGCCGCTCATCATCTCGCTTCTTGGTCGCTTCTTCGACGGCTTCTCGCAACCCGGAGTATTGAGCCTTTTCTGAAAGAATTGCGGTGTACAGTGCATGCTTGGTCGGAAAGTGTTTGAAGAGCAGTGCTTCACTGACACCAGAAGCCTTGGCGATTTGTTTAGTGGTCGTTCCGGTAAAGTCGTTTGCGGCAAACAACGATGTCGCAGCGCTGATCAGGCTGGCCTGCCGCTCATGACCTGAGGTTCGTGACGGTTGATGCCGTTGACGAGAAGAAGTTCTTGCTCTATTTCATGGCGAGTAAGTAGCCACTCACCACAAATTAGCATGATGCTTATCATGATGCTTATATGGAAGACAAGGTGGGATCGATTATTGGAGTCGAACGGGTGAGGGTACGGAGGCCAAAGAACCAGGCGGAGCATTCTGGGGTTTTTTGTGGGCGACTAGAGCCAGTAACCAAGGTCTGGCATTCCCGACCTGGCCGTGATTGTCGGGTCAGCGAACCGACTAGGCTTGGCCAACCGATTGGGCGCGGAGAAACGACCGCATCCGATCGCCATCTCGTAGGCTCACTTCCTTCAGTTCGACACCAAACAGAGATCCCGCCGTCCAGGCGACCGTCGCTTCCAAAACGAACAGGGGTTCCTCGTCGTCCGGGAGATATAAAAACAAGGTCAACTCCATGCCGATATTGACAGGACAATTTCCACGAATACCCAACCCGCCTTCGGATAGGTCAACAGAGCTACCGTCTCCAATGAGAACCCCGTCCCCATTGATTCCTGAGTACATAAGGCCGAGCGAGACACAAGTTCTTCTCATCCTGCGGCGCTCAATCGAATGAGATGAGTAAGGCGCTTCTGACCGTCTCAAGTGCTTCATCTGTCTCATCTTTATACCTCCTGGTCCTATACCCATTGTAAATCGATTGATCCTCTCAGCCGTGACCAGCCAAGCACTCGAGCCAAATTGGCTCTTTGTGCCTTGCCCCACGCAGTTCCACTCCAAATCGGCGGCCATTGATCCAAGAGACGTGTGCCTGAGGGATACACAGTGTTTCGCGTGTATCCGGCAACTCAAGAAATAGTGCCAGTTCCATTCCAGGTTTAAGATCCCGCCCGCCCTGAAGACCAAACCCATGACGACTGAGGTCTAAAATTCTTGCGTGGCCCATGATAATCTTGTCTTCATCCGATCCAGAGTACCGGACTTTGAATTGGCCACTGATTCGCGGTTCCTTACGTCGCTCCTTTTCAGGCTTATCGTTCCCAGCGGATGAGTTGGATCCGGATCTCCACAAGCTCATATGATTCTTGCCTCCCGAGTTGTCAGTCTGTACAAGCGTTTCCCGTATTTGGAGATTTCGTATGGATGAAGACTAGCGCTGAATGTCAACCTTGCCTTCCCACCAGATGAGGGGGCGCGCCCAATCCAGAAGGGGGTGAGTCAAATTGACAATAAATCCATATGTTATGTAACTGCTTGAAGGGTGCCTGGTTCTGAACTCGGTATGTGAGGTCTTAGGAGTTGATGGGCGTTTTAAGCTCGTTCGTGAAAAGGATCGTGGCAATTAGGAGGGGGCAGGGGCCGGACTACATAAGTCGGAATCGAGTTCGTTGATCGCTCACGGTGTGGTGGGAGATGCTTTTCCAAATGAAAGATTGCAGCCGCTTTCGATGGTCTTGGCTCAGATCCATGAATCGGACAGAAAACTGACAACCAGACACCCACACAACAAGCGCCGATTTCAATAAAATTTGGGGTAATCCATCGGGAAGTGCAATGGTAAGGGTCAATAATGTTCCGCGCGTCACCGGGCGGTCGCTGATGACGTGGCAACCAGAAACAGATATGTTTTTCGTGAGTCCTTCACCTTGGTGAGGCTGAGTCGGAACTTCACCGACATAACGTACTCGACACGTGATAGCGACACGTTCGGCAAAACGGTTATCTAAAGGTGCATAGGATTTTCGGCCACTCATCGTAAGTTTCATTATGATAGCTTCGTTTGGAATATTTTTCTAATCAATTCAGCAATGTAGCTTGGTCATGAAAAACGACCTGATGCGTCACCTTTAAAGAATATTCCTGGTGGCGAGGGAGACTAGCTACCGTAGGATGAAGGGAATTACTGTCGAATCTTGGCCCAGGCGGTTTGATACTCTTCGAAGGAATCGACTTCCATCCATCCCTTAAAAATCGGTATGGCCTGGATGCGATAGCCCTGGTCAATCAGTTCTTGCAGCATATCGGTGAAAGATGCCTTGGCAAGGCTTGCGGACTCATGGAACGGGGATGAATGATGCTGTTTCTGGGCTGTGTGATAGCACTCGCGAAGAGCCTGGGTGCCCTTCTCTGAGAACATGGCCATGCCGATGAATTCACCATGCGTCAGTTCGTGCGGAAGTTGCTGGCCAATCTTAACCACCTGGTGCTCACCTTCTGGCATCACAAATCGCGACAAATAACTTTTGCCGGGTGGGGCGGCCAGTGAGACAAGATCCGGGTTAAGATGGGTCGGCTGGGCATTCCGTTGTTCCTGATCAAGCCAGGCCAGATCGACAACTAGAGCAATGTCGGCGGGACACTTAAGCAACTTTTCAAGAATCGAGGTATCAAAGATGATATCGCCGTACAAGACGATGGTTCTCCCTGTTAACTCATTTTCGGCACAGAAGAGCGAAACGAGCTCGCCGGTTTCCTCGTAACGATCATTGTCGTAGTAGCGGATATTGGGGAGCGAGATCGCCTCCTTTTTGTACCCGCGAACCAAAGCAATTTCCTTGATGTCGCATTCGTTGAGTGCGCTGATCTGGCGATCGAGGATCGTTTTCCCTTTAATGTCGAGCAAACACTTCGGCTTATCCTCGATCAACGGCAGGAGCTGTTTCTCGAATCCAGCGGCGGCGATAATCGCGGTAATTCGTTCGCTTCCCACCGGCAGGAACTGTTTCTCGTCTTGCTCCATTTGCGGAACACCGACAATGTCATACACTTCTGGTAGCGTGACGATTCTGTCATTTGCTGCTCCGGGGCGCGTGTCCTTCTTGATGAGATCCAGCGTGTCTGTCATCGCACGAATGGCCGCCCGTACCGGTTGGTTGGCATAGATGATGATCTTTGCCCCGGCTTCTTCCATCTCCATCGCGGTGGTCTGGTCGAAAATCGTTGGAACCACAACCAGCGGGACGCGCCCGGACCACAATTTGTACACGGCCTTCAGTTCGTCAAACTTTTTCGATTTCGAATGGATCAGGATTGCGTCGGCGCCCGCCTCTGCATAGGCTTCAGCCCGCTTCAGCGCTTCTTCCTGACCCCAACCCGCGATGAGGGCCTCGGTTCTGGCGATGACCATGAACTCTGGGAAAATCTGAGCCGCTTTCGCCGCTCGAATCTTGCCGCAATGCTCTTCAATGGGAATCAATTCCCGTCGAACGCCCGCGTAAAAACTGCAGCGCTTTGGATAGACGTTGTCTTCAATGCAAATAGCAGCCACGCCGGCCCGCTCACGGTCGGTGACGGTCCGCATGACATTCAGCGCGTTGCCATATCCGGTGTCGCAATCTGCGATCACAGGAATACTTACAGCCTCAACGATATTCCGTTCGACATCGAGCTGCTCACTGGAGGTAATAAAGCTGGCGTCGGGAATGCATTTCAGGGAAGCCGAGATGGCAAAGCCACTGGCCCAGACACCATCGAAGCCTGCGCGCTCGATCAGGCGCGCACTCAATGCGTCGTGGGCACCGACGACCTTCAACGCGCCAGGTTTTTTTAATGCGGTACGAAGTTTCGCAGCGTTTGTCATAACGGGCCTCACATGATGCGAAAGGGCACAGCCTATTGTCAACGGAAAGTTTGGAGTATCACCCATCCGCAGTCAGAAGACTGTCGCGGAAGTACCATCCAATAGTTTTTCAGGAAGCGTCAGGCTTTCAAAAAATATGATGCCGCGATCAGGCCCAGCCTCGAATCGCAACGTCACTTCCGTAAGAAAGCCATGCCAGGCATAAACTTTCACCGGGCCGACTGCGATTTGCCCTGGTGTTCGGTCGAGCGGACCATACGTGGATTGGAGGTAGGTCAGGATTTTCTCATGAGTCTCTTCCCCCCTGTAGCGGACCGTCACGCGGCCAAACTTCTTCTCAAACGTCGTAAACCGTATCGAATCCACCTCGGTCGTGCCTAGTAAAGGCGGTCGTCCATTCCGTTCATAAATCTGTAAGCGGCCAGCATCCTCAATTTTTGCGAAGCGTTCCCCTTCAGACAAGATTGTCCCCCAGGGAATGTCTTCGAATCCGTTCGGATCGTTTACGATAGGAACGCCAAATGCGGAAGGTGATGAGTCTAAGAGGCAAAGTATGACGATCGCCGCTCGCGTGACCCGCTCAGAGAGAAACGCATTCATCGAACTACTCTGCGGAATCGGTAATGTAGTCATTGAACCGTGGTGCGAGCGTGCGACTATCGATGAAAATGTAACCGCGCTCTGTACCGGCCTGATATGTCAGGTTGATTTCGGTCTCGGTCCCGCGCCAGTTGTATTGCTGGGTGAGTCCTCGCGCCATCTGTCCGGGAACGCGCTCCAGCCGACCGAAGCGGCTTTCCAAGAAGCCCAGCACCCGCCGATGAACGTAGTCCCCGTGATACCGAATGATGACACGCGCGAATTGGTCGTCCACCGAGACATAGAGGACGCTGGTCATCTCGGTTCCCGCAAATGACGACGGCTCTGTCTTGCGGAGATATTCGACGATATGCGGACTCGCTCGCATCGGTTCCAGGTCGTGATGCGAAGATAAGGAAGTTCCCCAAGGAATATCGTGAAATCCCTTGGGGTCATTGGTCATGGAAACAGCCCATACTGAACCGGCAGCAATCACGATCGCGATCATCAGGACCAACGACCAAACATGGGATGCTGGTTTGAGGGGATCTATCATCTCTGCCGGCGGATCGGACCACAGCCGTGTTGGCAGTAACGCTAACATGCGAATGAAGTCAACTCAACTGCGGATCTTTCTTGAGAACCTCGCAGGGCGTATCTTATAATGCGCCGGTTTTGGCGGGCAGGTGTCAATATTCCAGGGGGAAACTCCCAGTGATTGAAAGCGACGTCTTCGTGCAAGCCATGCAGGACATGGGGGTCAATTTTTTCACCGGCGTACCGGATTCGATCCTGGGCGGGATCATCGCGGAACTCATGAATCGCCGGCTCTATACCTCCGCGGTTCGGGAGGATGAAGCGGTCGGGATGGCTGCGGGCGCGTACATGGCTGGAAAAACACCCGCCGTGCTCATGCAGAATTCAGGACTCGGCACCTCTCTCAATACACTCATTTCTCTAAATATGATTTATAAACAACCCTGCATACTGATTGTTTCATGGCGAGGTCAAGGTGGGAAGGATGCTCCCGAACATTTGGTAATGGGAGAAGTGATGCCGCAATTGCTCGATACCGTCAAAATCCCGCATCGTACATTGACCGAAAAAACGGCCATCGAAGATTTCAGGTGGGTAGCTGAGACGTTTATGAAGCAGCGGATTCCTGTGGCCTTGTTCATTACTAAGGGCGTGGTCAAGGGGTTGCATCCATGAGGCCCGAACAAGGTACATTGATCAGCCGAGCGCAGGCCATGGCCGCCTTGCTGGAGTTGCTGACCGATCAGCCCGTCATTATCTGCAACGGGTTTCCCTCGCGCGAGGCGCACAAGATCGCGGATCGTCCCACCCATTTCTACATGATCGGTTCCATGGGGAATGCCCCGGCCATCGCGCTCGGTGTTGCACTCGCAAAGCCGAATAAACAGGTGGTAACCTTCGATGGCGACGGGAATGTGTTAATGGGAATGGGCACACTCGCCACGGTCGGTGCGTTGAAACCAAAAAACTTCATTCACGTAGTATTCGACAATGAAGTATACGGAACGACCGGGAACCAGCCCACGATCTCAAACGTGGTGCCGTTGGAGAAAGTGGCGAAGTCGGCGGGCTACGTGAATGTGGAACGAGTACTTGATCGCGACGATCTCGTCTACGAGTTCAAGGACATGCTGAAGAAAGCTGGACCCAGCATGTTGCTCATCAAGGTAAACGAATTTGTGGAAGATGCCGGTCGCGTCCTGCACGATCCGCCGGACATCACCCACCGGTTCATGAAGGCGATCGAGGGATAGGGGCGCGACGAGCTTCCTGTGTGCTCGCCTATCGTGCACGACTCGGGCAAGACGGAGTCTCGGCGACGTGGGATAAGGCGGGCGGAATGAGCGTGCTCGGTCAATGGGCGCAATGAGAGGAAGCTCATCATGCTCACTGAGAAAAGGAGAGAAGAGTGATTCTCCTGAATCCTGGGCCGGTGAACGTTTCCGATCGAGTGCGTCAAGCGCTGCTGAAGCCCGATATCTGTCATCGAGAAGATGAATTTTTCGAACTGCTTCACCGCATCCAAGCCAAACTGCTCAAAGCTTTTGTCCCCGGAGCTGAATCGGAATACGTCGCCGTCGTGATGACTGGATCAGGGACGGCTGCCGTCGAAGCCGCCTTGATGTCGTCGCTCCCGCACGGTCGCCGTATGCTCATCCTCAACAATGGTGTCTATGGTGAACGGATGTCCCAAATCGTGGGCCTCCATCGCCTGGGGGTGAACGAGTTGAAGTATGAATGGACGGTTCGGCCCGATCCTGAAAAGCTGCTTCTTGCCCTGCGACAGCATCAGGAAGTGCATGCCGTCGGCATGGTGCACCATGAGACCACCACCGGCCTCCTCAACCCGGTTCGCGAGATCGCCGAGATCGTCGATAATCAGAATCGAGTGTTTGTGCTCGATGCCGTCAGTGCTCTGGCGGGCGAGACGATCGACATTGCCCGGTCGCACATCTACATGGTGGCGGGGACGGCGGGAAAGTGTATTCAGGGGTTCCCTGGCGTCTCATTCGTGCTGGTGCGAAAGGGGTTCGTCGAGAGAATGCGCGCGTATCCGAAACGCTCGTGGTATCTCCATCTGACCCATTACATCGACAACGAGGGGCGAGGCACGATTCCATTCACGCCCGCGGTGCAGGTCTACTATGCCTTCGACGAAGCACTCAACGAGCTACTCGAAGAAGGCGTGACCAATCGCATCCAACGGTACAAGAAGATGGCGACCCTGATCCGTGAACGAATGGCCAAGCTGGGTGTGAAGGCGCTTCTCCCGGTGGACCGGCAATCGAATACCATCACGGCCTATCACCTGCCGGAGGGTGTTTCCTACCACGCGTTGCATGACCGCCTGAAGCAGCAGGGCTATGTCATTTATGCCGGTCAAGGCAACTTGGAAAACAAGATTTTCCGCGTGGCCAATATGGGGGCATTGTCCGAGGCGCAGTTTGGCGGGTTTCTCGACGCCTTCGAACAAGTGTGTAAATCGGCATGAAGGCGGTCATCCTTGCTGCGGGAGTCGGAAAACGTCTGTGGGAAGTGACCCAACATCGCCCGAAATGTCTCATCGAGATCGGCGGCCGGTCGCTCTTGCGTCGCTACCTCGAGTCGCTGGTTTCCGTCGGGATTCGCCGGGCGGAGATCGTTGTCGGGTACAAGCAGGAAATGATTCGTGCGGCAGTCGAGCAGGATTCCTGCGGCGTCAAGGTCGCGTTTCTGGTCAACGAACAGTTTCACAGAGGCAGTATTTCCTCGCTGTGGGTCGCACGAACCGCGCTCGACGACGATACCATCGTGATGGACGCCGATGTACTTTTTCATCCGGAGATCCTACGACGTTTGGTGTTGTCGCCCTATGCGAATGCGCTGTTGATGGATGAGACGGTGAAGCAGACCGGAGAGGAATGCATGGTGGTTGTGGCGGGGGGTCGAGTCGTTGCGCTGACAAAGAACATGCCGGAACAGTACGACTACGCCGGTGAAGGGGTTGGATTTCTTCGGGTTCGGCATGCCGACACGCCTCACGTCGTCTCGTCGCTTCGTGGCTACATCGACAGAGGCTCGTGGGATATGGAGTACGAGGACGCGCTGCGGCAGTATTTTCAGGACGTGCGGGTCGGTTATGAACGGATCGGAGGGCTGCCCTGGACCGAGATCGATTTCATTCAAGACATAAGAAAAGCTGAATTGGAAGTTTTGCCAAGATTATGAGAAAGTCTTCACCATGGTAGGATGTCGGAGCAAAGGACCCTTTGGTAAGTAAATCCAGTCGCCACTGAGGCCATGAGCATGAGTAAGAGCATCCTGCAAAGGAGAGCCGAAATCCAAGGACTGGCGACGGCGATTCTGCTGCCGTCCGTCGGGGTATTCGGCGGTTCGATCGGGCAGCAGGTCGGCGACGTGGGGCCCCTGACGAGCGTCGTGGGGATCGGGCTCTTTCAACGCACCGTGCTCACCTTGCAACGGGCGGGGATTCGTCAATTAATCGTCCTTTCTGGTTCTGAGGAAGAACAGCTGAAACAGGCGCTCGGCAAAGGGCCGCGCGTCACGATTCCCGTCCGATGGATGCCGATCCGTGAATTTCCTCTCGACGATCCTCGGACATGGGAAGCCTTGGCAGCCGAAGTGCATGGCTTTGCGTTGGTCACGAGCGTCAATAGCGTGTTCTCTCGAGGGTTGATTGAACGGTTGCGGCGTGATGTGCAGGACGGTCAGGTCATTGTGGTCTCTCAAGCCCCACAAGGGCAGGTCGATCAACTCATGGTGCAGAGCATGCGATCGAAAGTCCAGTCCGGTCGCCCGGCGATCTTCACCCCTCCTCGTTTCGACGATCCGGTCTTGCGTGTCGCTGAGCTGGTGGTCGTGCCAGCAAGCCTGATGAGTACCGCGAATCAAGCGGCGAGTGAGAAGGGGAGCCCTCCGATCCGCCAATGGCTTGAGCAGGCCGCGACGGATGGTCGAGTGCGTGTCGTCTCGGCTGAAGAGAAGCAGGGTAACTGGTATCAACCTGTCCGAACCGTGTTTGACGTCCAAACAGCCGAAAAAAAGTTGTTCAATTCGCTCAAGGGGGAATTCGAAGGGTTCGTCGATCGCTATTTCAATCGCAAGGTCTCTCGCTGGTTCACCCGCCTGTTTCTCGCCATGGGGCTGTCGCCCAATTCCATCACGGTCCTTGCCGGATTAATTGGTCTGGTTGCAGGGGCCGGGTTTGGGATGGGCACGTACAGCGCCGGTATCGTAGCCGCTCTCTTGTTTCAATTAGCGGCTGTCATTGATTGCTGCGACGGCGAAGTCGCGCGGTTGACCTTTACCGAGTCCCCCTTTGGTGCCTGGCTCGATATTGTCTTGGACAACATCGTGCATATGGCGATTTTTGTGGGCATCGCTGTAGGACTCTATACGACCGAAATGGGACAAGCGGACGACTGGGTTCCTCTCGTGCTAGGCGTCGCCGCGGTGTTTGGCAACGGCCTCTCTTTCTTACTTGTCGAAAAGGCGCAAAAGATTAGAACGGTGAGCGGCTGGAGAACCCCTGCCCACGCAGCCTGGGCGGACGTTATGTTGAAAAATGTCGCCAGTAGGGATTTTTCAGCAGCGTTGTTGGGCTTTGCCCTATTCGACCAGCTGTATTGGTTTCTCCTCTTTGCGGCAGCTGGCTCCTTGCTGTTTGCCGGTGCCATGGTATGGGTCATCCGCCCAGCGGCAGTCTCGTCTCCCCGGCCATAAATGCCACGTTCGCCATCCGACTAACGTGTTACGCTATATTCTACTCGCCATTGGCCTCATCGTTCTGAGCCTTCTCGTCTGGCATATCGGCCCCGCCAATATCTACGAAGCCGCTGCACGACTGGGCCCTACAGCCTTGCTCGTCATCCTCATTCCATCTGTCGTCATGTATTCCGTTGAGGCCTATGGGTGGAAAGTGGTGTTGGGGCGAGTTGCGCAAGGGGTTCCGTTTTGGCGATTGTTGACGATCCGGACTGCCGGTGAAGTCGTAAATATGACCACCCCAACGGCCTATCTGGGGGGCGAACCTCTGAAGGCGTATTTGCTCAAGAAATATAACATTCCGATGACGGAAGGAGCTGCGTCCGTCGTGATCGCCAAGACGACCATGACGATCGCCGAGGTATGTTTTATCCTCATGGGGATCGCGCTTGGCTTTTGGATCCTTGGTGCCGGCAGCTCCGCGGGACAGACGATCACGGCAGCTCTGCTGAGTGTGGGACTGCTGGTCTGTTCAATCGCCGGGTTCGTCTTTATCCAGCACCGTGGGCTCTTTGCTTCGACCTTGTCGATGGTAAAAAAGTTGGGGTTGAGGATCCAGTCATTGGAGGCACAGGAAGAGCACCTGCGCTCGATCGACCGGACGATTCTGAATTTCTACAGGCACCATCAGAGGGCATTTCTCGCGTCGATCGGAGTGTACTTTTTCGGCTGGCTGGCTGAATCGCTGGAAGTCTTTGGGATCATCTATTTTCTCGGTGGTTCGGTGAATTTCCTGACCGCCATCTCTATAGGGGCCCTGGCCGTGTTTATCAAAGGCGGGACGTTTTTCATTCCTGGCAGCTTGGGAGCCCAAGACGCCGGAAACATGCTTTTGTTGCAAACCTTTGGTTACAGCGATGTGACGGGTCTTACCTTTGCCTTGCTGCGGCGGTTCCGTGAGCTTGTGTGGATTGGCATCGGGTTGTTGTGTTTGGCAATGGTTGGAAAAGGCAGGATACCTCGGGATCAAGAAGTAGAAAGTCCTTCCTGAGTGATCGTTTGGAGTCGTTCGACCATCCGATCCCACACAAAGCCATGGAGCCGAAAATCCGCCGCCCGCTCCACCTTGTGAAACTGAAGCCCCATTCGATTCCCTTGGACCCATCGGACCTCCGCCTCTTCGACCGGGAGTGACTGTGCCTGATCCGGGAGGATCAGCCGTACGCGGAGCGTGGTCTGCTGCGGCGCGGCACCGGCATACTCGATCGCGCAGCCGAACACCGTGAGGTTCATGACCTTTCCCTCCGCGATCGTCTCCGCATCGGAAAACATCACGGGGTACTGCGCGGAGAGGGGGACCCGATAGTGGTTGCGCTGGTAGGGGCGTGTGGATTCCACGGTGGCCCAGTGTAGTCGGCCTCGCGTGGAAGAATGAATCCCTCTTTCGTGGGGACGAAGCGGGTCCTCAGAGCTGCCAGGACCCTATTCATGGTGAGGGTTGAGCTCATTCAGGCGGAGTAGTGTTTATTGAGGTGTTCGCGCTGGAATTGGATTATATGTCTGATCAGCAGTTCTCGATCTGGATTGGCCATCCTGATAAAGCGGCCATGGAGGCGATACGTGTTGAGCGGGTAGTGGACGGGATCCACACGCAATACTTCGAGGTAGGACTTAAAGAGCACCTCGCCGGGAAGGAGCAGGGTACAGGAGAGAATGGCGTTCACCGCGAAGACCTGGTTAAGCGTGATGCCGATCCCGCCGCCGCTGATATTGACGGACCGCTGGATGAGCGTTTCTTCCGTGGTGTCGCTCTCAGACTGAAGACAGATGGGCAGGGTGACAGTAATACGATAAAACTCGCGGCGATCCTTTGGAGAAGGCTGCGAGGTCGGTGCATCTAGTGGCATGGTGAGCAGAAGTATACCAAAAAGGGCGATCCGAAACGGCACGCGTGTTGGTTTGTGTTCAGCAAGTGCGCAGGCGGGATTGGTAGAATTGTCAGACGGGGGCTGTGCTCCCTCCGCACAGGGCCTGTACCATTGTGGTACTATGCCGCGCATGAAAGCGGCCATTAATCTGCTCTGGGTGCTGCTCTCCCTCCTTGGGGCGCTTGCTCTGGCCCACGTGGTTGGCGTCGTCAATCCATACGAAAAAGTAAATGGCCTCTGGCTGGTCGTGGCGGCCGCCTGCATCTATGTGCTGGCCTATCGGTTCTATGGAAAATGGCTGGCCAAACAAGTCGTCGGACTGAACAATCAGCATGTGACGCCGGCGGTACGGCTGAACGACGGCGTGAATTTTCATCCCACGAACAAGGTTGTGCTCTTCGGCCATCACTTTGCGGCGATTGCGGGGGCGGGGC
This sequence comes from Nitrospira sp., assembly GCA_030444405.1. Lineage (GTDB taxonomy): Bacteria > Nitrospirota > Nitrospiria > Nitrospirales > Nitrospiraceae > Nitrospira_D. The sequence continues at coordinate 29,644 of JARFPM010000005.1, forward strand.
CCTTGCTTGGCCCGGTATTGGCGGCACAATTCGGCTTTATGCCCGGTTTCCTGTGGCTCGTGATTGGGGCGGTGCTTGCTGGGGCGGTGCAGGATTTCATCATCCTCGTAGCCTCGATGCGGCGCAACGGCCGCTCGCTTCCTGAGATTGCGCATGATGAACTCGGCTCCATCACCGGCACGGCGACGGCGGTGGCGGTGCTCTTTATTGTCGTGGTCGCGCTGGCGGGGTTGGGTTTCGCGGTCGTAAACGCGCTCTACCACAATGCCTGGGGTACGTTTACGATCGCCATGACGATTCCGATCGGTCTCCTCATGGGCTTCTATCTCCAGAATTTCCGTCCCGGCGCGGTGGCGGAAGTGTCGATACTCGGTGTTGTCCTGCTGATCGCCGCCGTGCTGTATGGCCGTGTGGTGGCGCAGTCCTCCTATGCGTGGCTCTTCGAGTTCGACAAACCGGCGCTTGTATGGCTCCTAGCCGGCTATGGTTTTCTGGCCTCGGTGCTCCCCGGCTGGATGTTACTGGTGCCGCGTGGCTATCTCTCCACCTTCATGAAACTCGGGGTGGTCTTTCTGCTCGGGTTCGGTGTGATTCTTATGGCGCCGACGATCGAGATGCCACGAGTGACAGCCTTCGCCAGTGGCGGCGGGCCAATTATTCCGGGCACACTCTTCCCTTTTCTCTTTATCACGATTGCCTGCGGAGCGATCTCAGGATTCCACTCATTGGTGTCGTCCGGCACAACGCCGAAGATGATTGAGCAGGAGTCGCAGGCGGTAGTGGGGTACGCGGCGATGTTGCTGGAAAGTTTCGTCGGTGTCATGGCGCTAATCGCTGCCTCGGTGCTGATTCCAGGCGATTATCTGGCGATTAATACGACGTTAGGTGCTGAGGCTTTGTCCTCGATGGGTTTTGCGCCGTCGCGAATTGCCGAACTATCACAGATGGTCGAAGTGGATGTGGCAGGACGTCCCGGTGGGGCCGTGTCTTTGGCAGTCGGGATGGCGTCGATCTTTTCTGCGTTGCCCGGTATGTCTGGCTTGATGGCCTACTGGTACCAATTTGCACTCGTATTTGAAGCGCTCTTTATCCTGACGACGATCGATACTGGGACGCGCGTCGCGCGCTATCTCATTCAAGAGATGACAGGCCGGGTCTATGCGCCCTTCCGTCAAATGAACTGGCTACCGGGAGTGTTTGTGAGCAGCGGCTTGGTCGTGGGAGGGTGGGCCTATTTGATTGGGACAGGGAATATTTCGACCATTTGGCCGATGTTCGGAGCGGCAAACCAGCTCCTGGGCATGTTGGCACTCTGCATTGGAACGACGGTGTTGATCAAGATGTGGAAGTCGCCCTATCTTTGGGTCACGGCGCTGCCAATGCTCTTCGTGGGCATGATTACATTGACTGGGTCGTATGAGATGTTTTGGATGTTCTTGAAGAAAGCCGGAACATTGGCGGCGGGGCAAGCCTTTGCCCTCTATCTGGATGCGGTGCTGGTGGCGCTGGTTGCTGTGATGGGCTTGATCGTCTTAAGCGACAGCATGAGACAGTGGTATGGTTACGTGGTCCTGAAGAAGCCGTTCACGTCGAGTGAAGTCGTGGTGATGGCGGGTGGAGGATCGGCAGGGCGGATGCAGACGGCGATTCATTGTGATGATGAGAAGGGGTTTAAGTTGCCGCATGGAGCCGGTTGCTGTTAGTGCAAGATCACAACATCAATCGGATCAGAAAGTTGGCGAATGGATTCGTGGGTAAGTCCATACGCTTGACGCATGACATGTGACGGATAAGGAGGAGGACACCGTGGCCGATCAGTTTTCGTTTGACGTGGTGTCGGAAGTGAATATGCAGGAGCTGAAGAATGCACTGGATCAGGCGACCAAAGAGATCAAGCAACGCTTCGACTTCAAGGACTCAAAGACCGAGATCACGCTGAAGGAGAAGGAAAAAGAGTTGGTCGTCATCTCGGACGATGAGTACAAGCTGAAGGCGGTACAGGAGATCATCAAGGCGAAGTGTGTGAAGCGTGGGGTGTCGCTGAAGGCCTTCGACTACGGTGCGGTGGAGCCAGCGTTAAGCGGGACGGTGCGGCAGACGGCGAAGATTCAGAGCGGCCTCGCATCAGAGAAAGCGAAAGAGCTCACGAAGGCGATCAAGGATTCAAAATTGAAAGTGCAAGCACAGATTCAAGGCGAACAAGTGCGGGTGCTGGGCAAGAGCAAGGATGAATTGCAGTCTGCGATCGCATTCTTGAAGGGTAAGGACTTCGGAGTCGATCTGCAGTTTACGAACTATAGGTAAATGGTGTGGTGTTTGCGTTGCCTATATGAAGCTTCTATTCTCTCTCCTTTTTCTCGCACTATCCATGGCGGGATGCAATCGTAGCGATCCGATCGTCCTGATCCAGCTCCACCCTAGCAACCCCGACATCATCTACGTCGCGACGAACGACTATATCTATAAGACCCGTGATGGTGGCCAGACGTGGACGAATCTTTCCCAGGGGATGAGCCATTCCCGTGTCATCGCGATGGCAGTCGATCCGGTCTATCCTGCGACCGTTTATGCGGGGACAAAAGGAGATGCGGTCTACAAGAGCCATGATGGGGGCCAGCGCTGGGCCTCGATGCGTTCCGGGCTTGATGATGCAACAATAACCTCCGTGGTAAATCAGTTTCTCTTCGATCCTGCCGATGCGCAGCATATCTTTCTTGCCACGACGATGGGCGTGTTCGAAACAAAAAACGGCGGCGAACAATGGATGAAACGTATGGAGGGCATGAAAGAAGTATTGATGGTTGTAACCCTAGGCATGGATCCGACCAGGCCCTCCATTCTATATGCGGGAACCAGCGGCGGCGTATACAAATCGATCGATCAGGCCGGCCATTGGGAAAAAGTGAACAACGGGCTGGTGCCACCGGACATGTTGAAAACATCACGGGCACTGAATGTTACATCCATCCTAGTTGATCCCTACGAACCGGATACCGTCTATGCGGCCACCCTGGCGGGGATGTACAAAACGACTGATGGAGCCAAGTCTTGGAAACGAGTCGGGGCGTCACTTGCCGATCCGATGATCATTGCGATGGTACTCGATCGGACTCGTAAAGGCGTCATCTACATCACGGGGCGAGACGGAGTGCATCGGAGTGAAGATGGTGGGGCAACGTGGGTGGTGATCAACAGGGGGTTGGCCACCACCAACATCAGATCCATTGCACAGAGCGAGACGGATCCGACGGTGTTCTATGCCGGTACAAACGGGAGTGGCCTCTATCGCAGCAAGGATGCGGGGGAGACCTGGGAGCCGATGCCGACGGTGGGAGGAAAGCCGTGAGGGTGGGCTATCGCCTCTTGCTGTTCAAGTCGGAGTCTCCGATAGAGGCACCGACTCCTCGTCGTGAAAGTGTGGAAGTTCCTTCACGATTTTGCACGCTGTCGACCTCGAACCCGATGCTGCTAGGCATGGTGGTGTCTTGTATATCCGTCCCTGGCCGATGGGGGAGTTGGCTGTCGTGAACATCCTCCCCTCTTCGCGGACGAAGCGATTCCCCAACGTTGCTATAGGGAGATACCGAGGCTCCGATGTCCGCACCGAAGTTGGAATTCAACTTGGTATCTTCGATGTCTCCACCAATTCGTGAGCGCAAGGTCGTGTCTTGAATCTCCATCCCGGTCGGTGCCGATGATGGCGGCCTTCTTGCTTTGAACTCTCTCTTGATCGCCTCTTCTTCATCTTGGATCTGCGCTTTGGCCCGCCCGCTGCTTTCGTAGTCGACTTCGTTGAGACCTTGCTGTGCCTCGTTCAATTTGTCCAAGCGTCCCTTAAGTCGAAACAGATCTGCGCGCGCATGTGCGACTGTCCCGACAATTTCGCTGAGCGTGAATTGTCGAGCAAACGTGCCGAGCTTCGGGCCTCGTGCAGCGCCGCCGCCCAACCCCCCGCTTCCAGACCCAACACCAAATCCAGCGGAATTGAAAATGCCTTTTTGTTGTACGGCTTTGAGGATGTGGTTGGCTTCATCGATCAAATCGACGATTTCTGCGGCCGCGCTGTTGTCGATCAAGCAGCACGAGACGAACGTCCGATAGCGATCTGAAAATTTTGTGGCTGCATTCTGCAATTCCACGATCTTTATCGGATCGCGGTCGGGGAGTTCGAACCCCTGTTGGCGTGCACGTTCCCTGAAAGATTCTGCCGTCTGTTGATCGTAGAGTGGCTCACAACCAGAGCTCTTCTTGGTTGAAATCTGCTGGTCGGGCGTCTTGTTCGAGCACCAATAGACCGGTGCCGGTTGGTTGAGAGGATTATCAGGATTGAAGTCCTTCGCATCGGCCTGTGCTACCCAGAGAAACAGAACGATGAGGAACAGGAACGGTCTTGTGTATGAGGAAACTAAACACCATTCACCCATGAGGCCATTCTCTAATTGAAATCCCTTGAAGTCAACGAAACTCTACGAGTTGATGGACTAGGAAAGTATCGGTAACCATCATAGGAGATATGTATGCAACGGAAGACATTGATTGACTACGGGATCCCCTGCTACCTGTGGCGGTATATTCCCTCTCCTGCACTTGATTTAGTAGTCCGCTAAGTTACTGAAAAGTCTGTTGACAACCAAAAATGCGAGAGTATACTTCGTCTCGTGTGGGGAAAAGTGGTAGCGAGTGGGTAATAATATTGAGAACGAAAATTTGCATGTCTCAGTACTTGGCCAGGAAGTATGCAGTTGGCTAATTTCTGAACGATCAGAGACTATTTTGGATTGTACGGTGGGATATGGTGGGCATGCAGAAATGCTTCTAGCAGCTAGTCCAGCAAGAACAACGGTCATAGGGCTAGACCAGGATTCCCGGGCCATCGATTTCTGTCGGCGGCGCTTGAATCGATTTGGAGACCGTATTGTGTTGCGACAAGGAAATTATCGGGACTTGAAGTCGCATCTTGCTGAAATGGGTATCGCGAGAGTCGATGGTGTGCTGTTTGATTTTGGGGTCTCATCTCCACAGTTGGATGATCCCTCGCGAGGTTTCAGTTTTCAGCAAGAAGGTCCACTTGATATGCGCATGGACCAAACGATCGGAAAAACTGCGGCCGAACTGGTGAACTGCAGTCCTGAACACGAGCTCGCGGACATAATCTTTCAGTATGGAGAGGAGCGATATGCCAGGCGGATTGCTCGAGCAATCGTGCAGGAAAGGCAATGTCGTCCAGTCGAGACAACGGGAACGCTCGTTTCCATCATCGCTCGGTCTGTACCAGCGTCATACCGTCATAGACGGATTCATTGTGCAACGCGGACATTTCAGGCGCTTCGCATTGCGGTGAACCAAGAGCTGGATTTCTTGGAGTCGTCGCTTCGAGATGCATCCGAAGTGTTGGCTTCGGGGGGAAGAATCTGCGCGATCTCCTTTCATTCTCTCGAAGATCGTATCGTGAAGCATACATTCCGGTCCCTCTCGCAAGGGCCGGAACCGACCCTTGCGACACTTACCAAGAAACCGGTCCTTCCTTCTCAGGCGGAGTGTGAAGCGAATCCTCGATCGCGAAGCGCTAAATTACGAGTCGCTGAACGTCAACCGAAGATGGGGCTATTATGAAGACCCTCACCGTTTTTCTAGGACTCTGTCTCGTGTTCGTGTTTGTGTGGGAGCGTGTAGACGTGGTTCGGATCGGTTACCAGATCGAGCGGCTGAAGCGTGACAAGACGGTGTTGGAACGTCAACGGGATGAGCTCCGCGTCAAGTTTTCCGCACTGAGTGCCTCAGACCGAATCGCGAAATTGGCGACCGAAAAACTCGGGATGAGTCTCCCTCAGCAAGGGCAGATCATTGTGGTTCAGTCCAGACCAAGTGGTGTCTATCCCTCAGATGTTGCGCCGGTTGAGCTGAAAGTCGCCAAGAATGATCTTCCGATCGGGAGGTTCTAGTGGCCGGTTCCTTTTCTCGCGGTCGTCAGTACGCCCTGTTGCTGCTGTTGCTATGTGGTTTTGGAGTGGTTCTGTTTCGATTGGTCACATTGCAAGTGTTGCAAGCGGCGGAACTCTCGGTCAAAGCGGATCGACAGCATCAAAAGACGGTATCCCTGGAAGGGGCGCGCGGCACTATTGTCGACCGACATGGCAAGATTCTGGCGATGAATGTAGAAGTGCCATCCGCATTCGGAGTTCCAAACGCAGTAGATAGCCCTCTCGCGACCGCTCGGCAGTTGTCGCCGATTTTGCGTGTGAGGACCGATGAGTTGGAACGAAAACTTCGACAGAACCGGAGTTTCGTATGGTTGGCTCGAAAGTTGGATCCTGAGCAGGGTCGTCGACTCGATCGTTTGGCACTTGATGGAATCGGGGTTGTGATGGAAGGGAGGAGATTCTACCCAAAAGGGTCGCTTCTGGCTCATGTGTTGGGTTTTTCGGGAATGGACGGTGAGGGATTGGAAGGTCTAGAGCATCGCTACGAATCATTCTTACGTGGTGAGAAGTGGATGATGGTGCTGCAGCGTGATGCCTTGGGGCGCACGGTGTTTCCTAAGGGAATGACGGAACGGACTCCGACGCCCGGCCATAGCCTCACGCTTACGATCGATGAGGTAATTCAGTATATTGTTGAAAGAGAGCTTGAGGACGCGGTTGGTCGCGCACAGGCAAAGTCAGGAACGATGATTGTACTTGATCCAAAGACCGGAGCCGTTTTGGCTATGGCGGTTGGCCCGCGATTTGATCCCAATGCCGTGTCGGCTCTCAGTCCTGATCGCTGGCGAAACCGGGCGCTTATGGATGCCTATGAGCCAGGGTCCACCATGAAGGCGATGATGGCTGCGGCCGCAATTGAGGAACGAGTGGTAAGGCCGAATACGATGGTATTCGGAGAGCATGGTCATATGACAGTCGCAAACACCGTGATTCATGACCATGAACGCCTGGGATGGATCTCCTTTGCTCAGGTGATCCAGAAGTCCAGCAACATTGGGGCTGCGAAGACAGGCATGGCGCTGGGGGAACAGCGGCTCTATCGATATCTCCAGGCATTTGGATTCGGACAGCGGACGGAGATCGATCTTCCAGGAGAGGGGGCAGGATTGGTGAGAAATCCAAAAGACTGGGGGCGCCGGTCAGTCGCGTCTATTTCCATGGGGCAAGAGATAGGTGTAACACCCCTTCAAATGGTAGCTGCAGTTGCGGCCATCGCAAACGGCGGCGTGTTGATGAAACCATACGTGGTTTCAGAAATACGAGATGCTGATGGTCACATCCTTAGACAGGTACCTCCTCAAGCCAAGCGTCGAGTCATTTCTCCGGAAACGGCCCGCAGCGTAACGAAGATTCTTGAAGGTGTCATCACGGATGGCACCGGGACGAAGGCGGCTATCCGAGGGTTCCGAGTGGCAGGCAAAACCGGTACGGCCCAAAAGTTCGACCCACGAACAGGCACCTATTCGTCCTCTCGATTTGTTGCGTCTTTCACGGGGTACGTCCCCGCGGACAACCCGCAGCTTGCCATGATCGTGGTGATCGATGAACCTCAAGGTGATGTGTGGGGTGGGGCTGCCGCCGCGCCTGTGTTTAGTCGTGTCGGGGAACAGGTGTTAAGCTACTTAGGCGTGCCATCGAATGCGCCTGTCACCTTGGCAATGGCTTCGCGGCAATCGTGATCGTACTTAGATATGTCGATGACCTTCGCAACTCTGATTCAGGCGCTGGAAGGACAGGTGAGAGTACTTGATCGTCATGGAAATTTGGATGTGCCCATCAACGCTATCACCGATGATTCTCGAGCAGTCTCGACCGGCAATCTCTTTGTAGCCGTAACCGGCGAACGGGTCGATGGGCATGAATTTATTCCGGCGGCAGTGAGAGGAGGCATGGCCGCATTGGTGTCGCAACAGCCGGTAAGTGGAGTGCCTCTTCCATTCGTCCGCGTTGATGACTCGAGAAGGGCGCTTGGTTTGCTGGGGAGCCGCTTTTATGGAGACCCCTCGTCGCATATGCGGATGATCGGCGTGACTGGGACGAACGGGAAAACCACCACGACGTATGTCTGCAAAGCGCTCCTGGAAGCACTGGGTAATTCAGTAGGGTTGATTGGAACCGTCGTTTATCAGATCGGTGAGCGCACGATGCCTGCAACCCACACGACACCTGGCTCTCTTGAACTGCAGCAGCTGCTTGCCAAGATGGTTGTCGGCGGGTGCGCAACTGCAGTGATGGAAGTGTCCTCTCACGCCCTGGCGCAGGATCGCACGAGCGGATGCGAGTATGATGTGGCGGTTTTTTCGAATCTGACTCAGGATCATCTCGATTTTCATAAGACCATGGAGGAGTACTTTCAAGCGAAACTCAGGCTCTTTACGGGATTGGAGGGAGGGGGCAAGGCGAATAAACGGGCGATCGTCAATATCGATGACCCCTATGGAAGTCGTATCGTCGAGCAAAGCTCTGTCCCAGTCTGGACCTATGCATTAAAGACCAAGGCGGATCTGCGTGCAGAAGCGGTACGGTTGTCTCTTCAGGGAACCACCTTTACCGCTGCGACTCCGGTCGGAAGCTTTCCGATCGAGAGTCACCTCGTGGGCGAGCACAATGTCTACAACTTACTAGCCGCCATCGGGGTGGCGCTACACGAAGGGGCTACATCTGCGCAAATTCGTGAGGCTGTGGCGAGGGTCATTAACGTGCCGGGACGGTTCGAGCGTGTGATGGCGGGCCAGTCGTTTACGGTGGCCGTGGATTACGCCCATACCGAAGACGCGCTGGTCCGATTGCTGACGGCGGCACAAACTCTGAAAACCGGGCGTATCATCACGGTCTTTGGGTGCGGTGGAGACCGCGACCGAGGCAAGAGGCCGAAGATGGGAGAAGCAGCCGTGCGTTACAGCGACGTCGTGATATCCACCTCGGACAATCCGAGAACCGAGGACCCCCTCTCAATTCTGGAACAAGTTGAAGTCGGCGTGATCAAGGCGTTGCGGCAGCGGCCAGAGGTACAGTACCGAAAGGTGCCTGATCGGCGAGAAGCCATCGAAGAGGCGGTGCGGGAGGCCCAGAGTGGAGATATCGTTTTGATCGCCGGGAAAGGGCACGAGGACTACCAGATCATCGGCACGAAGAAGGTTCATTTCGACGACCGCGAGGTGGCGCGCAGCGCCATCGAACGGCTCGGAACCCGGGTCTAGCCCACGGGTGCAGGGGCCGGTCGGTGCACGGAAGCTCCAATGACTCTATTTACCGTCGAAGAATTGCGGGAAGTAGTCAGCGCCAGAGTCTTGGCCGGTGAAGGGATCGGTTGGACTAAGCGCCGTATCCGGCGGATCAGCCTCGATACTCGATCTCTTCGACCGGGTGACCTCTTTCTCGCACTGCGAGGAGATCGATTCGACGGCCACGACTTTGTGGCCACGGCGTTGTCGCACGGAGCGGTTGGAGCGATCGTGCTCGATTCCTACGATGTGTCGGGGCTTGCCTTGAAGCGTGGCTCGAAGAGGACCCAGCCGTTTATCCTCGGTGTCAGCGATCCACTCTTTGCCTACCAGCAGCTGGCCGCGTATCACCGAAGCCGATTTCAAATTCCTGTCGTTGCGGTCACGGGAAGCAACGGCAAGACGACGACGAAGGAAATGGTCGCCAGTGTCATGGCTCATCGCTGGAAGATCCTCAAGACCGAAGGCAACCTGAACAACCGTGTGGGCGTTCCGCAGACACTGCTCCACCTCAGCGATCGACACAAGGGGGCTGTCATCGAGATGGGAGTCGATAATCTCGGTCAGACTGCCAGGCTGTGTGAAATAGCCCGACCCACGATCGGGATCATTACGAATATCGGCCCGGACCACTTGGAATTTTTTGGCACTATGGAGACATCGGCTCAAGCGAAGGCCGAGTTGCTCGATCTTCTTCCTCCTGATGGGACCGCTATCCTGAACGCCGATGATTCATATTACGACTATCTTGCTGCGCGAGCACGATGTCGTGTGGTGTCGTTCGGCTTTTCATCAAACGCCGACGTCCGTGCGATGGACGTAAAATCCGACGCGCGCAATCGGACGACCTTTCGTCTTTTGCTACCAGGAACAGTACGCCACGCCCTTGTTCATATTCGAGTCCAGGGGGATCACAACGTCACCAATGCGTTGGCAGCCGCAGCGGTCGGTTCTACCCTGGGCTTACCCGGTGGGGTGATCGCTCAGGGCCTGTCCCGTTTCCGGCCCGCGGCCATGCGTTCTCAGGTGCTGGTCAGTCAGGGCGTGAAATTGATCATCGACTGTTACAATGCCAATCCTGCCTCCATGAAAGCGGCGGTGCAGTTGCTTGCGCAAACGGGGGCGAAACGGAAAACAGTTGCCGTTCTTGGAGACATGCTGGAACTAGGTCCGAATGCCGCCCAGATGCACGAGGAGGTCGGCGCATTCTTAGCACGCCAAGGCATCGATCGACTCGTGGCTTGCGGCGTCTTAGGGGAGAGTCTCGCGAAAGGAGCGAAGCAGGCGGGATTGGATCCATCCCATATTCTGGAAGTGGTGGATGCACGCGCTGCCGCCTCCGCCGTGAAAACGGTCGTAAAACCGGGTGATGTCGTGCTGATCAAAGCGTCGCGCGGCATGAAACTAGAGCTTGTCGCGGCCGCACTTCAAGGAGCAAAACGTACGAATAGGAAGGCTTCGTAACGGTCGCCCAGGCTATGCTGTATATCTGGCTCTATCCGCTCCATACAGAATTCTCGTTTCTGAATGTCTTTCGTTATCAGAGCTTTCGCATCATCTACGCTGCTGTCACGGCGTTCCTGATCGCGTTCGTGCTCGCGCCGTGGGTGATTCGCAAGCTTCAAGAAATCAAGCTGGGACAGCAGATACGTGACGATGGACCAAAGCGACATCTGGCCAAGAGTGGAACACCCACGATGGGCGGCATCCTCATCATCTTCGCGGTCGCGTTGTCGACGCTGCTCTGGGCCGACATCTCACGCCCCCATATCTGGCTGGTTCTTGCAGCTACACTGGGGTTTTGCGCCATTGGGTTTGTGGACGACTATCTCAAATTCATCAAGGCACGATCGAAAGGGCTTTCGGCGTCGCAAAAGTTCACGGCTCAAATAGCCATCGCGCTCATCGTTGCGCTGATTTTGTACTCGTTGCCCGGCTACAACACGAAACTGAGTGTGCCGTTTTTCAAGAATTTCATGCCCGACTTGGGTTGGTTCTATGTTGTCTTTGCCGTTCTGGTGATCGTCGGAAGTTCCAATGCCGTCAACCTCACTGATGGTCTTGACGGGTTGGCGATCGGTCCGGTGATGATTGCGGCATTAGCGTACACTGTGGTCGCCTACGTAACCGGTCACCGATTGATGTCGGAATATCTCCTGATCCCGCATATCGACGGAGCTGGAGAGTTGGCGGTCTTTACGGCGGCCATCCTCGGTTCGAGTCTTGGGTTTCTTTGGTTCAACACCTATCCAGCCTCCGTCTTTATGGGAGATGTCGGTTCGCTCCCCCTTGGGGCGGCTCTTGGAACGGTTGCGGTCATCAGCAAGCACGAGTTGTTGTTGCTGATGGTTGGCGGTGTCTTCGTGATCGAGGCCGTCTCGGTCATCTTTCAAGTCGCTTCATACAAATCCCGAGGAAAGCGGATCTTTCTCATGGCTCCGATTCACCACCATTTTGAGATGAAAGGCTGGGAAGAGCCGAAAGTCGTCGTGCGCCTGTGGATCATCGCCATTTTGCTGGCGCTATTGAGTTTGAGTACGCTCAAATTGAGGTGATGGGCATGGTGGGGACGGACACCACGCAGTTGGCAGGAGCTTGCGTCACAGTCGTGGGACTGGCGCGGAGCGGCGTAGCCGCTGCCCGCCTATTGCAGGAAGCCGGCGCATTGGTGACGGTGGCCGACCGGAAGAATCGGGGAGAGTTGCTCGGTGTGCTCGGATCTCTGGATCAGGCAGCGCCCCGTCTCGTGCTGGGCAGCGATTATGAATCGGCTCTCGAGACAGCCGACCTCGTCGTTATTAGTCCAGGGGTCCCCTATCGGTTGGAGGCCCTTGAACGTGTGCGTCGTCGAGGTGTGAAGGTTATCAGTGAGCTCGATCTCGCATCGCGGTTTCTTTCCGCTCCCATTCTGGCGTTGACCGGCACTAATGGGAAGAGCACGACGGTCACGCTGATCGGGAAGATGTTACAGGAGAGCGGAAAGCGGGTGTTCGTCGGCGGGAATCTCGGGACAGCGCTCAGTGAAGCTGCCGTACAATCGCTGCAAGCCACGAAGACGGGCCGTCCATGCCCTTACGACGCCGTAGTGGTGGAAGTGTCCAGCTTCCAACTGGAAACCGTCGAGCAGTTTCATCCATGGATTGCCGCGATTCTCAATGTGACGGTGGACCATCAGGATCGCTATGAGTCGATCGACGAATACATCGCGGCCAAGAACAGAATATTCGAGAATCAAACTCCGTCCGACTATGCTCTCTTCAATCTGGATGATTCGAGGGTGGCTCCTCTGCGGCGGAACGTGAGGGCCAGCAAACTCGGTTTCACCAGGACTCAGACATTGCCTTCCGATCTGGCAGGGGGAACCTATCTCGACGGAGATCGTATCATGACGACCATTGGAGGCCAGCCGCAGGAGATCGGTACGCGGAGAGAGGTCAAGATCATCGGCAATCACAACATCGAAAACGTCATGGTGGCGGTAACCTATGCGCTCTTGAGCGGGTGCTCTCTCGATATCATCCGTCAGGTCCTCAAGGAGTTTCCGGGATTGGAACATGCGTTGGAGGTCGTTCGTGAGCGGCGGGGCATACGGTTCATCAACGACTCCAAGGGTACCAACGTGGATGCGACACTCAAGGCATTGGAGAGTATCGACCAACCGATATGGCTTATCGCCGGTGGACGCGACAAGGGAGGGGATTTTTCTCGGTTAGCTTCCGCAATTCGTCGCAGGGTGAAGCGGCTCATTCTGATCGGTGAAGCGGCTCCGCTGATTGCGAAGGCGATGGAAGGCTATCAGGCGGTTGAACGGGCTGACACATTGAAGCAGGCCGTTGAGTCGGCGGCATCGGGAGCGTGTATGGGTGAGGTGGTGTTGCTGTCGCCGGCCTGCGCGAGTTTCGACATGTTTGCCGATTATCAAGACCGAGGGCGGCAGTTTAAAGCTCTCGTGCAATCTTTGCCGGTATAACAGGCGGCCAGGCAGAGGAGCATTGACGCTGGAAGATGTCACAGAGATCTGCAGGGACCTTGGCCTTGCCGTGGTCCACCGTCAGCCCGCGCGCTCCGAAGCGGGTGGGGATGGATCATATTTTGCTGTTCGTGACCATCACGCTGGCGCTGGTCGGCCTTGTGATGGTCTTCAGCGCGAGTGCGGTAGTGGCGGGCAATCGATTTCACGACTCGTGGTACTACCTGAAGCGCCAATTAGCATGGCTGACGTTTGGTTTAGTGCTTCTCCATGCGGCGTCCAGTGTCGATTACATCTGGTGGAAGCGCCTTGCGTTTCCGCTTCTCGGTCTCATCATCGCGTTGCTGGTGGTTGTTCTGATTCCATCGATCGGTGTCGCGGCCAATGGGGCCCGGCGGTGGTTGCGGCTGGGGCCTATTTCGATTCAGCCGGCCGAGATGGCGAAATTGATCGCCGTGATCTATCTGGCTGCGTACCTTGCAAAAAAAGAAGATCGACTTCAGCATTTCTCAACGGGGCTGTTGCCGGTGCTGCTCGTCATCGGGGTCATCAGTGGGTTGGTCCTCTTAGAGCCCGATTTGGGAACCGTGGTGGTGCTGGGTCTGGTGACGGGGGGGCTTTTGTTCGTCGGCGGTGCGCGCCTGTCTCACCTCGCAACGTTGGCGTTATCTGTTGTGCCGATCGGGTTCGCACTTGTCCTGACATCCAGCTACCGGCGCCAGCGGTTCATGGCGTTTCTAGAACCTTGGAGGGATGCGTCGGATACTGGATTCCAGATTACGCAATCGTTCTTGGCATTTGGGAGCGGGGGGCTCTTTGGGGTCGGGTTGGGGGAAGGCAAGCAAAAACTGTTCTTTCTCCCGGAAGCCCATACCGATTTTGTGCTGGCACTCGTCGGCGAAGAGCTTGGGTTCGTTGGAGCGGGGGTCATCGTTCTTTTCTTCTCGCTATTTGTGATCAGGGGATTTCTGATCTCCACCAGAGCGCGTGTTCCGTTCGGCCGCTACCTGGGAATCGGCATCACGATGCTGATCGGTATCCAGGCGCTGATCAATGCCTGTGTTGTGACGGGGCTGTTGCCGACCAAAGGTCTTACATTGCCGTTCGTCAGTTATGGAGGATCTTCCTTGGTAATCAGCCTGACCGGAGTGGGGATTTTGCTGAACATCTCGCGGGATCGGCAGGCTGGACGAGAAGAGGCGAGATAGCAGAGCGGATGTGGATGGGCAAGTCACCAATGACGATTGTGATTGCGGCGGGTGGTACTGGTGGGCATCTCTATCCAGCTGTCGCGCTGGCTCGAGAGTTTCTCCGCCGCGATCCTTCCACCAAGATTCTCTTCGTCGGGACGGTGCGCGGGATCGAGTCCAGGGTGCTCGCTCATGAGGGATTCGAGCTGGCGTTAATCACCGCTAAGCCGGTCATGGGAAAAGGACTGCTGGATGTCGTAAAGGGAGTGCTTTCTGTGCCTATTGGGATTTGGCAATCGCTGGACATTCTGAATCGGCGGCGGGCTGATTTAGTCATCGGAGTTGGTGGCTATACGAGTCCGACCATGTTGCTCGCCGCTGCCTTGAAAGGAATTGCCCGCGTAATTTTGGAGCCAAATGCCCATCCCGGATTGGCCAACAAAGTCGTTGCTCCCTTCGCACAGAAGGTTTTTTTGGCATTTGAGTCAGCCGGGACTTTCTTTGACCGACGAAAGCTTCGCGTCGTCGGGACCCCTATCCGACAAGAGTTCTTGGTGCAACCAGACCACAACGCGTCAACCAAGCAGGATGGCCAGCACCTGCTGATTTTTGGTGGGAGCCAGGGGGCCAGAGCCATCAACAGTGCGGTGTTGGAGGGCTTACCCCAACTGAGGCAACGTCTACCCAGCCTGACTATCACGCATCAAACTGGGGAAGCAGATTTTGAGCGAGTTAGTGATGTGTACCGAACACTGGGTATCAAGGCCAAGGTCGTGCCCTTTCTCTACGATATGCCTGCTGTTCTTCGGACGGCCGATCTGGTGGTGGCTCGTGCCGGTGCGATGACGATTGCCGAACTGACAGCCTGTGGGAAAGCCGCGATTCTAATTCCTCTGCCGACAGCCATCTATGATCACCAGATGAAGAATGCGCGGGCGATGGAAGCGGCGGGAGGTGCCATTGTTCTTCCGCAGGCAGATCTCACCGGAGTGAGGCTGGGTGAAATGATTGAAGCTGAATTATCGGACCCGCAGCAGTTGGAGAAGATGCAACGGAAGAGTTTGGAGATGAGACGAATCGATGCCGGTGAAGTGATCGTCGGTGAATGTTACGCGCTCATGGGAGTGACACATGACACCAACCAATCTGCTAGAGCGACCGGAGGTTAGTGGTATTGGGGAACGGGGGATTCGATCACAGACTTCTGCAGGACGACAAAGGCTAAGCCGCATGCACTTTCGCAAGACACAACAGATTCATCTCGTCGGAATCGGCGGGGCCGGTATGAGCGGCATCGCAGAAGTCTTACTCACGATGGGATACAAGGTGACCGGGTCGGATCTGCACGCTTCGGAGACGACCAAACGACTGGAAGAACTCGGTGGGAAAGTCTTCATCGGTCATCAGGAGTCCAATGTGGGGGAGGCGCAAGTTGTGGTCATCTCTTCCGCCGTAGCGGCGAGTAACCCCGAAGTGATGACGGCGAAGGCCAAGCAAATTCCAGTGATTCCCCGCGCGGAGATGTTGGCGGAGCTGATGCGTCTGAAGTTTGGGGTAGCAATCGCCGGCGCTCATGGAAAAACAACCACGACCTCGATGGTCGCGAACGTCTTGGCGCAGGGTGGCCTCGACCCCACGATGGTGATTGGAGGCAAGGTCAATGCCTTGGGCAGTCACGCACGGCTTGGACGAGGCGACCTGCTCGTAGCGGAGGCAGACGAAAGCGATGGATCGTTTCTTCGTCTCTCCCCGACCATCGTGGCGGTGACCAACCTGGACCGCGAGCATCTTGATCACTACGGGTCGATGGAACGCATTAACGAAAGCTTCTTGGAGTTCATCAACAAAATCCCATTTTATGGGTTGGCGGTATTGTGTGCCGATGACAATCATCTGGCCGTACTGTTCCCTCGCCTGGTTAAGCGGTATCACACCTACGGGCTTCGCGATCGCGACGGGATGGCACCGGATTTTAAGGCAACCGACATCAGCCTGAGACAATGGGGTGCCGAGTTCCGGGCGTATTTCCGTGGAAAGAATCTTGGCCCCTTCCGATTGGCCGTGCCGGGCATCCACAATGTTTCAAATGCTTTGGTGGCTATTGCCATCGGCCTCGAGCTGGAGATTCCTGTAGACCTGATCCGCAAAGGGTTGGCGGCCTTTACCGGAGTCGAACGGAGGTTTCATTTGCGAGGCGAAGCCGGCGGTATCATGGTGGTCGACGACTATGGCCATCATCCCACCGAGGTGAAAGCGACCCTCGCAGCCGCCAAGCAGGGCTGGGATCGTCGACTGGTGGTTCTTTTTCAGCCGCATCGATACAGCCGGACGAGGGATTGCATCGCCGAGTTCGCGCATGCCTTTGATTGCGCCGACGTACTGTTCACGACGGAAATTTATCCGGCCGGAGAATCACCAATACCGGGAGTTTCTGGAATTGCCCTCGCTGAAACGATCAAGTCGGCGGGCCATCCATCGGTGACCTTCATCGAGCGTAAGGAAGCGCTACCGGATCAAGTACTGCCTCATCTACGACCGGGCGACATCCTCCTGACGTTGGGCGCGGGTGATATCTGGAAGGCTGGAACCGGGATTCTTGCCCGGCTTGAGTCTGCTTGATGGCTCATGAAGAATCGGGTGCACACAGACGGAACGAAGACACGACCAATGCGGGCGCTGCGCAGGTTGGAGCTTGCCGTGGCGGGTGTTCGCGGGGTGGTTCGCTTCAATGCACCGCTTAAGGAGTACACGTCGTTCCACATCGGTGGTCCGGCCGATGTGTTGGTGGAGCCGGCTGACGAGGAGGATGTCGTCCGTCTTGCCAAGCAGACGCACGAACAGAAACTTCCGGTCTTTGTGTTGGGTGGCACCAACGTCCTTGTCCGAGACAAAGGAATCCGAGGCGTGGTGGTCAGTCTGGCAAAGTTACGCGCGATCAAAGAAGAACCAGGATCCATTTTGTATGCCGAAGGAGGCGTCGGCATGCCGACGCTGATCGGCCATGCTATCCGCCGGTCTTTGGCCGGATTGGAGTGGGCGGCCGGTATTCCTGGTACCGTTGCAGGATGTGTCGTGATGAACGCCGGGACACGACTCGGTGAAATGAAGGATTCGGTGAAAGCCGTCCGGATCGTGTCGCCGAAAGGCGAACGCATTGCCTGCCCGGCAGAAGCGATCGAGTTTCGATATCGCCGGGCGATATTGCCGCCGGGTGTTGTAGTCGGGGTATGGCTGCAGCTGAGGCCGGGAGTGCGGTCGGACATCGAAAAGGTTGTGAAAGACTATCTCCACTACCGCCGTGAGACGCAGCCGCTCGCGCTACCGAGCGCCGGCTGTGTGTTCAAGAATCCGCCAAATGATTCGGCAGGACGAGTCGTTGAAGCGGCAGGACTCAAAGGAACCTCGGTCGGAGATGCACACGTTTCGACCAAGCATGCCAATTTTATCGTGAATCAAGGGCATGCCAGTGCCACCGACGTGCTTGCGCTGATCAGGAAGGTGCGCGATCGAATCGCTCAAGAGACAGGGATCAAATTGGAGCTGGAATTGAAAGTCGTGGGTGAAGCGTAGCGAAAGGCGATAGCCGTGACGATGGGTCGTATGACAAATGCCAGGATCGGCGTGCTCATGGGAGGACGATCTTCAGAGAGGGATATTTCGCTGAAGACCGGTCAGGCTGTTTATCAGGCGCTGATCCGTCGAGGATACGACGCGGTGGCCATCGACGTCACTAATCGTCTGCATCGAGATTTGGAGGACCACAAAGTCGCCATTGCTTTTCTCTCGCTGCATGGACCGGGCGGAGAAGACGGAACCGTTCAGGGATTTCTTGAGACATTGGGAATTCCCTACACCGGGTCCGGTGTACGCGCAAGTGCCGTGGGAATGCACAAGGCGGCGACAAAAACGTTATTGGCCGCACATGGTATTCCGCTACCGGCCGGAACCGTTGTGCGGGCATGCGACAGGCCGTCATTGGCAAAGGTCCTGAGGCAGGCCAAACTGAAGTTACCGATTGTCGTCAAACCGGTTTCACAGGGATCCACGATTGGAGTCACCGTCGTGCGTCGAGCCGGCCAATGGGGGGAGGCTCTCGACCTAGCCCATCGCTATGATCCAGAGGTGATGGTGGAGAGTTATATTCCCGGACATGAAGCCGCGGTTTCCATTCTGGGAACAGCCACGGAAGGTCCGAAAGTACTTCCGGCTATTGAGATCGTGGCGCCCGATGGTTTTTACGATTTCTCGGCAAAATATCAGAAGGGCAAGACTCGGTACCTCTGTCCCGCTCCGCTCCCTCCCAAGGTGGTTCACCACATCGGTGAGTTAGCCCGACGAACCTACGAGGCCTTAGGGTGCGAGGGAGCCGCTCGCGTAGATTTTCGCATCACTCCAAGAGGTCGGCCGTATGTCTTGGAAATCAACACAGTTCCCGGTATGACGGAAACGAGTCTGCTGCCTATGGCCGCAGCTCAAGCGGGAATTGTGTATGACGACTTGGTCGAGCAGATCCTTCAGTCGGCACTCGATCGTGCGAGTCGCTTTGCACAGGTAGTCCCAAAGGAGTGAGTGCGATGCGATTCTTGGGAAGAAAGCGGCGACCTCCGCCAGTGGGTCCACGAAAGAATCAGTGGAGGGATCCGCAAGGAGCGAGAGCGGCGAAGGAAGTCGGCTTGGGAAAAACAGCCAGACGGAAAGTCCTTGCTCGATGGGTCGGACTAGCGACCGGTACGGGGCTCGTGGCATGGTTCGTCGTGATGGGTGTGAAATATTCCGGTCCTGCTCTCCAAACGTTGTTGGAAATCAAGACCATCACAGTCGAAGGAGGCCACCACATCGATAAACAGAAAGTGCTCGAGCTTGCAAAGGTGAAACTCGGTACAGGACTCCACCATATTGTCACGAGAGTCATTAAGGAGCAGGTGGAATCTCATCCGTGGGTCAAAGAAGCCGAAGTGACCCGTGTTCCGTTTCATGAGTTACGGATATCCCTAGTCGAACGACAACCTGCTGCGGTCATCCGCGCCGATTCCCAAAACTTTCTGACTGATGCGGAGGGGTATGTGCTTACCAGGCTCGGCCAGATCGATGATGACGCCTTGCCTCTCGTGACGGGAATCGATTCCAAAGGCCTGTTGGAGGGGACTGAATCGGTCAGGCACGTCATCGCGTCGGGCATCGAGCTTGCAAAATTAGTCCGCCAAACATTCGAAGGCCGGCTGCAGGTGAACGCCGAAAACCCGTCAAACCTTGTCGCACTCGTGCAGGGAGTGCGATTCCAGTTCGGGGAAGAAGGGGTTGGAGAGCAGTGGGAACGGTTCCGACGCGTCAAACCGACGCTAAAAACCCTGAACTTTGACGGTCATGGGCACGGAGCGAACGAAGTGGATCTCCGGTACGAGAATCGGATCATCGTACGGGAAGGGGGGTGATTGCGGTGCCGAAACGGGATCAAATTCTGGTCGGACTCGACATCGGAACCACGAAGATATGTGCGATTGTGGCGGAGATGACCGATGCCGGAGGACTCAGCATTATCGGCGTCGGATCGAGCCCCTCCCGCGGCCTACGCAAAGGAGTTGTCGTTGATATCGAAAGCACCGTCGAATCAATCAAGAAAGCGGTTGAAGAAGCAGAATTGATGGCGGCCGTCCAGATCAACTCGGTCTACACCGGTATTGCGGGTAGTCACATTTCCGCTGAAAACTGCAAGGGCGTCGTGGCACTGAAACGGGCCGAGGTGACTCGTGAAGATATCCAGCGGGCCATCGAAAGCGCTCGTACTCTCGCCGTGATCCCTCATGAACGCAGGATTCTTCACGTGTTACCACGAGAGTTTATGGTCGATGGGCAGGAAGGTGTGCGCGAACCGTTGGGCTTGTCGGGTAATCGTTTGGAAGTCAACGTGCACGTCATCACCGGCGCCGTGACCTCCGCCCAGAACATCGTCAAGAGCGTGAATCGAGCCGGACTCGACGTCGTTGACATTATTCTCCAGCCGCTGGCGTCCAGCGAGGCGGTTCTGAGCCAAGAGGAGCGAGACTTAGGCGTGGCGATGGTGGACTTGGGAGGAGGGACGACGGACCTGGCTATTTTTCTGGACGGCAGCATCCGTCACTCAGCGGTCCTCCCCATCGGAGGCCAAAATTTGACGAAGGATTTGGCCATCGGCCTCCTTACCTCACAGACCGAGGCTGAGAAAATCAAAACTCAGTTTGGCATTGCGCGGACTGAGTTGGTGACCGGGCATCAGATCGTCGAAGTGCCGTCGGTCGGAGATCGGCCGGCTCGAACATTTTCCAGACGGGATATCGCTGAGATT
The DNA here is from genome assembly GCA_030444405.1 of Nitrospira sp. GTDB lineage: Bacteria > Nitrospirota > Nitrospiria > Nitrospirales > Nitrospiraceae > Nitrospira_D. Next base: position 50,331 of record JARFPM010000005.1, read on the forward strand.
TTGGAGCCGCGTGTTGACGAGATGTTTGAACTCGTTCGAAGAGAAATTGTGCGCGCGGGCTATGAAGGGATGTTGGGCGCCGGCGTCGTGATTACCGGCGGCACATCCTTATTGGACGGCATGCCCGATGCCGCTGAGAAAGTCTTGAACTTGCCGGCGCGCCGAGGCCTGCCTTCCGGTGTCGGAGGGTTACGCGATATTGTCGGCCATCCAAGTCATTCAACCGGGGTCGGTCTATTGTTACACGCCCGGCGACATGTCGATGAACTGGAAACGGCCGGGCTTCGCAATGGGGGGACCTGGGCCAAAATGCGCGGGTGGACAAAGCGGGTGTTGGAGGTCTTTTAACCTTTAAAACCCTTGCGGGCGGCGGGTGAGTCGTCGTGCGAGGCGATGGGAGGAGGTGCCCCAATGTTCTCATTTCAGGAAGATCTGCTGTCGCCGGTCCGCATCAAGGTGATCGGAATCGGCGGTGCCGGGTGCAACGCGATCAACACGATGATCACCTCGGGACTCGCGCGCGTCGATTTTATCGCGGGTAACACCGATCTTCAGGCGCTTGATCGGTCCCTGGCGCCGTATAAGATCCAACTCGGGCCGGAACGAACCCGCGGGTTGGGCGCGGGGGCAAAGCCGGAGATCGGCAGAGATGCCGCGCTTGAAAGTAAAGAGCACATCCGAGAATGTCTCGAAGGGGCCGACATGGTCTTCGTCACAGCCGGGATGGGGGGAGGGACCGGTACCGGAGCCGCTCCCATTGTGGCCAGCATCGCTCGTGAAATGGGCATCCTCACGGTAGGCGTCGTCACGAAACCGTTTCAGTATGAAGGCCAACGGCGACACAAGCACGCGGAAGAAGGAATCCGCGACTTGCGTCGGCACGTTGATACATTGCTCGTGATTCCGAACCAGCGGCTGCTGGGGATCGTCGATAAATCGACTCCGCTTCTTGAAGCATTCAAAGTCGCGGATGATGTGTTGCGGCAAGCTATTCAAGGCATCGCCGACGTCATTACGACCACGGGACATGTGAACGTCGATTTTGCCGATGTCCGTACCGTGATGTCACACACCGGACGAGCGGTCATGGGCATGGGCGTTTCCTATGGACCGAATCGGGCGATCGAAGCGGCTCAAAAGGCCATGTGCAGTCCTCTTCTTGAAGAAGGTAGCGTCGAGGGGGCCCGGGGAGTCCTCCTGAACATTACGGGAGGCCCCAGCATGTCGCTGCACGAGATCGAAGAAGCCGCCTCGATCATTCAACAGACGGCAGATCCCGAAGCCAATATCATTGTCGGGCAGGTCATCAATCCGGATATGGGGGAGGAACTTATCATTACGGTAATCGCGACCGGGTTTGAACGAGAAGAGGACTCAGCGGCAGCCACGATCGGAGCTGATAGGGTAACGAGTCGACTGGCCAAACCCGTCCCTTCAGTGTTGGCAGGCATGGGCGCGTCACTGGCGGTAGATCGACCGATGAAAGACCTCGATCGCCCAACCTTTTTGAGAAGAATGAACGATGTGCGAGAGTCAATGGACCGGGCGGTGTTGACCGCCGAAGATGAATGGGATGTGCCGACATTTCTTCGCAAGCAAACAGACTGATCTCGTGCATTTCTTCACGTGATGAGGTATTGAACTTGAATATGACAAGCGCATCGGTCATTACCGTGCCGGCGTTTGCGGATGGCGGGAGTCAGGTTCGCCATTTTTTCGGGACCCGCCGACATGCCATGAGCCTTGGCCTTGAAGTGGGAATCCCGCAGAGGGGGATAGCAGGCGTAGCATCGTCCTTATGGACCCTCTCAGTGAATCAAGTTCATGGAACGGAGGCGCTGGTGGTGGACCGTGCCTTGGCCCAGACGGACCGATTTATGGGCGGGTGGGATGCCTTGGTCACTGATCGACCTGGGATCATGGTGGCGGTGCGGACGGCAGATTGTGTTCCGATCCTGATGCATGATCCTAAACGTCGGGTCGTGGCCGCCGTCCATGCCGGCTGGCGGGGAGCTGTTGCCGGTATTGTCCCCAAAACGTTGGCACTGTTGGAGTCTCGCTTTGGCTCGTGTCTGGAGCATGTACGGATCAGCATCGGCCCATCGGCCGGGGTTTGCTGCTATGAAGTGGATGAGCCGGTTCTCGACAGTCTGTGTCAGGGATTTCCGGATTGGAACAAAGTGGTACGAACGAAGAGAGACGGAAAAGCGCATCTTGATTTGAAAGCGCTCGTCAAAGAACAGGCGAAGGCCCTCGGGGCGGCTTCGAAGTCCATCACGACCGTCAATGTCTGTACGATTTGCCACGAAGACCTCTTTTTTTCCTATCGACGGGAGAGGAAAGTCAACGGCACCATGGTCAGCGCCATCGGGTTGCCGATGAGGCGAGGATAATTCAGGATCTGCCAATTCTGAGGCTTTTCCGTTAGAATAAGGACGGTTCGCTGAATGAGCGGCCGCGACTCGTGCGAGAGGACGATGGAACCGCTCATCCAGGAAGCGATAGCGAAACGTGTTCAATCGGTTCTCGCGAAAATTCGGTCGGCGGAAGAAAAGGCCGCACGCCCTGCAGGTGCGGTGCGACTGGTGGCCGCGACAAAGACCGTGACGGTCGAACACATTGCGGCAGGCGTGCGTGCCGGCTTGTCTATCTTGGGTGAAAATCGTGTCCAGGAAGCGCTTCCTAAAATAGCCGCCCTCACCCAGGCACCGGTTCACTGGCATTTTATCGGACAGCTGCAACGAAGGAAGGCACGGTCCGTGATCGGTCTCTTCGACCTGATTCATTCGGTGGATAGTCTCGATCTGGCTCAAGAAATCAATCGCCGTGCGGGAGAGGCCGGTCGTGAGCAGAATGTCTTGCTGGAAGTGAATATCGGGAGGGAACCGACTAAGGCGGGTTTTCATCCCGATGACGTTGTGCGATCGGTATCAATGATGGCGCAGCTTTCTCATACCTGTATCAAAGGCTTAATGACGATCCCTCCACCGACTGCTGATCCGAATTCGGCCAGGCCCTATTTCCGCGAACTCCATGAGCTCGCTCGGCAGATTGCGGCATTAGACTTACCGACCGTGAGGATGGATGAACTGTCGATGGGAATGTCAAACGATTATGAAGTAGCCATTGAGGAAGGGGCGACGCTGGTCCGTGTTGGCACCGCCATCTTTGGAGCGCGTCATGTCTAGTCCAACGCTCACACAAAGCATCTCGTTTGTGGGTGGTGGCCGGATGGCTGAGGCATTGATCAGTGGGGTGCTGTCTTCAAAGGGCTACAAGGCCCACCAGATCTACGTCGCTGATCCGGATACGGCCCGGCTGGACCATCTCAAGAGGCAGTACGGCATTCAGATTAGCCTCACGAATCATGAGGCGGTAGTCTCGGCAGATGTCGTCGTGTTGGCCGTGAAACCCCAGGTAACGGCCGAAGTCCTCAAAGAGATCGCAGATGTCTTGACGAAACGGCTGGTGATCTCGGTGATTGCGGGAGTGCGAATCAGGCGAATTATGGAGGCTTGTGGGCCGCAGACTCGCGTTATTCGCGCGATGCCGAATATGCCGGCGATGGTAGGCGAAGGGATGACTGCCTTGGCGATCGGTCCCGGGGTAGGGGAAAATGAGGTGGCATGTGCACGACAGATCTTTGAATCGGTTGGGAGAGTTGTGCCTGTTGATGAGCTGTTCATGGATGCCGTGACCGGGGTGAGCGGAAGCGGGCCGGCATACGTCTTTCTCATGATCGAAGCGATGGCCGATGGCGGCGTCAAGATGGGTTTGCCGCGGGAGACGGCCAGTCTTCTTGCAGCCCAAACCGTTTTGGGTGCGGCACGGATGGTCTTAGAAACGGGGCAGCATCCGGCGCGTCTGAAGGATCAGGTAGCGTCCCCCGGGGGAACGACGATAGCCGGTCTGCATCGGCTGGAACAAGGAGGGCTTCGGGCCGTGTTGATCGACGCCGTTGAGGCCGCGACGAAGCGTTCTCAGGAGCTTGGAGGCTGATGTTTGTAGTAGGAAATACGTTGTTAGGGATCGCTACGGTACTTGACTATGCGCTGACGTTCTATACCTGGATCGTCATTGCCCGAGCGCTGATTTCTTGGGTGAATCCGGATCCGTGGAATCCAATCGTTCAATTCCTCACTCGTGCCACTGAACCGGTTCTGGCCCCGATCCGACGACGATTGGGCTGGGGCATGGGGATGGATCTGTCGCCATTGGTCGTCATCGTGACTATCTGGTTTTTACAGATTGCGGTCGTACAGTCGATTAAGGACCTCGCGGTAAGGATGAATTGACTCAACCAAGGGGGAGGCCATGAAGATCACACCGCTCGACATTCAACAGATGGTCTTTCAAGTTAAGCTTCGTGGCTATGACCGTGAAGAGGTCAACCGCTTTTTAGAAGAGATTGCACAAACCGTCGAATTCCTGAACCGTGACAATGCCATGTTGCGTGACCGCATTGCGTCGCTTGAGCAACAGGTCTCGGAATTGAAACGGACAGAGGCGACCTTGTCTACCACGTTGGTCTCGGCGCAGTCCTTGGCTGAGGATGTCAAGCGAAGCGCACAACGCGATGCCGAGTTGATCGTCAAAGAAGCGGAGTTGAAAGCCAGCGAACTGTTCCGGCAAGCGCGAGTCGAGCTGGGCAACACGCAGCGAGACCTGTCTGTGCTGCAGAAGCAGCGGCTGCTCATGGTCGAGCGGATGCGGGCGACGCTTCATACTTTCGAGCGGATGTTGGACGTGGAAGCAAGTGAAGCGTACCAGGATCATGGCGTCATGCAGGAAGAAAAGCTGGAAGGGGAATCCAGCCCTGCCCGTTGACCGCTTCCGGTTGATGGTGCCGCCGCTGCGTAGTGCTCGATCGTTGTCCTGAGTGTCTTCCCTCGATCATCATCCCGATGCCCGATCTCAGTGTTATCCAAACAGCACTCAATCGAGCCGTTACCGATGGGGTCTTCCCGGGAGCCGTATTGGCGGTGCGGTGCGGAGATAGACCGGTTTCTCGCTTTTATGCGGGTCATCTTTCAACCGTCCCTCCAGGATCCCCCGTCAGTACCTCCACAATGTATGACCTGGCTTCGTTGACGAAACCGTTGGCAACCGTCACGGCCCTCGTTCTATTGATGCAGAAAGGCAGTTGCCGGCTTGATGACCGTGTGGCCGACCATCTCCCGGAATGTACCGATGCCTCCATCGGCTCTGCGACGATTCGTCACCTCCTGACGCATTCGTCTGGATTGCCTGGTTGGCGTGGATTCTATGAACGGCTAAGTCCGGATGGAACAATTCCTTCGTCGTCTGGGGAGAGGGAACAAGCGAAAAAGGCTATGCTCAGCCTGATTCGGTCTGAGGTACCCGTCTATGAACGGGGCACACGGAGCCTTTACAGTGATCTCGGTTTCATATTGCTCGGGCTCATTGTTGAACGAAACAGCGGACAATCGATGAGTGACTATTTTCTGGATCACATTGTGCGCCCTCTGCGAGGGCCACGAATTGGATTTATCCTGCCCGACCGGCTTCATGCATTTTCTGACAGTGCAAATGACGAGACCAGTGCTGTGGCGCCGACGGAGGTTGATGCATGGCGAGGGCACCTCTTATGTGGAGAAGTGCACGATCAGAATGCTGCCGCTTTGGGTGGCGAAGCTGGTCATGCCGGACTATTTGGTACTGTCGATGCGGTGTTGGCGATCTCGGGCGAGTGGTTGCGAGCCTACTATGGTCGAGCGACGATCCTCGACCGCACACTGGTCCAGGAATTTACACGACGACAGAAACCGGAAGGATCTTCCAGTTGGGCGCTCGGGTGGGACACTGTATCGATGCCGTCCTCTGCAGGACGCTATTTCGCAGCCCGATCGTTTGGCCACCTCGGCTATACGGGGACTTCAGTCTGGATCGACCCAGTGCGAGATTTAGAAGTCGTGCTGCTCTCGAATCGTGTGCATCCCTCGAGCCGGAATGAAGCGATCCGGGAATTTCGTCCTGCGATTCATGATTTGGTGTTTCAGGAATTCATCGGCTCCGGTTAAGACCGGTCTGGGTGGTCGAGCCACGTTTCTTTTTCGGCAAGATAACGTGTCCCCTTGAAATTGGCCCGCGTTCTTATGCGAGTGAACCCGCAGTCTTGCAGTTTATCCACTAATTCCTTCACCGCTGCTGTAATGGTGGAGTGTGACCGACTTTCAACAACGAAGGCCTCATACATGATCTTTGCCGAGTATCCCGATGGGATCCGATTGACCAAGATGGTACGGTTGAAATATCGATCGCTCGGGTCGACCCCTTCAAGCTGATGTTTCTCGACCAATCCTTCTTTCTTAAACATCAGTGGCAACGTGCTCATACTTCCTCATCCCCCCCGAAATAACAGTTGACGACAAGTCTAGACCGATCAATTATAGAAGGTCATCTGTGCAGGCTGCAACTCGTTGACAAGCATCGTGTTGATTACTATGATGCCTCTCCTCACCCAGTCAGAGGCCCGGCCAGCTCCATCCCATGAATATCCCCAATAGCCTCACGATTCTTCGGATCCTCTTGGTCCCCGTCTACATAGGGTTCATGACCTACGGCTCCTATGGGTTGGCACTCCTGACACTCCTGATCGCAGGACTGACGGATGCCATTGACGGTCATCTTGCACGTAAACTGAATCAGCGGACACGATTGGGGACTTTGCTTGATCCCCTTGCCGACAAGCTACTGCTCACGTCGAGCTTCATCTCGCTGGCGATGCTGCATCTGGTGCCGTCTTGGCTGGTCATCTTGGTCGTGAGCCGCGACATTATTCTCCTAATAGGGACTGTGGTGGCTCATGTCACCAATACACCGATTAATGTGACTCCGACGTTCTTGGGGAAAGGGACGACGTTGTTTCAGTTGAGCTACGTTCTTTTGATTGTCCTCTTGACATGGCGAGGGCTCGACCGTTCCATGCTCACTCCACTCGTCGTGCTGATGGTTGGGTTCACCCTTGCCTCAGGGTTACATTACCTTTATCGAGGGTATCGAGATACGAATACCGCCCCCCCGTTTGCCTAATGGCCTTGGCTGCGCATAGGACCTTTTCGGTAGCCCGGTAAATAATTCAATAGTTTTTGACAGGTTTCCGACCCACCGGTAGACTCGCTTCGTAGTCCTAGCCTTCCGTACAACCGGCTCGGAGAACCATAACAGGACAAGAATCTATGGCCACGTTTGCATATGTTGGGCGGAGCAAATCAGGAGCGGTGAAGAAAGGCGAACTCGTCGCGAAGTCACGCGATGAGGCTGTGGAACAACTCCGCAAACAAAGCGTGGTGGTGACGAGTCTCGAAGAGAAGGCCGCGAAGCAGGGATTCAGCTTTAGTCTGGGAAGTGGGGTAAGTGAAAAAGACTTGGTCGTATTTACAAGGCAATTCGGGACCATGATTAATGCCGGTTTGCCCTTGATCCAGTGTCTGGAAATCTTATCGACGCAATCGGAGAATGCGGCTCTGAGGAAATCTGTGGGTGAGATCAAAGTCCAAGTCGAGGGAGGTTCGACGTTTTCCGATGCCCTCCGCAAACACCCCAAAATCTTCGATGACTTATACGTGAACATGGTGCATGCGGGAGAAGTCGGAGGGTTGCTCGATACCATTCTTGGTCGTCTCTCTAAACATATCGAGAAGGCGATGAAGTTGAAGGGCCAGATCAAAAGCGCATTGGTCTATCCCGCTGCCATCGTCGGTATCGCCGCCATCGTGATCACGGTTCTGATGATCTGGGTCATCCCCGTATTTGAAAAGATGTTCAAAGAAATGTCCGGTGGGAAGATGGCGCTTCCAGGACCGACGCAGCTTGTCATCGACATGAGTAATTTTGCGCAAGGAAACTGGTACATCATTCTGGGGGTGATCATAGCAACCGTGGTGGCAGTCAAAAAATACTACGCCACTCCACAAGGCAGGTTGGCCCTCGATAAGCTCCTGCTGAAAACGCCGGTGTTCGGAGACCTCATCAGGAAAGCTTCGGTGGCCAAATTCACGCGGACATTGGGGACTCTGTTGGCCAGCGGCGTTCCGCTACTGGAAGCCTTGACGATTTGCGCCAAGACCTCCGGGAACAAAGTGGTGGAAGGGGCGCTTCTTGATGCAAAAGTCAGCATCAGTGGAGGAAAGACGATCTCTGAACCGCTCGCCAAAAGCGGAACATTCCCCAAGATGGTCACCCACATGATCTCTGTTGGAGAATCGACGGGCGCATTGGACAATATGCTGGGGAAAATCGCGGATTTCTACGAAGATGAAGTCGACCAGGCTGTGACAAATCTCACCGCGCTCCTGGAGCCGATGATGATGGTCTTCTTGGGTGTGACGGTGGGATTCATCGTGGTCGCGATGTATTTACCAATTTTCACGATGGCGTCCGCTATCGGCTAAGCGGCGCGCGGACTGACTCTGAGAAGCGGTTTCGTGGCTCCAGCAGATTGGAGGATGAAGCCGTTCACCTCTCAGCGAACCTCTTCGTCGTCTCGATCACGAGCGACTCACTTCCCAAGGCACACTTCACCAAGATCTGCCAGGATGCCCCGCTCGGAAGAGCGGGGATGAATGGCAGCCCGTAGCGAAGCGGATGCAAAATCCCTCTTGGTTTACAAAAGCCCTGCCTGGAAGGGCGGGGTTCTTTACTCAGATTGGACCTTCATGAAGTTAGGCAAAACCTCATGATGGTGGAAGCTATCTTCTAGGCAGAGGTTCAGTTCGTGGCAGACGTCAAGGCCAGAATTTACTGTTTAATGGGGTGGCGAGTCGTTATCGTCACCGTGTTATTGGGGCTTTCCCTCGCATTTCAGGTCACCAAGGGCGAACGGGTTGAAACGTTCTATGCTCTGATCGTCTTCACCTATGCGGTCACGATCCTCTACGCCTTCCTGTTCCGGTGGCTCACCACTCCTGACATTCTCGTGCAATTCGCGTGGGCTCAAATTGCCGTTGATTTCGTGCTCGAGACGGTCTTGATTGCAAGGACGGGTGGAATCGAGAGCCCGTTCGCTGTGCTCTATGTGATCAGCGTGACAGTCGCGAGTTTAATTCCGCGTCGCCGTGTGGGGCTTTTGACCGCCAACCTCTGCATCATCCTGTTTGGGATTCTAACCAATGTGCAGCTGTATGGGCTTGCTGAGGTCTGGGGGTGGCTGCCGCACTCTCACCTCAGCGCAGCTGAAACGCTCCATGCATTCGGTGTCTATGGCTTGGCGTTCTTGGTCGTCGGGTTCTTGAGTGGAGCCCTTGCGGATCAGCTCCGACTGGCAGACCAATCGATTCGTGAAAAAGAGCAGGGGATCAGCCGCCTTCAGGCATTTCATGAGAATATCGTTCACAGTATCAGCAGTGGTGTGTTTACGACCGACAAGGCAGGGCGGATTACCTCATTCAATCCTGCGGCGCAAGAAGCCACAGGTTACGGCTTTGAGCAAGTACAGGGTCGTTCCTGGCGGGAGGTGTTCGCTTGGCATCCCAGTCAGCAGGACGAAGATGTCTCCGATAACATGCGGTTTGAAGTGGGGTGTAAGCGGTCAGACGGTAATCGGTTGATCCTCGGCATGACGCTCTCACCATTACAGGAGCAAGGAGAGAAAACCGGGCTGGTCGGAGTTTTCAAGGATCTCACTCAGATCCGCGACCTGGAAGAAGAAATGCGGCGTAAGGAGTGGCTTGCCAGCCTTGGAGAAATGTCGGCGGGGATGGCGCATGAAATCCGGAATCCATTGGGCGCACTTGCCGGAGCGATGCAGATGCTTCGGAAGGATCTCCATGCCGATGAAACCAGCCAACGGCTGATGGAGATCGCAGTTCGGGAAGCGACCAGGTTGGATGCCATCATTACCGAGTTTCTTCAGTATGCCAGGCCGCCTGCACTGAATTTGGCTGAGCACGATTTAAACAAAGTCCTTGCTGAGACTCTTGATCTGGTACAACATGAAGCACGGACAAGGACGAATATCACCATTTCAGTAGCTCCGTCCTCCGGGGACTTACCTGCGCAAGTGGATCAGGATCAAATGAAACAAGTGTTCTGGAATCTGGCGGTGAATGCCTTCGACGCTATGCCCAACGGTGGCCAGCTCACGATTGGGACGGGGTGTCGACAAATCGATGTCGGAGGCCGTAAGGCCGAAGTGGTTGAGATTTCTTTCCAAGATACAGGGGAAGGCATCCTCAAGAAAAATCTCGATAAGATTTTTCTCCCTTTCTTTACTACCAAGAAACGAGGGTCTGGATTAGGGCTGGCTGCGGTCCATCGAATTGTCGATCTGCACGGAGGGTGGATCAAGGTGGAAAGTCAGGAAGGTTACGGGACACGATTTGGAGTCTGCTTGCCTCGTACGGTCGATTCAGGAGTCAGACTGTGGCATGAAGGTAGGGAACCGTGGAAAAGATCCTAGTCGTTGATGACGAACAAAGTTTGCGCGACGTATTGAGCATCATGCTCAAACGGGCCGGATATGCCGTGACCAGTGCCAGGGACGGCGAAGAAGCCATCGAGCTTCTAAACAGGGAAATCTTCGATCTGGTCATCACCGATTTACGGATGCCGAAGATCGATGGAATGGAGGTCCTTAAGGCCGTAAAGTCTGCCTCGCCGGAAACAGTCGTGTTGATTATCACGGCCTTTGCCACAGCGGATTCGGCCGTGGAAGCCATGAAACAGGGCGCGTACGACTATTTGACGAAGCCCTTCCAGGTCGATGAAGTCCAGTTGATCATCCGGAATGCGCTGGAAAAGCGGCGTCTCACGACCGAGAACATGCTCCTCAAGCGGGAGATGGCCAGCCAGTCGTCATTCGCGCAGCTGGTCGGCCAAAGCGAGGCGATGCAGAAGGTGTTCGATATTGTACGGAAAGTCGCCGACTCGAAAAGCAATGTCCTCATCTGCGGTGAAAGTGGAACGGGAAAAGAGTTGGTCGCGCGTGCGATTCATTACAACAGCGCCAGAAGTACCCTCCCGTTTGTGGCCGTGAATTGCAGTGCGGTGCCGGAAACTTTGTTGGAGAGTGAGCTGTTCGGTCACATGAAGGGATCGTTCACCGGAGCGATCTCGAACAAAGCAGGGTTGTTCGAAATCGCCAACGGAGGGACTATTTTTCTCGATGAGATCGGCGATACGACCCCGACGATTCAAGTGAAGCTGCTCCGTGTCATCCAAGAGCGTGAGTTTCGGCGAGTGGGCGGCAATCAAGACATCAAGGTCGATGTACGTGTGGTGGCCGCCACCAACAAGGATCTGGAGAAAGCGGTCGCAGAAGGTTCGTTTCGAGAAGATCTTTACTATCGCTTGGATGTGATTCCGATACGGCTCCCACCCTTGCGCATGCGCACCGGCGATATTCCTTTACTGGTCGATCACTTTCTGGAACGATTTTCGAAGGAAGGTGGTAAGCCCAAACCCGTAATCAACCCTGAGGCGATGCACGTTTTGCTCGAGCATGAATGGCGCGGCAACGTCCGTGAGTTGGAGAATCTGATTGAGCGGATCGTCGCATTCTCGACGGAAGGACTGGTGACCGAGGCCGATGTGCGCGGATGGCTTCATCGACCCTCGATGCAGTCGCAGCAACCGGCGATGTCGATGGATCTGACTGACGAGGGGTTGGATCTCGAAGGGCTCATCAACGGAATCGAAAAGGATCTATTGCTGAAGGCGCTTGAACGATCGAAATGGGTCAAGAGGAAAGCCGCACGGATGCTCCGTCTGAACACCAGATCGTTTCGGTATCGCTTGGAGAAGTATGCTATAAAAGGAGGTCGTGACTAACCCTGCTTCCCGATCAAGTATCTTACCTGCTTCCATTGCCGTTTTTGCACCAGCCAAGATCAACCTCGTCCTTCGTATTCTCGACCGTCGGCCTGACGGTTATCACAATCTCTGGTCTCTGATGCAGACCGTGCAATTGGAGGACGAGCTCGCGATTGCCATTAGCGACAGCCATTCGACCATCACCTTGCGATGCGATGAATCAACCTTGAAGACGGACCCTTCCAACCTCGTATATCGCGCTGCGGCGGCGGTACTCGAAAGCAGTGGCCGAACCGTTGGATTGGACATGGTCCTTGCGAAGCGAATTCCGATGGGGGCCGGGTTGGGAGGCGGAAGTAGCGATGCAGCTGCAACAATTATCGGGCTGAACCGGCTATTGAATTTGGAATGGTCGAGGGAGAAGATGGCCCACATCGGTCAAACACTCGGAAGCGATGTCCCGTTCTTCTTCTTTGCTCCTTCTGCGATCGTGGAAGGGCGTGGTGAAAAGGTGACACCTGTGCAAATCAAGGGGAGGCGATGGGTGGTGCTGGTTAATCCGGGGTTCCCGGTGGAAACGAAGTGGGCGTATCAGCAGCTTTCTGTAAGCCGAACAGGGGTACAGCCGCTTTTGGATGTGCATGTGGGATTGGGAAAAGCATCTGATCTCTCATGGGAAGAGGTTCTCCAAGCAGTCGAAAATGATTTTGAAGCCACGGTGTTCAAAGCTCACCCCATCCTTCACAAAATTAAGCTGAAGCTTCTCGCCGAGGGGGCCGAGACGGCTCTATTGTCGGGGAGCGGTGCAACAGTGTTTGGTGTGTTTCGTGACGAGACGCCAGCGCGGCAGGCCCAGTTAAGTTTCCGTACGGAATCCCATTTCAAAGCCTATACCGTTTCAACCCTCTCTGCCCTCCGTCAGTAATGTACATGTGTTCCATGGTCATTTTGTTGACAGAGGCCCGCGATTTCCGATACAGTCTCACCCCTTGGCTGCTTTACCAGTAGTGTGTGCAGCGAAGGAAAGGGTTGCCTAGCAGAAAGCCGACGTTGCTCACCGCATAAGAACCATCAGAGAATCCAATAGGTTATAGAAAGCGACGGTTCAGGAAAGTCTCATGAACAGGGAACTGAAGATTTTCTCTGGGAACGCCAATCTTGCGCTTGCCCATGAGATTTGCGCTTACCTTGGGCAGAAGTTGGGTGAGGCGACGGTCTCGTCTTTCAGCGATGGAGAGATTCGAGTCAAGATCGACGAAAATGTGCGTGGCGCCGACGTGTTCGTTGTGCAGTCTTGTTGTCAGCCGGTCAATGATTCCCTGATGGAGTTGTTGATCATTATCGATGCGTTGAAACGTTCGTCGGCCAACCGCATCACCGCCGTCGTGCCTTATTTTGGGTATGCCCGTCAGGACCGCAAGGATCAACCACGTGTTCCTATCACGGCGAAGCTCGTCGCCGACTTGATCACGACTGCCGGAGCGGACCGTGTGCTCTCAATGGATCTTCATGCCGGGCAGATCCAGGGATTTTTCAACGTGCCGGTCGATCACTTGTATGCGCTTCCGGTTCTGCTGGACTATATTGTGAAGAAACAAGTCACCGATTTGGTCGTCGTCTCGCCCGATGCCGGTGGCGTAGAGCGGGCCAGAGCGTTTGCCAAGCGCCTTCAGGCCAACCTGGCAATCATCGACAAGCGACGCGAGGGTCCGAACCAGGCGCAAATTATGAACATCATTGGAGACGTGCGAGGCAAAAGCGTGTTGCTCCTCGATGACATGATCGATACGGCGGGCACCATTGTTCAAGGGGCTCAGGCCTGTCTCGACCATGGCGCTCGAGACGTGATCACGGCCTGCTCGCACGCAGTGCTGTCGGGGCCGGCTCTGGAACGGTTACAGGCGTCGTGCCTCTCCCAGGTGGTGGTCACCAATACGATTCCGCTGCGGGGGAAAGAGTTAGTCTGTCCGAAGTTGCATCAATTATCAGTGGCGCCTCTGCTGGGCGAAGCCATCAGACGGATCCATGAAGACGAGTCGGTGAGTTCACTATTCGCCTAGGCTTATCGGCCGGGCGCTGCGTAAGAAGCAGAGGAGACGGAGGAGGATCATGAAATTCGATTTGACAGTGGCAGTCAGAGAACAAGCGGGGAAAGGAGCCGCGCGGTCTATGCGGCGGGCGGGAAAAATCCCGGCCGTACTCTACGGCCAAGGGGAATGTCTCTTGCTGACCGCCAATCCGGAGGAATTAGTCAAGATCCTCAAGTCTCATGCGGGCAGCACGGCGCTGATTTCGCTCACGGTGAACGGAGTAAAGTCCAAGCAGAATCGCACAGCCCTCTTACGCGACTATCAAGTCGACCCGGTGACCGGGGCTGTCCTGCACGCGGACCTCTTTGAGATTTCCATGAGCAAGCCGATTCGGGTGAAGGTCCCGATCAAGGTCATCGGCGGGATTCCAGCCGGCGTCAAGGAGGGCGGCGTGCTGCACCATAACATGCGCGAGGTGCACGTCGAATGTCTTCCAGCCGCCCTGCCTGATCACATAGAGGTCGATGCATCGGCATTGACCATTGGCAGCGGCATCCATGTGAAGGAAATCGGAGCGCGCGAAGGTGTTCGTTTCTTGGATGATGCCGATCAAATGGTTGTCAGCGTCGCGGCACCAATATCGGATGCCAAACTCGAAGCCTTGCTCACCAGCACCGCGGGAGCACCGGGAGAGCCTGAAGTCGTGGCAAAGGGCAAGGAGGCAGCTGGGGCTGAGGGGGCGGGCCCTGAGCCGGCCAAAGCCGGTGCTGCGGCGCCTGCTGGTGAAGCCAAGGGGGGCGAGAAGAAAGAAGCTGCAGCCGCTCCAAAGGTTGAAAAGAAAGAAGCTGAAAAGAAGAAGTAACGTTGCACCTGCTCGTCGGACTGGGCAACCCCGGAAAAGCCTACGCCCAGACCCGTCACAATGTCGGCATGTGGGTCATCGAACGGGCTGCCGCTCGATGGTCGATGCGACTCTCACCACGCGGCACAGCTCAACGAGGTTCCGGACGTCTGGGAGGAAAGTTGGTCGAGTTGGCCGGTCTGCTTGATTGGATGAATGTGACCGGCCCTCCGTTGAAAGGCCTCCTCCGAGAATTCGAGCTCACCGCCACCGAACTCATCGTCGTGCACGATGATCTGGATTTAGAGCCGGGCCGGCTGCGAATCAAAGTTGCCGGTGGCCATGGGGGGCACAACGGTATCAAGTCCGTCATCGAAGCGCTCGGAACTCCGCAATTCGTGAGGTTGAAGATTGGGATCGGGCGACCTGCGCCGGGTCAGGATTCTGCCGACTATGTCTTAGAGCCGGTGACGAAGGATGAGATGGCTATCATTGAGCCTTGCCTGGAACGGGCTGTTGATGCTTTGGAATGTTTGATCCATCGAGGACCGGACGTGGCAATGAACCAGTTTAATGTCAGAGAGAAGAGTCTCGACGAAGGAGAGGGTGGAAACTAAATGGGTTTGTGTTGCGGGATGATTGGCTTGCCGAACGTTGGCAAGACGACAGTGTTCAATGCACTGACTGGTGGTGGCGCCCTAGCGGCTAACTATCCCTTCGCGACCGTCGATCCGAACACCGGTATTGCCCTGGTGCCGGATCCACGACTCATCACGCTGACCGAGATCTTCGCTTCGAAGAAAACCACCTACAGCACGCTGGAAGTGCGTGACATCGCCGGGCTCGTGGAAGGGGCCAGCAAAGGCGAAGGACTGGGCAATCAATTTCTCGGCCATATCCGTGAAGTCGATGCGTTGCTCCATGTGGTGCGCTGTTTTCAGGGCACCGATGTTGTCCACGTCAGCGGCGGCGTCGATCCGCTCCGGGATATCGGTGTGATCGAGACCGAACTCATGCTGGCTGATCTGGAAGCGCTTGATCGACGAAAGCAAAAAACCGAGAAGAAAGTCCGAGCCGGAGACAAAAAAGCCGCATTCGAAGTGGAGTTTCTCACCAGGCTTATCGGCCAGCTCGACAAAGGCGAGTGGCTAGGCAATCGGGCGTACGCGGCTGAAGAACGGGTTATCCTCACCGAATGCCAGCTGCTGTCCGCCAAGCCAGTCCTCTTTCTCGCGAACGTGTCCGAAGGGAAGAACGCGGATGACGCGATGGTCCAGACAGTGCGCGACTATGCCGAGAAGCGAGGTGCCCGGGTTGTAACGATCTGCGGACAACTCGAAGCAGAACTCTCCTCGCTACCGGAAAGTGAGCGGAGGGACTTCCTGAAAGAAATGGGGCTGACCGAATCGGGGCTCGTTCGATTGACGCGTGAAGCCTATACCCTCCTGGATCTGATTACCTTCTTTACCGCCGGCGAGACCGAATCTCGTGCCTGGGCGATTCCAAGGGGTACCAAGGCGCCGCAAGCGGCGGGAAAAATCCATTCCGATATGGAACGGGGCTTCATCCGTGCCGAGGTTTACCACTACGACGATCTGCTCGCCTGCGGGTCGGAAGCCAAGGTAAAAGAGAAGGGGTTGTTCCGGCTAGAAGGCAAAGACTACGTGATCAAAGAAGCGGATATTGTGTATTTTAGATTCAATGTTTAGCCTTCCCCACTACCCACAATTCCTCCCGGCTAAACCTTCCGACCTGGTCAGGGAGGCCTACTCCTCACTGCGCGATGGTCGCTCAACGCGTAGCCGAAGTCGGCAGATGCCGCTTCATCCCCCCCATAGGAAGGGTGGACGGAGTCCTATGCCGACTTGACCGGGGCCTTCAGGATGAGCGATCCTCCCGCCTCGACACTTCTCGTTGTCACACTAAGGCATGATTCGTAAGTGGTAACAATGGTCGACTGGCTGGCCAATTTCATATCGCTTGAGTGGCTGGCCATTTATTGGGGAATCGGCCTGCTTTTTTTCGCGCTGGAGTATCGGTGGCCGTCGCGTCCACTCCGTTACCGACAGGTGTTCTTCCAAGATCTGGCGGCCTTCACGATCTACCAGATCTTCGTCGTCATGGCCTCCCAAGTGACGAATCCTATTCCCTTTCCGAACTATTCCTACTGGCGTTGGCAGGCGCTGCCATTTGCTTTTAAGCTGGTGGTCTTCTTGCTCGTCCTCGATGGATTGGCCTACTGGATGCATCGGCTCTGGCATACGCCGTGGGTTTGGCCGATCCATCGCTGGCACCATGCGCCAACAGAGCTGTACTGGCTGGCCGGTATCCGGGCGAGTTTTCCGCAAGTCGTCCTGGCCAGTGTCCCTTATCTGCTGGCGTTTCCGCTCCTCAAACCAGTGCCATCCCTATTCTTTCCGCTCTATTCCTATATGTTGCTCCTGACCAATAACTGGATGCATATGAACGTGACCTGGCAATCGAGAAGACTGGAGTGGCTCTTCGTCACGCCTCGCTATCATCGGGTGCACCACTTGAAAGAGATTGGAAGAGCCGGGGCAAATTTCGGGGTCTTGTTTACGGTATGGGATCGGATATTCGGCACGTATGTCTATCCTGAGCAGGTGGAATCGACAGGGCCTTACGGGATTCCGGAAACCGTCCATCCGGTCCGAATGGCCATCGGGGTCTAAAGGGGAGAAACGACCCTAATCAGCCGCGACTCGCCGCTGCTGCGCAGTAATCATCGAATAGAGAACATTCCCCACTCCTGCGTTTCCCCTCTTATCCAATATAAAGCCCACGAAGCTGGGTGACAGGCACTCTCCGCCGGATAAGGCGACGGAGTTCGCCAAGACCATTCGCGTGTGGCTGCGGTGAAGTGGGGCAAAGAGCGCTACCTGTCGGACGTGCTAACCCGGAAGAAGACTGCCTAATTGCCAGATATGTTCCGTCGCCGGGCATTTGCCCTTGAGCCCGCCAGGGACTTCCACACGGGTCAGCAGCGTGAGAGTATAGTCGTCGCTGTAATGGCGATGGAGTTCATCGGGAGTGACAGAAAACGGAGGCCCTGCCACGACGGTCTGGTCGTATTCATAGCCGATGACGAGTTGAGGCGCCAAGGCTGTGATAGCCTTGAGATGCGCCGTATACCGTATCCGCATCGCCTCCGGTAGCGCGACCAACGCGGCCCGATCATAGACCGCATCGATGGGGCCAAGAATCTCGCGCGACAGGTCAAAGAGATCACCCACGAAAATGTCGATCTTCTCTCCGCGAAAGAGCCTGTGCTTCCCCACCTCCGAGATACAGGGGACCATTCCCAGTTCAGCAAAGAGCTGCGTCACAGCCAGTTCACTGAGTTCCGCTCCGGCGACGGCATAGCTGCGAGACAGGAGCCAGCCGAGGTCGAGCGACTTGCCGCAGAGCGGCACAAACACTCGACCGCTGGGTGGCACATTCAGCGAAGGGAAATGGGCGATCAGCAGCGGGTTGACGGCACGCTCGTGCCAGCCTGTCTGATTCGTCTGCCATCGGTTGTGCCAAAAACTTGTTTCCATGCGAATCCCTCAGTGGGTGGGCGGATAGGTTGCGGCCAGCGCCATCCTAAAGGGCCGAGACGAAGCGAGGCAATACGAACGGACAGAGGAATCTAGCCAGAGACGGTTCCTGACACCATGTCCCCTGACCTATTTCTTTCGCTTGGGGGCATGCTTTTTTGTGAGCTTTTTGGCAAGCTCAATAACCTTTTCTGATCTTCGATCGATTAACTCTGACAGTGCGTGTTCCAATATTTCAAATGCGTCGAGGAGATCATCACGGCTAACCTGAGCCTCGTGACTTCCAGTATTACCCAGCCACTTAAGCGCCATCAACTGTGAACCAATGTCTGATTTTCCTTGCTGAAGAATCTCTACGCGCTTATGAAGTGATAGATCGGCAAACTTTCCATTCTTGTCCTTTTTTCGTTTCGGAACTCCCAGGTGATTCAGTAGGCATTCAAGAGCGATTCTCACCTTGCTAGCCGCAGCGGCGTGATCAGACCAGAAAAGCCTGAAGCTCGCTCTAGCAGGCTGCGGAAAAACGCGACGTGAAGGCGACAGAGGCCTCCCACGTTCGGTCAGGAGTCGCTTCGAAGTCCATCCGTCCGGGGCGCCTTCCCACTGTGGAAGCCCGTTGAGGGCTATGGGGCGCGTGGCGACCCTGTCGG
>JARFPM010000163.1 GCA_030444405.1 Nitrospira sp.
AATTTCGATATTGTGCATTCGCACCTCGATTTCCTCGGATTTCCCGTCGCGCGTAGAAATGCCGTCCCGATGGTGACCACGTTGCATGGTCGCCTCGATCTTCCTGAATTGGAGCCGGTCTTTCGCGAATTCAGCGAGATGCCCTTGGTGTCCATCTCGGCCGCACAGCGCCAACCATTACCCTGGGCCAACTGGGCTGGCACCATCCATCATGGGCTCCCACGCAACCTCTACACGTTCCATCCGAAGGCCCAGGGGTATCTGGCGTTTTTAGGGCGCATCTCTCCTGAAAAGCGTCCGGACCAGGCCATCGAAATTGCCAAACGGTCCGGTCTCCCTCTGCGGATTGCCGCGAAAGTAGATCCTGCCGACCGCACGTACTACGAGGCGGCGGTTGAACCGTTACTCAATCATCCCTTGATCGAATTCATCGGAGAGATCTCCGATGCTGAAAAAAATGATTTTGTCGGAAATGCCATGGCGTTGGTGTGTCCCTATGATTGGCCGGAACCGTTCGGGTTGGTGTTGATCGAAGCCCTGGCCTGTGGAACTCCGGTGTTGGCTTATCGACGAGGATCGATTCCGGAAATCATCGATCACGGAGTCACCGGCTTTGTGTGTGAAACTCTGGAGGAGATGGTAGAGTCAGTCGGACAGATCTCCCTCGTTGATCGACAGCGCTGCCGGGCGGCATTTGACGAACGGTTTACCGCGGACCGGATGGCGCGAGACTATGTGGCATTGTATGAACGGATTCTCGAAGAAGGAGCGGTGCAGGCTGCGATGCAAAAATTGAGTGGGGGGAGCCGACATGTCTGATGTATCTTCTGATGTATCTGTTGAATCGCCGGAGACCCGTTCCACTCCTAGTCGTCCTCGAGGTTGGGAGTTAGTCAAGACGAGAGACTTCGGTTTCTTGTTCGCCGGCCAGACGATCTCTCAGATCGGCGACAGCCTCAACAAGGTAGCGTTGCTCTGGTTTGTGTACGAGATGACCGGATCGGCGCTCAAGATGACGGTAGTCGGACTGCTTCAAACCCTACCGCCTTTGCTGTTTGGGCCGCTGATCGGCGTCTATTTGGATCGCGTTCGAAAGAAGCCGGTCATGATCGGGGTGGATTTGCTCCGAACCCTGATGGTTCTCCTGATCCCGGTGCTCTATGCCATGGGGGGCTTGACGCTCGATCGGCTCTACATCCTTGTGTTTGCCACCGCAATCTTTTCCACGATCTTCGGGCCGGCTTTGACCTCCGCGGTTCCTCTCATTGTGCCCAAAGAGCGGCTTATTGCTGCCAACGCGTTACTGCAGACGACGACCAATGTAGGGCTGCTTGTAGGGCCTGCTGTCAGCGGCCTCGGTATTGCGCTCATCGGAGCGCAAAACGTGCTCTACGCCGACGCAGCGACGTTTTTTGTCTCTGCGCTGTGTTTGTTCCCCATTCGGATGCATGAAACACTCGGTCGTTGGAGTGCGGCGACTAAAGGGTTGACGGAAGGTATCACAACCGACTTGCTGGCGGGCTTCCGCTTTGTGTTCGTGGAACAGAAGACCGTCACGCTCCTTATGTTGACGGCTACCCTCTATAGTGTCGGCATCAGTGCCTTCATCTTTCTGCTGCCGGTCTTTGCGAAAGACGTGCTTGGCGTGGGCCCCATCCAACTCGGGTGGCTGTGGTCGGCGCTGGGCGTCGGGATGTTGCTCGCCTCTCTCGGCCTCACCTCCATCGCGCAGGGAGATGTGCCCTGGCGTCTTCGATTCATGTCCGGCGCCTTGGCGGTCGGCGGGATTGCCGTCGCCGCGCTCGGTTTCCTTGATGCCCCTGTCGCTGCCGCTGCCCTGATCGCGGTGATCGGAGGGAGCACCGCGATGTTTACTCCGTTGGTGTGGACGATGCTCCAAGAATTGACGCCGGCCCATCTCCTCGGCCGTGTCTTTACGAGCTTCGCCACGGGAGGCATGGCGTCGTCCATGGCGGGAATGGCAGGGTTTGGATGGGCCGCCGATACGATCGGCCCTGCCGCCAGCCTAGGAGGAATCAGTCTCATCCTTCTCATGACGGCTGCGACCGCGTGGCTATTCAGCTTTTACAAGTCACACGCGCAAGTTTTAGTGGTTTCTACTTCAGGCACCTTTGTCTCTCAACCGCGCGTCGCTCAATCGTAGATTCCATACCGAACGTTCTGTTCGCGACGCCGTCCCTCAAAGCCGGAGCATCGAACTCGGAACGGCCCCCTAATACTGGGGGCCGTGTCGCACCGTGAGTAGGTGACACAAAAGTCGTCGCGAGTTAGAATGACCCGGCGAACAGGAATGACGTTCACGAGGGGGCTCCCACGATGACCAAGTCGCCACCAGTGCTGATCATACTGAGTATGAGCCTGTTCTTGCTGGGGCTGGCAGGTGCGGGTCCGGCGTTCTCGGAAGCACCAGAAAAGGAAGGTGCGGCGGAGAAACCCGCACCACGCGCTCAACACCCTCCGGCCGCTTCCGACGGTCAGCCTACGCCGCACAAGCCATCAGGAGAAGCGAAGCCACAATCTCAACCCAGTCCTCCGACGAAGGCGGACTCGTCAGCGGATCATAAAGAAGTTACGCCGGAGAAGGCGGTGCCACGTCTTCAACAGGCCCCG
>JARFPM010000029.1 GCA_030444405.1 Nitrospira sp.
TGGGGTGAACTTCGGCGCCAAGAAAGGCGGCGGCTACTATGCCTATGTTACCAGCAAGTTCGCCAATCGGCTGATCGTGTTGGACTATGACCCCAACAACGACGGCAAGGTGGATGATGCGGTGATTGCCGGGACCGTGGTGCTGGACAAGGACAGTGCTGCTATCGACGATACCATCTCCGGCAACAGGGGCATGGGCGCCCAGGGCATCATGGCGGTGCCCAACGTCTATAACGGTTGGGTGCAAGAGCTGCCGAATACCTATAAGGCGCAGCTCTCGAAGCAGCAGCAGAATCCAATCGGTCAGTAACCAGCAACCGGGAAAGCCAAAGAAAGTCGGGTTTCCCGCAAAGTAGCAGGACGAAGGCCTGGTCACGATGGCGGCATGCCATCATGACCGGGCCTTTTAATGTTCTCAATGCTCCTCCGTGCGTTCTGCAACCGATCTGCACGATTCTCACACGATCGTTCAATGCCTCGTCAAGATCAGATGATGCCGCACCAAGCCCACATGACACATGAACGCTTCTCCTGTAACCGCTGATACTCCACTGCGGCAACCTTTGTCGCTTATCGTTCGTGATGTCGAGTTGAACGTTTCCAGTTCCTGGTTTCTCGGTTCAAGTTCGTGGGATACTTTCGGGTTGTACTTTGGGGTCGCGTCTTGCAATCCGACACAGCCTTTATTCCTGCTCGTGGACTCAGGAATCGCTTCCAGCGGTGAGGGAAGACTCAAAGGGTCCGGAAGCCTTTTCTGACGGTAAAAGGTCATCCGTCATGACGATGTGGTTGCATGCGTCTGGTCGCCAGCGGCAAAGGATCGTCGGCGCGGTGGTTGGCAAACGACAATGTGCCGAATGATGACAAGATCATGGGCAACCGGGGTATGGGCGCTCAGGGGATCATGCAGTGCCCAATGTCTATAACGGTTGGGTTCAAGAGCTGCCGAATATCTATAAGGCCCAGCTCACGAAGGAACAGCAGAATCCGATCGGGCCGCTTCATGGCCGAAACCCGCATGGCAAGTGAGGCTGAGTAAGAAAGAGACTGCTTAGCCGAGCACTGTCACAACTCCTGGTGGCTATGGCATCATGCCATCGCCACCAGGGCCCTCTCTGGAAGTGACACTGACTGATCCGCGTGGAATGCTATACCACCAACTTCCTCGGTTTTTCGCAACTGCTCGGTTTTTCGCAACTGGCCTCGATCACCATGGGACTGAAATAATTGTGAGATAGTCATGGTGCGCTCAGTTGCGCGATAGAGAACGGGGAGAACGTCAAAAGTTGACGGCGGGGACGTCTAAAATCTGATCGGGTTCTTGAGCGCGCTCGAAGATATTGTGGAAACTCTTGTCCATGCGTTTGAGCACATCCGGAGTGAAGTATTTCTCTCCACACTGGCGACAGACGCCCGCTGGGACGTTGCGCAATACCAGTAAGTGATCGCGGCGGCGATAATCGTAGTCGATGTGACGCCCCTCTACCTCACCGCCACAGAACGTGCAGTCCGCATAGGTTGTCATGGCTACGTCCCTCTGGTACGGAAATCTTTCCACTTGGGCGACCGTGGGATATAGACGGTGATCACTCTCAGTGTCTTTTCAGTCAGCTGCCTTCTCGTGGCCCATCCTAACACAATGTGAATTGGTTTGGCTTCCGCCTGCCCACCGACGAGACAACTCGGACCGCGTGGGTCATTCGGATACGCTTCGAGAAGTTCACCCTGAAGTACCGCCTTTTCAATCTCTTCAATATCCAGATCATCTTCGAGCCGCTCCTGCTGAGCATGAATACTGATTTCGTAGCGACCCTCTCGAATCAAAGGCAAGAAACTTTGTTAAGTGAGCGGTGGCCTTCTTCCGGACTCGTGATCGAGCATCAGGTGAAGCTTCAATTGCTGCCGGCAGGTTACCTTGGAGCCCCATCATTGCGCCTCGTAGCGCATTCACGAGCCGGCGGTACCGTTCCTCGGCCCACGCATTAAACGACTGGGCGTCCGGGAACACGAGACCCCAGGCCTTGGCTGCTTCCAGTATCAAGAGTTGTTGATGTCTATCTCGATTAGGATTCGACGAGCGCCCGTATCAGAGGAATTCCACGTGGTCTGCCATGTCGGTTGGCTTCAAGAGGTCGTGAACCAGCATGAGGGATCTCAGCATGCGGGAAATCGAGGTCTGTTGAGACGCATAGACAATACCTGCATGCGTTATCTTAGATGCATGCAGCCGTAAGAAGTCCACATCCTGCGTCACGATCACACGGTGTTCTTGGATGGCTCTCTCGATGTGTGGAACATCATCGGCACCCTGTAGCCGCAGTTCTTATACCGTGACGACATCAACACCGCGCCTTCGCAACCCTTCTGCTACGGCTCTCGGGACATGTTCGTCCAGATAGAACTTGATCCCGTCACCCACTTGTGGTTCCGCTCAGCTTCGACTTAGTACGGCATCGTATTTCAGCAGCATAAGACTCGTCGGAGCGAATGGACGAGTCGATCTCTACACGGTGATCATAATAATAGGCCAGCGCCGCATAGACGTCTGCCCGAGACAATCCATAGTTGGACGCGATCTCATCCGCACTC
Source organism: Nitrospira sp. (assembly GCA_030444405.1). GTDB lineage: Bacteria > Nitrospirota > Nitrospiria > Nitrospirales > Nitrospiraceae > Nitrospira_D. Next base: position 2,590 of record JARFPM010000029.1, read on the forward strand.
AACCCTAGGCGCTCGTGCCAGATAACCACGTTGTGAACAGTAATACGGTGTCCAGCGATATGAGGTTTTCCTCCTGCAACTCCGGGAGACACTTCGATGTGTGATGTAGCGATGGTGCCCATGGATACCTCCGTGTCATGCTGCCATACTATAAGCTATGAGAGGATCTCCTTCCAAGAAGCAGTACCTCAGCCCCCTACAGTCGAATTGAATAGCATTTGTCATCCAGAAGGGATGACTAGATGATAGGCCACGGGGTCCCGATTGGGACGATCAGACAGATATTGAACGGCAGACGTAATCCTAGATGGCTGATTTGAGTAAATCGCCTTCTAATTCTACTAACGCGCCGCGCAGGGCATTCACGAGCTGTCGATAGCGTTCCTCGGCCCAGACATTGAACGACTCGGCGTCCGGGAACACAAGGTCCCACGCCTTGGCTGCTTCCAGCATCAAAAGCTGCTGCGGCTTGTTGTGTCCGGGGAATAGGACAATGAGAACGGCAGAGTTCCCGGTGAGACTGATGTCGGTAAAGATGTGCAGCAGGGAGGAGGAGGGGAGCATGATTTCCCGCGAGGCGGCTTCGACGAGCGGCTGATAGAGACGATGCAGGAATTGCGCAGTGACTTCGTACGGGTTGGCAGGGGTCAGCAGGCGAGGATTTGGCTTTTCTCCGAATAAGTTCTCTGTCAGATAGGTAGCCGCTTCCCAGGTCGGCATGGTGCCTGAAGCCACCAGGGATTCGCAGAGGTAGGCGATCCAGTTTCGGTTCCGGGGACGTTTGCGGACCGCGGTCAACTTTTTCGCCATACCAGCCAATTCCTTCTCTCTATGCTCCGGTGCTTGGGAGCGAGTCAGGTTGTTCCAGTAAGTTGAAAAAGTATATCGGTGGCCCCACCGTCGGTCAACGAATTGCCGACAATCGAGCACCATGTAGGGTTCGGCTGAGAAGGGCTTATGGTTCGCGGAAGGTATTGGTGTTTACGCGGTCTGCGTATTGATTGTGGATGCGTGCCAGTTCCTCTGCAGACGCGACGAAGATGTCCAGCAGCTCCGGGTCGAAGTGTTCGCTCCGGTGCTTGAGCATGAGTTCAATCGCATGACTGACTTCAAAGGCCGGCTTGTAGACCCGTTGAGTGGTCAGGGCATCAAACGCGTCGGCAATCGCCGCAATGCGGCCTTCGATGGGAATGGCCTCTCCTTGCAACCTGCGAGGATATCCCGTGCCGTCGAAGCGCTCATGGTGGGTGTAGGCGATGACGGCTGCGACTTTCAGCAGCTCTGCATCCGACCCGCTGAGGATTTTGTACCCGATTTCGGCGTGCTGCGCGATCACCCCGAATTCCTCCTGCGTGAACTTACCGGGTTTCAGCAACACATGATCCGGGGTGCCGATTTTGCCGATGTCGTGCATGGGGCTGGCCGTCCGGATCAAGTCGCATCGTTCAGGAGACAGACCGGCTTTGCGCGCGAGCATCTCACAGTAGTGGCTCATACGCTGAATATGTTGAGCGGTGGCACTATCGCGGAACTCAGCGGCAATGGCCAGCCGCTGAATGGTTTCCTCGCGAGACAGGCGCAGCTCTTTTTCGGTGCGTTCGAGCCAGTCCAACGCCTGCTGTAATGCGAGCGTTCTTGTTCGGACAACGTCCTCCAGATTCTCACGATGGAGGCGGTTTTCCATCTCAAGCCGGCGGCGGCGGAGGGCATTGGCGACGTTGATGAGCACTTCGTTGGATTCGAACGGCTTGACGATATATCCGAACGCGCCGACGTCGAGCGCCGCGTTGGCCAGGACGGAGCTGTCGAGGCCCGTGACCATGATCGCTGCTGTATGGTTCTGATCCGAAAGAATGCTGCGCAGGAGGTCCATGCCGGATTCTCCCGGCATATTGACATCGCAAAGCATCAAGGCAAAGGGCTGGTCGCTCAGCTTTTGCCGGGCCTCTCTGGCATCGGCGGCGGAGTCGACCTGATACCCGTGGGATTGAAGCAAATAGGCGAGGAGGCGCCTGATGGGTTCTTCGTCGTCGACCACCAGAATATTCCGATTATCGAGTAGGGCTTGATGAGTGGTCTGGTTCAGCAGTGTCGCCATGAGTCGGAATGTATTCGAGTCGTTGCGGCCGAGGATTGTCTCGTTTCTTCTTTATCGGCTCATTGGGGTTTAACCTGAATGCCGGAGGAACTCTGCGGCGGATTGCACTTTTTGTGCCATTGAATTTCCCCGTCCTTTGTTTCGAATGTTCGGGCAGGCTTCATGTCGTTTTTTGAGGGGCAATGCTGGGAATCCTCGCCTCTGGAGAGGTGTTACGAGTGGGATCATGCGATCATGGATGTTGTGTCGGTGCTGTCTTGCTGGTGGGCCATATGTCTTGGGATGTACAGAATTCGAAAAAGCAAGGGGCTGGATTTGTACGAATGGGTAATGAAAAGGAGAAAGAGGGATGGGCTTGTCCGTCAATTCACTGACGGTGGTCCGCCAACCGATTGGTTTGCGCTTTCCCAGGGCCTTCACTATAATTCGAATCCCACTCTTGAAGAAGGGGCGTACGAATGAGCGGAATTTCCGGGTTAGTTCGTTTCGATGGGCGTCGCAGAGATCAGATTCGCCCCATGAAAGTGACACGTAACTTCATCAAACATGCCGAAGGGGCTGTCCTGATTGAAATGGGAGACACGAAGGTCATTTGCACAGCATCCGTTGAGGAAAAGGTGCCAAGCTTCTTAAAGGGCAAGGGGACCGGATGGGTCACGGCGGAATATGCGATGTTGCCACGCGCAACCCATGAGCGATCGCCACGAGAGGCGGTCAAGGGAAAGCAAGGCGGCCGAACCCTGGAGATTCAGCGTCTCGTCGGACGTGCTCTCCGGTCGGTGACCGATATGTCTCAACTGGGAGAGCGGTCCATTTGGATCGACTGTGATGTGATCCAAGCGGATGGGGGGACCAGAACCGCGTCCATCACCGGTGCCTTTATCGCATTGGCTGATGCCTGTGCCGTGCTGAAAAAACGTGATCTACTGAAAAAGATTCCCCTGACCGACTACCTGGCCGCCATCAGCGTCGGAAAGGTCGGCGGAGAGGTGATGGTGGATCTCGCCTATACCGAGGATTCGATGGCGGAAGTGGATATGAATCTCGTGATGACCGGCCGCGGCCGGTATGTCGAGGTGCAGGGTACGGCGGAACGTACGCCGTTCGCGAAGCAGGATATGGACGAGTTTCTGAATCTCGGCTGGCAGGCCATCCAACGGTTGACCGCCATTCAGAAAGAGCTGATCGGTGCACTCGACTGAGGGGCCGATCAAAGAAATCCTCCTCGCGACCAGAAATCCGGACAAAGTCAGGGAGCTCACTGCTCTTCTCGGAGATCTTGGAATCCGCATCCGCACCCTGGCCGAATTCCCCACCTCACCGGAAGTCGAGGAAGACGGTACAACCTGTGAAGCCAATGCAGTCAAAAAGGCCAGGGAGATCGCTTCTGCGACTGGCGTTCCGTCGGTCGCGGACGATACGGGACTCGAAGTTGATGCGTTGGATGGAAGACCGGGTGTATTTGCGGCCCGGTATGCGGGGGAAAGCGCGACCTACGAAGACAACTGTAGGAAGTTGCTCAAGGAACTGGATGGCGTGCCGCCCGCCAGGCGGACCGCCCGATTCATAACGGTCGCCGCCTTGGCGATGCCGGGAGGAGACACTCGAGTAGCCACCGGCACTCTTGCCGGTGTCATCGCTCAAGAGTGCGCGGGATCGCAAGGATTTGGCTACGACCCCCTGTTCTTCGTCCCGGAGCTCGGTCGTACGTTGGCTGAGTTGACGGCTGAAGAAAAGAACCGAATCAGTCATCGAGCCATGGCTTTTCGAGCCATGGCCGAGATTCTTCGACCGCTTGCCGCTGGAACGCTCTGAGCTGCGTGGTGCTCTGGTACGTTGTTCAAGGTAGACATTGCCTGGACAGCAATCGGAACATTCCTGTATATAAGGATCTGCAGATTGTCGTGCCGTCTCTCCAGGAATACAGAAGGTGAAGAGTCTGTCGGGGCGTAGCGCAGCCCGGTAGCGCGCCTGCTTTGGGAGCAGGATGTCAGAGGTTCAAATCCTCTCGCCCCGACCAAACCAAGCTTGCTCGTGCCGCCAGCTATTTATCGGCTTATCGTAATTGACGCTGGCGGATAAGACCCACCAGTAGTCCTCGATTCTTTATCAAACCAAGCGTGCTCGACCCTGAGCGTAAAAATTATGGCGACGGAATAAACACCTCCACTCTCTTTTCTCATTCCTACCAAGCGTTGCTTGTGCCGCGCGTTTCTTATCCTCCTATCATTATTGTCATGCACGGATCAGGCCTCTCCAATGATCGGCCTTTTGACTTTGTTTCGGCAGGAGACGGTTGTTCCGGAATAATGGTCGAGCAAGCAATTTCCCAGGCTTGTTTCATTGCTGATCTGTGCGGCGATGTTGAGCTTGGTGCATTTCAGCAATCGCGTCTTGAGAGAGACGAATCGGCCATCGGTATTTTTGAGATTCACAGGGTGACGATCCATTGGGACATCCTTCCATAATCTCATCGACCCTATGGCCAAGTGGATCTAGCAAGGTACAAGCCACTCGCGCAACCTTATGCCGATGCATCGCCATTTGAGAGAAATACGTAAGACTGGTGCGCCGATAGCGCTGCTCTGCCGAATCGGGATTGCGGTGCGGGTTTGAAAGATGGGATGCCGGGTAAATCTAAAGAGTTTCACGTTGTATCTAAACCGATTCACCAAAGCTGCCTACGTTTTGCACACCACGGGTAGCACGGTCAGGTAGACAACGTGGAGTTATGTCGACAGCCAGCGGATGGTGATGAGATGCTCCAGGGCGTGAAATTCGGGATCGCTCGTCAGCGCTGTTCCTGAGAGGTGGCGAGCCGTGGCGATGCAAAAGGCATCGGCGTAGGAGACGGCATGCTCGCTCTTGATCTCTGTCGCCTCTCGCACCAATGCTTGGTCCACTGGTACCAGTTCGATGGGCAATTGTTCCAGGAGATGGAGGGCTTCAGCGGCTCGGGTCGAGCCGACCTTGCGCGTGACGATGTAGTAGAACTCGCCCCAGTTGATCCAATTCAGGAAGGCCTTGGGTTTCTATCCAGTTTGGCGTATCTGAGCGCACCATGCAGGTTAATCGACAAATCGGAAAGGTTCACCGTTTTCTCCGCATGGGTGCTCTCCGTTGCCGCCCGATTTTCTTCTGTTTCACGATAGAAGGTGACGTGGGATCCTCCGGGAAGAGCCGAAGAAAATCCGCCACCCGAACGATGGTCACATCTTGATATGTCTTGAGTCGAAGCAAGTGGTGATCACCGGTGACGATGAGATCGGCGCCGGCCTCAACCGCACATTCCAGGATGCGGTTATCCGGAAGGTCCTCAAGAACCATGATTCTGCCAGAGGACTTGACGATCGTCGCAGCACGTCCGGTGAGTCTGAGGGCGGCTGCAACGTCTTCTTCCCCCTGCTGAAACTTGGTTCGGAAGGCGCCTGCGGCTTCGGTCAAAATCGGTACGGACGTAAAGAGCGTCGCCTGTCTTCGTTGGACGCGGTGGAAGGCATCTTCGGCGAGGCTCCCTGGGAGAAGGAAGGCCGAGACATAGACATTGGTGTCGAAGACAACCTTCATCAGCGGTCTTCGAACACGATGCGGGAGACCTCTTCCTCGGTCAAAGGGCCCCGCCGTCGAACTCGCCGGGCCATCTTGCGCTGCAACGCGAAGAACTCCTCCTCCGCAAGACGGTCCTTGTAGACTTCCACCATGCGTCGAAAGAGCTCGCTTTTGGTCGTCTTCTGGCGAGCCGTGAGCTTTTCGTACTCTGCGGCGATCTCCGGGGCGACTGAAAAGCCCAAGACTGCTGTCTTTCTGCCCATTGGTTACCTCATCAGTTAAACCTGGTTAAACTCTAGCAGGTTGGATCAGGAGACACAACGCCAAAGTCTGCGTTGGCATGGCTGGTCAATTGAGACTGAACGAGGTGCGGTTGCGCCACTTCCCCGCCTGATCCTTGAAGGGTTGCGAAAAGGTCGTGGCGAAGGACGGGCTCTTCTCGCTGACGTTCTGCCAGATCGTGGCTTTGATGTTGCCGCATCGCATCGTGGTTGCCGGTCGTTTGGGAGAGATGTTGGTCGCCATCTAGTTCCTCCTTTGTGTGAATAGAAGATGATTCTCTTACAGTGACACCCTCTTACCCAACACACCCTTCCTGAATCTCTTTCGATTCACTGAATCCAAAAAGATACGTATCCTGGTTGCACTACTTAGAGAGGCAGTAGGGAAATCATTTGAAATTCACACAACTCTCACGGATTCTTCGCGGCATGGTCTTTGCGGGTGAACGCGCAGTATTGAGTCGTTTTCCTAAGAGACAATGTTGCGAACAGGTGCGGCCAGCTCTAGCAGGATGGTGACAAGCTCCGTCAGCTTCATGGAGGTCAAGGTTGAGGCTAAGGTCGAGCGAATCGAATCTCCACTCAGCCGTAACCTCGACATCAGCCTGTCCGGCTCGACCGCTATGCGTGTTTATAAAGGGACCGGGTTGATTTAGACATTTGACGTCGAACTGTATCATCGCGAAACACTGGGAACATGGCTCATTCATACTGGTAGTATTCCTAGTTGTTTGTTATGCGTCTTGAGCATAGAGTGCAATCCAAATTAATTAACAATACTAATACTTAGATAGTACAAGTACTTATCTCTTCCGGTAGAGAGCACACGAAGGAGGACCTTATGATCACAGTCAAGAGCCAGTTTGTGCAGCATACGTTGACGGCGATGACGCTCTTCCTAGTTATCGGTGCCCTCTCGATGATCTGGCCCGCCATCTTAGCCCTATTTCTCGGTGTACTCCTGCTGCTCCAATCTCTCAGCGCCGAACCGGAGATGGCGGTGCTGTCGTGGAACGAGGTCAGTAATTTGCCGATTGTCTTCGCCTCTCTATGGCGACCCGGTCTTCCTGCGATTCTCTCGTGACGAGTTCGAGCGGCGCGTTCGTCAGTCGAGGGCATGCCGTCCGAGTGGCTGGGCTCCAGGATGCTCATGAGCGCCGACACGGAGGCTCGCCTCGTACGAGACGGTCGAGATGGATAGGACAAGCGTGCCTGTCAGCCTTCACCTCGCAAGCTGGGAGGTTTCGAGAGCTGACAGGCTGTAGGTAGGTGTTAAGGAAGGTACCGCTGAAAAATGGGAGAGCCAGGATGAATGTGAAGGGGTTCATTCTCGAAGACGACCAGGGGAGGGAATTCGTGATGGAGTGTGAGCGGCCCTATACCCAGATCGGGCAGGCGTTTTTGCTCCGGGGGTGGCAGAGGCGGCGCCTTGTTCCTCTGCGATATTCGGAACGAGAACTTCATCACATCACCGGGGAAGCACTGATCGCACTCGACGACTTGTTCAGTAATCTTCTAAGAGACCGCTGAACACAGAGAAGAAGCCATCAGCGAAAGGAGGCAGTCATGGCTGTGCGTTGGTGCAATTGCATCGGATTTGCGATGCTGGTTGAGGGGTACAACACCACAAGTGAGCGTGTCGTGCGATTCCGATCCGATTTGTGAGCAGAAGATCATGCTGGCCGCTGTCGGGAGCAACGTGGAAGCCACCAATGAAAGGAGACAACCGATGGGCATGAGTTTCATCAATTGGATGGGATTTCTGATGCTGTTGTTCGCGGTCATTTTTAAAGAGATATTCCTAGGAGTCAACGCATGGAATGACCTCAACCTTGGAGTCATTGCTGGGGTTGGCGTGTACTTGGTCGTGGGCGCCTCATTGTCACTCTGGCCACAGAAAAAGGGCCAAAGCGCCTGATCGAGACCTCCTCAGCTTGCCGAGATATGGAGCGCAGAGATTGTGGTCTGGCCTCTGCGCTCCACCTACCAGTGAGACCAGCAGAACTATTCCCAGAGCGGTTAGCAGGCTGCGGAAAAACTCTGGAGGAGTGAGCCAGATGGTCCCGGCTGATGCACACACGCACCGCAGCCCCCTCGTTGACGGAGTGGCCGCCTTCGGTGGCGGTGTGCACAGCGCTGCGGTGTGTTCCACCAGGCGTGGGTGGCTCATGCGATAGCCTCCTGGAGCTTACGCATCCGTCCCAGGTTGTACGCCGCCACGGCGAAGGTAACAAGCCAGCCGACTCGCCGTACGCCACGCAGCTTGACCTTCTGCACGAGGCCCACCGTCTTCAGCCAGCTGAAGACCTCTTCGACCCGCTTCCGCTTCTGTTGACTGATGGCGTGGCCGGGGTGTCGCGTCGTCCGACCTTCAATGGCACTGGTCCGTCCCGTTGTGTGCTGGGCCACATGCGGCGTCACCTGGAACCGCGTTGATTTGAAGCGAGGATTCATCACGCTCCGATCCGTCGATACCAAGACCAACACCGGACGACAAGTGCCCATGACTCCGGATGTCAGATTGGCCCTGCAGCGGCTCGCTAACGTGCGAAGCCTGACAACACGCCACGTCTCTTCCTACAAGGGAAACCCGCTCCAACGTATAAGCCGACCCCTCAAGACAGCCTTGAAAGATGCCGGAATCACCGATCGTCGTTTTCATGATCTGCGACACTGTGCTTCACCCAATCTTCGAAGGGAGGGGTGGACACCGCCACCATTATGAAAAGCGTCGGACATAAATCCGAAAAGAGGTGGAAGCGGTACAATTCAATTGCGGAGAGAGACTTGACGCAAGCGGCTCAAAAGGTTCACAAATACCTCCAAGAGAAGACGCGGGGAACAGTAGCGGAGACATTTGGAAAGTACCAAAACGCAAGTCAGTGAAAAATAAAGTGCGCCCGTAGCTCAGTCGGATAGAGCATCAGCCTTCTAAGCTGAGGGTCGCTGGTTCGATTCCAGCCGGGCGCACCAAACCAAGTTTGCTCGTACCGCGTGCTATTCATCGTTTTATCGTTATGGTTGCACGCGGATAAACACCTCCAGTGATTCCTCTTTTCTCAAGATGCTTCCTGCATACCGCCGGCTCTTCATCGCTTTATCCTGATTGATGCCGGCGGATAGAACCCTCCAGTGATTTGAGTTAGCCCAGGTAGTTCGTGGGTATGTACCGCACGTTTGTCTTGTATTTCCGCGAGAGCCACCGAAAGAGAGCTGGATTCCCTAATCAATCTGCATGCTAAAGAGCGATCTTCCCCAGTAGACATTCCACGGTCTGGTCTCCTATAGTTTTTGTGCCTATTCTGCAACGTTCAAAGGGTGTGAGTGGATATGCGTCGGTTTTTCCGGGCCAAAGTCGCGAGCGGCCTGCTGGCGGGGCTGATTGCTCTTTATTCGCTTGTTGGGTTTGTTCTGCTTCCCTATCTGATTACATCGTACGTCATTCCCGCTGCCTCGGATCAGATCAAGCATCCCATCGTTCTTCGCGAAGCCGCCTTCAATCCTTTTACGCTCTCCCTTCGTCTCACTGGTCTGGAAGTGCGGGAGCAGAACGAGACGCCGATACTCGGTTTTGAGGAGCTGTTTGTGAATCTGCGTGCGGCCTCGCTGTTCTTGCAGAAGGTAGCGTTCGACGAGATCCGTCTGACCATGCCGTTTGTGGTGGCCAGGGTGAACTCCGAAGGAAAGCTGAACTTAATGTCGTTGGTTCCCCCTTCCAATGAGGCAAGCGAGCCTTCTTCTGAGCCCGCAAACGAGCCGAAGAAGATGATGCCGGTGGAGATCGACCTCTTGGAAATCGGGAAGGGAATTCTCGAATATCGAGATGATTCCAAGGCGAGGCCGGTGGTCATCGATGTCGTGCCGTTTGGGATCGTGGTACGAAACTTCAACACGGTTCAAGTCGAGGGAAGCGAGAATGCCCATGCCTTCACGGCGGAGATCGGACAACGTGGAAAGATTTCTTGGGAGGGACGGATTTTTCTGGAGCCGGTAGAATCCGACGGCCGACTGGCTGTATCTGGACTCAGGCTCAAGACGTTGTATCAAGCCGTGCAGGAGCAGTTTCAGTTCGATGTCCTGCAGGGCACCCTCGGCCTATCCGCGTCGTATCACTTTGATCTTCGCGGTCAGGCTCCCCAGGCAACGGTCACGAATGGAACGGTGTCGATTGAGGATTTGGCGCTCGTGGAACGGGGGGGGATTGATCCGGTCATAAATATTCCTAACCTTGGTGTGGAAGGGATTCAGTTGGATCTGCAGAAGCAGACTATCGGTGTCGCGAAGGTGCATTCAGCCGATGGGCGGTTCGAGGCCTGGATGGATCCCGGCGGGGTCATCAATTTCCAGTCACTGTTCACACCTGTCGGCGGAGGAGATGGCATCACGGAAAAGCCCGCAGATGCGAAGCGTGAGCACGCAAAGCCTGGCAAGCCCTGGTCGGTCAGGGTGGATGAGGTTGCGCTGAAAAACTATGGAATCGCCTTCGAAGACCGGACCCTTGCACGTCCTGGACATGTCGATGTGGATGCGATGAATGTCACCGTCAAGGATATTCACATCCCGTTCAAAAACCCCCTTCCGGTCAACCTGTCGCTGAAATTGAACAAAACCGGCTCTCTAGATGTGAAGGGGAACGTGGCGGTCGAGCCGCTGATGGCTGATACTGAACTCAAGCTCGTGCACATCGACATCCGGCCCTTTCAGCCTTACCTGGATCGGTTCCTCAACGCCGATGTGCTGGAGGGTGCGATCGACCTGAATGGAACGGCGCATTTTGCCACGAAACATGTGAACGAGCCCCTGCTGCGATTCCAGGGCAACCTGGCAGTCAATCGGCTGGCGATCGCTGACCGCAGGGAACTCGATGACGTGCTGACGTGGAGAGCGTTGAACGTGAATCAGATGGCGGTAAATCTCGAGCCGACCAGTGTGAAGATCGCAGAAATTATCTGGCAAGAACCATCCGCTCACATCGTGGTGGATCCACAGGGACAGCTCAATCTCTCGGGTCTCGCCGTCTCGCCTCCGCCTCACGAGCAGACGGCGGCTCCAAAAGAACCTGAAGGCGCGAAATCGCAAGTCAAGGCAGGGGATCCCGTGTCCGTCACGATCGACAAGATCAAGTTGGTCAAGCTGGCCGCGACGTTTCAGGATTTGTCCATTGAACCACAGGTCAGAACCAGCCTTACGGAGTTCGGCGGGACCATCAAAGGACTGTCATCGAAGCAGCTTCAGAAAGCCGACGTCAACCTGAAGGGAAAAGTTGGGAGAGCCGCCCCCCTCACCATAGTCGGAAAGATCAACCCGCTGAGCGAAGAGGCCTTCACCGATCTGATCATTACCCTTAGCGGGATGGATTTGACGCAGGCCGGACCCTACAGCGGTAAATATGTGGGCTATGTCTTGTCGAAGGGAAGATTGTCGATCGATTTGAAGTACAAGGTGTCGCAGAAAGTGTTGGAAGCGGAAAACCTCGTGCATGTCGATCAACTGACATTCGGCGAGAAGACGAATAGCCCGGACGCCACGTCGCTGCCGGTTCCGTTGGCAGTGGCGCTCCTGCAGGATCGTAAGGGCCTCATCGAGATCGATATGCCGATTCGCGGCAATCTCAACGATCCGGATTTCAAGTATGGGAAGGTGGTCATTTCTACGTTGCTCAATCTGCTCGGGAAGGTTGTCGCTTCGCCGTTTGCGTTGATGGGCAAGCTCGTGCCCGGAGGGGGTGGCGAGGAAGATCTTCAATTTATCGAATTTCAACCAGGCAGCGCCTCGCTGGCTGAGAGTGAATTGACAAAGCTCGAGGCACTGGAAAAAGCGTTGAGTGATCGGCCCGGACTCCGGCTCGATATCAGGGGAACGACCGATTCGACGCGTGATGTGGCGGTGCTTCAAACGATGAAACTTCGAGATCAGCTGTTCGCGATGAGCGGCCGGGTAACACCCGATCAGAAAGCGCTATCGCCGAAAGAGGAGCAACGGGTTGTGGAAAAGCTCTATGCAAAACTCCCCGCACCTGATCCATCGGCGACGCCGGCCGAACCCACGCAGCCGACGGTGGAAGAAATGAAGCGAAAACTTGCGGCGGCTATACAAATTCCCCCGAGCGACTTAGAGGCGCTGGCCCACCAGCGCGCCGAGGCGATCCGCCATCATCTCCTGGAGGGTGGAAAACTCACAGAGGAACGAGTCGCGCTTCTCGATACGGGAGCTGCTGACTCCGGTCATGAGAGGGTGCGGACTCAGTTGTCGCTATCTGCCGGTTTGCCGGATCATTCCTCGTCAAGTTCTCAGATGCCTTGAAGTCCATCGCGGTTTGCTCTCTTGGACGAGTGCTGGAAAGTGGCGACGTGCGATTCCACACGCGAACAGGAGAGGGGATCGTGATCCTTAATTCCTTACTTCATGCGATACCGCATCCGCGTTCCATGGAGTAGAGACAACTCAATCTCAGAGGCGCTCAGCTCCGCAGGGAAGAGCACGCCGGAAATTTTGCACGCATTGATGCTGGCTCCGTCCAATTTGGCCTTACTCAAGTCGACGCCTCGCAGATCGGATTGCCGGAAATAGCAGTCGCTGAAATCCAGCCCGTCGGCATCGATGCCTCGAAGGTCGAGACCGCGCAGATCACAGCCCCGGAGATCGCATGTGTCTCCGGAAGCTTTCTTGGCGTTGAACTCCTTGATGCAGCCTTCGCGCAGCATGACGTACATCGGGTCCTTGGAAATATGTAGTTTCGTGCGCTGTGGGTCAGTCTTGTCCATGTCTTGGTCTTGCTCTGTTGAAGGATCCCGGGAGTCATATCGGCAAGGCCCTAGAGAAACTTGAGCCGGGACTCCTCCGGTTTTTTGCCGCGCGTCAATCGTCGTCCGTCAGTATCTAGAGCAAGGTTAGGCGGAATGCGTTTTCCCTGGCACTGTTGGTTTCTATCTGATGACAGACGGTGGACGTTTTAGCATGCGACCCCTTGAACTCATCTGGTGGGGCACAGTATTGTACGCAGACAGTAGAATCTTGTCGTAGGTGATCGCGATACAAGGAGGTATGCCATGGCTATACGATTGGGCGACGACGCGCCGAACTTTACGGCGGAAACGACCGAAGGCACGATCAATTTTCACGAATGGCTGGGGAACAGTTGGGGGATTCTCTTTTCGCACCCCAAGGACTACACCCCGGTGTGTACGACGGAGCTGGGGACTGTGGCCAAAATCTCGCCCGAGTTCAAAAAGCGAGGCGTGAAAGTGATTGCCGTCAGTGTGGATCCGATGGATTCTCATAAAGGCTGGATCAACGATATCAACGAAACGCAAAAGACGACGATGAACTACCCCATCATCGCCGATCCGGACAAGAAGGTCGCCACGCTGTACGATATGATCCATCCCAACGCCATCGACAATATGACGGTGCGATCGGTCTTTATTATCGGCCCGGACAAGAAGGTCAAACTCACCTTGACGTATCCCGCTTCCTGTGGCCGGAACTTCGATGAGTTGTTGAGAGTGATCGACTCGCTTCAGCTGACCTCGAAGTACAAGGTGGCTACGCCGGCAAATTGGAAGGACGGTGAGGATTGTATCATTACTCCTGCGGTCGGCGACGCGGAAGCGAAGCAACTCTTCCCTAAAGGGTTCACGACCGTCAAGCCGTATCTCCGCTATACTCCGCAGCCGAATCGGTAATCATCGAATTGTTTCCAGTCGAGTAGGCAGAAGGTGCTGCAGCACCTTCTGCCCCGTTCGTCCCAATCAACTCCTCTAAAATATACCGCTGCCGATAATGCTCGTTTGTCTGGACAGCAAGGAGCCATAGGGAAGGTCTGACTTATTCTCCTCGCCTGCTCTGCTATGGGTCGCGCAGCCCTGATGAGGAGGCGCACCCGTGCTACAACAGACGTTTGCCGAGGTCACGTTCGAACAGTATCGCAAGCCCACTCGCCGCGAGCGGTGTCTCAACGAAATGAACCATGTCGTGCTGTGGTGGCATTGGGGGCGGCGAGCGAGCCGGTCTACCCCAAGGCCGAGGGCCCGGGGCGTCCACCCGTGGGAATTGCGCGCATGCTCCGCATTCATTTCCTCCAACAGTGGTTCACCCTGTCCGACCCCGCCGTGAAGGAGGCGCGGTATGACTCGCGGGCCATGCGGCAGTTCGGGGGGATTGATCTGGGCCGAGAATCCGTGCCCGATGAGGCCGGGATCTGCCAGGTTCGCCATCTGCTGGAAGCCCATCAGCTGGGCGAGCAGCTCTTTGCGTTGATCCGGACGTATCGGGCCGAGCAGGGCCTGCAGATCGGGCGGGGGACCATTGTGGATGCCACTATCATCAACGCGCCGAGGTCGACGAAGAATCGTGGGAAGGCGCGCGATCCGGAGAGGCCTCAGCCCAAGCAGGGGAACCAGTGGGACGTCGGCATGAAGGCCCATCTTGGGGTGGACAGCCGGACCAAGCTGATCCATGCGGTGGCCGCCACCGCGGCGAAGGTGCATGACAGCCAGGTGGTACCGGAGCTGCGGCCTGGGCAGGAGACGCGGGGGTGGGGCGATGCGGCCACCGCCACCGCACCAAGGCGAAAGTCCGCGCCAAAGGCGAACAGGTGTTCTTGGTGCTCAAGCAGATCGTTGGATTCTCCAACGGGCGGGACCGCGGGCTGGCGAAGAAGACCCACAGGCTCGTTGTCAGCTGCGGATTGGCGAATCAGTATGGGGCGCGCCGGCGCCCGCTGATGGGGGATGTAGGGGGGGCGTGTGTGCGTACGGCGGGAGCCGGTCGCCCACCGGTGGGCGGCCCCCGACAACCACGCGCTCGGACCATCTCCTTCCGATACGGGTCGCCCTTGTTGCCCACCCCATGAACACATCTCTCAGTACAAACGTGAATTAATCAGATGTTCCCTAAGGGCTTCGCCGGCCCAGTTTATGGGACGAATGCGACCGGAAACAAGGACGATTCGTTCCACTCGCGTTGCAGCTGCAGTACTAAGCAGCTCACGTGGACTAGAACGTTTGGCTTTCGACAAGAGCCGGAATCCACATGCTGGATTCCGGCTCTTGGTTTTTTCTGCCAGTTACGCGTTCTCATACGGATACAGTGGAGACAATGTTTAACTGCAGTGAGTGAATAGAAAGAATGGAGAGTTACACGAGCACGAGGCCTGCGTCGCGGATCTTTTTCCACGAAGAGGTGGCCAGGAAGGCATTGAAGGTCGACTCCCTGCCGGGAAACCCTTGGCAGGCCTCTCGCATGTGCGGATAGGTCTGAAATGCCTTCCGCGGGGTGGCGTCTCTAATCAATTGTTCCAGCCATCGGGCCTCCGGTTCCGGGAGTATGATGACATGATCCTTCCGGGAGTCGGTAACAGTGAGTGCTGCTCTCTTTCCTCTCGACTCACAAGCTACTGCTCTACCCAACCAGACTACACGCCGTTCAAGGTCGGAATGGTCATCCATCATCCATTTCTTGAGCAAGCGTCTGAGCCACGTGGGAGGGACATGAGGGCGGGGGACCTCATCATCGAACCATTGACGGACATCGAGATCGAGTCCCCGTCGTTCAAGATAGTTCAGGAGCGATCGTCGCAGCCCTTCACCGAGCCAGACCGGCGTTTCCCCCCAGTCATCGTGATGCAGAAGGTCATTCTCTGCGAAGCCTCGAAATTCAGGCCCGAGAACGCGCACACCATGGGCAGTGGGGTCCAGCCCCACGGGGCTGTGAGCGGTGACGGTGAAGCGGTGCCAAAAGGCTGATTGAAGGAGATCTGCCGCGACAAGCTGGCGGACCCGTTCGAGTGAATCGATGGTTTCTTGAATCGTCTCCGATGGACAACCATACATGAGATAGGCGTGGATCAGGATGCCGGCATCTTTGAACCCGGCGGCGACCAGCGCTGTCTGATCGACAGTGATGCCTTTCTTCATACTAGCCAGTAGCCGGTCCGAGGCCGCCTCAAGCCCCGCCGTCACCGCGATGCAACCGGAGGCGGAAAGCAGGCGGCAAAGGTCCGGTGAAAAAGCAGCCTCAAAACGGATATTGCCCCACCAGGTAATATTGATCCGTCGCTCCAAGAGGGCAAGGGCCAGCGACTTCAATGCGGATGGCGGGGCGGCCTCATCAACGAAGTGAAACCCTCTCCGGCCCGTCTCGGCTACGAGCTGTTCGATCTGCTGGATGAGCCGCTCGGTGGGTGTCATCTCGTACCGACTGATGTAGGTGAGCCCGATATCGCAGAACGTGCATTGTTTCCAGTAGCAGCCGTGTGCGACGGTGAGTTTATTCCAATGGCCTTCCGACCAGAGACGATGCATGGGATTGGTACTGTCGAGAATGGTCAGGTAGCGATCCAGTGCCAGGCCCCGGTAGGTTGGGCAGCCGATCTCGTTCATCGTGAAGTCGGGTGACAAGGGGTCATCGGTATAGACCACGCGATTGTCTTGGCGATACATCGTGCGACACAGCGCTTGGCGGGGACGCAAGCCGGAAATATGTTCAATGAGGGAGAGGAGCGGCCGTTCACCGTCGTCGAACGTAATAAAGTCGACATAATCGAACACGCGAGGGTCGGCAACCCGCCGCAATTCTGTGTTCACATAACCGCCGCCGATGGCCACAGGCAAGTCAGGGTGATGCTGCTTGAGTGTCTTTGCAATGAGGAATGCACCATAGAGATTTCCTGGAAACGGTATGGAGAGCCCGATCAGCGATGGGTTGACTCGGTTGAAGTGTTCCCAGAATGAATCCAGTAGCCATTCATCAGTCAGACTCGGTGGCTCGGCCAAGGCGGTGGCGATTTGATCGAACGATGAGGCGCTGCGCCCGATATGCTCGGCATATCGGCTCAAGGCGAAGTGGGGTGTGATAGTGGCTTGCACTAAATCGGCGAGATCTTCGAGGAAGAACGTCGCCCATTGTTTGGCCCTATCAGTGACTGAGGCAGAGCGCACAAATTTTCGACGACCTCGGAATCGCGGGCCCTGGGGCAACACTCCCGGTTGAATCAAGCGAGCGGCGATGTTGGGGGTCTTACCCTGCAAGAAGGCGACGACCGGTCCGATCATGTCCACGTAGATGTGTTCGGCCCTCATCATGCCGAGGGCTTCCTTGGGGAGTGAGCCCTCCTGACCGTGAAGTTGCCGGAAGACTTTCTGTAGCCCCTCGGGACTGAATAGGCGCAACACCATCTCGATGCCCAAGTCGGCTTGCTCTACCGTGATTCCACGGGACTGAAGAAACCCGGTTAAGTAGGCGGTGGATGGGTAGGGAGTGTTCAGCTGAGTCAAGGGAGGAATCATCAACAAAACACGAGGCGAAACCATGGCCTCGACATAACATGCGGATCGGCGGGAAAGCTATGTCTTAGAACGATGAAGAATCGCCCAGTGGGTATGGAGGCATTTGCGAAGAGACATCGGCCAAGCCAAAAAGATAAGCGGGATTTCTATGGACACAAGTAAATGACGCGCGATGTTTGCCGAATGCAGTGGTCAGCTACTTCTTTATGTCCAAGATACTGCCGAGTAAAGCATCTCCCGTTCGTAAGGTCTGGAGATTCGCTTCAAAGCTACGTTGTGCCACGATCTGCTGCACCGCTTCCTCACCCAGATCGACGTTCGAGAGCTCGACCATGGTCTGATTGCCACCTGTGTCTCGAAGAACGGTTGGGCCGGATGAGTCATCTTTCTCAACAACAGGGAGAACCCCACCGCTGGGGATTTCGACAAACTCTGTTCTGGATTTCTTGAACCCGTCGGTATTGACGTTGGCGACGTTGTGCGCGATGACATCGATCTGTTTGCCGAAGGCAGTCAGGCCTGAGAGTGCGGTGTGTATGGCGGATATCATAAACACCTCCCTAGGATGATCTATTATCCCCCGTCGGGAATCTTATCGGTTCGTACAGGAAGAACTTAAGCGGCAGAAGTGGCTGTGCATCAACCGATATAAACCGACTGTATCCCGTACGGTCCTTCAGAAAACGCGCACATCGATACTACAGGTGAGCCCTCGTTCTGCCGATAGATTGGAAAGCTACAAGACGAACTCGCGCATCATGTCTGCCTTTAATACCTCTAATACCTCAACCCCTGATTCCCGATCTAAGATCCAGCAATCACGTTTGCCGATGGGACAGGATACGAGCCTGATCCTGGAAGCGGTTCCGGCGGCCATCTTCTTCTTGGATCACGACAATCGTATCCTGTTTCTGAATCCTGAGGCGCAGCAACTTGTCGGGCGAACACGCGACGTGATCGGGCTGGGGTTTCACGACCTTATTGGATGCTTCACGTCGGGCGAGAGTGAGGTGGCCCAATGCCCATTCACTCGGATGGTGAACACCGGCGAGCTTGTCGTGATGCCTTCCCACATTTGGAATCGAGAGGATGGGACCAAGTTCGAGCTGTCACTCTCGTTCTGGCCGAGAACACAACAAGGCGTGCAAGTCGGTGGCCTGGTGGTTGTCCGCGACCTGACCGACGAGATGGAGATTCAGCGGGATGTCCAACGTGCCGCACGGCTGGCCGAGGATGCGCCAAATCCTATTGTGGAGTTTGACGCCACGGGTGCCATGCTCTATGCCAACACCGGCATGCTCAATTTGATGACTCAATGCGGCTTACTCGAAGCCGGGATCGAAGTGATGTTCCCGGCAAATCTATCGGCGATGATGCACGAATGCCTCACGACCGATTCCTCGCTGTCGCGGGTCGAACATCTCGTGGCGGATCGGGTCATCGCCTGGTCGTTCTTTCCCCTGAGAGAGTTGGAGCTAGTCCGTGCATATGGACTTGATATCACCTCAGATGTAGCCTTGCGCCGCGCGAAAGAAGCAGCTGAAGAGTCTGCGCGGGCAAAAGGGATCTTTCTCGCCACGATGAGCCATGAACTGCGGACTCCGATGAACGGCGTGCTGGGGTGTACACAGCTTCTCAAGGACACATCGCTGACCGAGCAACAGCGGCTGCTGATCGAAACCATGCATCGTTCGGCAGAGGCGCTACTCACGTTGGTAAACGACATCCTCGACTTTTCAAAGATCGAGGCCGGGAAAATGACCTTGGAGGTGGCCAATGTCAATCTGCGTGCACTGATCGGCGATGTGACGACGTTGGTGGAGGGGTTAGCATCCCAAAAGGGTCTCACTGTTTCGGTGGACATTGATGCCGATGTTCCGGAGGAGTTCCGAGGTGATCCCATCAGGTTGCGACAAATCTTATTCAATCTCGTCGGGAATGCGATCAAGTTCACTAAACATGGAGGGGTCTCGATCGCTGTGTCGGTAAAGCCAAAACCGTCGGATAGTTCAGAGACTGTGGTACTGCAATGGAGCGTTCAAGATACGGGCATCGGGTTAACCTCAGAACAACAAGCTCAACTGTTTAAGGCGTATGCACAAGCTGATGCTTCAACCGCAAGACGATTCGGGGGAACCGGTCTTGGTCTGCTGATCTGCCGCCAACTTGTCGAGTTGATGGGAGGGACCATTACTGTCAACAGCCAGTTCGGTCGGGGCAGCACGTTCATCTATACCACCAATCTCCTTCCAGCGATTCATCGAGATCCTGCAGCATCTTCCCTAGGCTCAGACCAACGCGGTGCAGGAGAGCAGGTGGGACCGCTACGAGTGTTGATCGCAGACGACAATGAAATTAATCAGGTTGTCGCCTGCAAGTTTTTGCAGAAGCTCGGCTGCCAAGTCGAAGTTGCTCGCACAGGGCGTGAAGCGGTGGAAGCCATCACTCGAACAGCTTATGATGTCGTGTTGATGGATTGTGAGATGCCCGAGATGGATGGCTATGAAGCCACCCGAGAAGTTCGTCGCCGCGAGGAAGGGACGCCAAACCACCTGCCTATCATGGCCCTCACCGGTCATACGTCCGACGAAGAATCCCAGAAGTGCCGCCAGGCTGGTATGGATCGGGTTCTGACTAAGCCGGTCACGTTGACCGTCCTCCGTGTGAATCTACAGGAACTGTTACGCAAAGCCGACTCCTGATACAGTCTGGCGCTCTTGTCTTTCTCCCTTTCCCAATGGGGTAGACTCCATCGAGCCACTTCGGTAAAGTGGCGCCATGACGACCACTCCTTCTGTCGGTAGATTTTTTCTCTATAGCGATTTCAACTGTCCGTTCTGTTACGCGCTGCACGAACGGCTGCACGTCTTGGGTCTGATCGACCGATGCGAATGGCGAGGGGTGCAGCATGCGCCGCAGTTGCCACGTCCCATGAAGCCGTGGAGCGGCTCGTTGGGAGCGGAATTGCGGCACGAAGTCACGATGGTGCAGCGGTTGGCACCGGGGTTGCCGATTGCGTTGCCGCCTGGGAAACCGAATACTTGGCCGGCGATTGAGCAGGCAGTCGAGCTCTTACGAAAGGATTTACGGAACGGGATGGACTTTGTTCGGCGAACGTACCGTGCTTTTTGGTGCGACGGTCGAGACATTTCTGATCCGTTGATTGTGAAGCAGTTGGCGGGAGAACATTTTGCTGAAGACATTGACGGGCAGAACCAGCTCATCGCACAGAAATGGGAAACTGCTTGGCATGCGACAGGTCAAAATGGAGTTCCTTTACTCGTGTCTCCCGACGGCGATCTGCTCGTCGGTTGCGTACCAGAGGAACAGGTCCGACAGTTCTTCACGTAACAGATTGACGATACGTCGGGGGGCCGAGAGGCCGCTGGACGATCAAAGACGATCGGGGAACGTCAATTCGGCAACCGCAGATTTATCCAGGTTGCCTTTACCCAGTTCAATCAATCGTCGATATTGGCTCAGCGTCGCCTGCGCGAGTGGGAGCGAGAGGTCGACCCGTTTGGCCAAGTCGAGCGCGATGGCCGAGTCTTTCGCGGCGTGGGCCGCCGAAAAGTAACAGTCGTGGGCACGTCGCTGCATATCTTCTCCGTCTGTTTCCAGTACTCGCGAGGCAGCTCCGGTCTGACTGAATACCTCACGCAGAAGAGTCAGATCGATTCCCAAGGCCTTCCCCAGTCCTAACCCTTCAGCCAACGCGGCGGTATTGCTGTTCATCACCATGTTCACGAGTGCTTTGACGGTCGCCGCCTCTCCAGCTGGGCCGATATATCGGACCGTTGTGCCGAGGGTTTCCAGCACCGGGCGAGCCCGGTTGAACACTTCCTGCCTGCCCCCACACATGAGATAGAGGGTGCCCTGCCGCGCTTGGGTTATGCTGCTCGCCATACAGGCTTCAAGGGCTGCACCACCGTGCCGTTCAACCGCCTGTTCGATGTCGATGTGAAGCGCCGGCGTGAGAGTCGCACAATTGATAAACAGCCGATCTTTTGCATGAGCCATCAGGCTGGTCGGGTTCTGTTCCGCATAAATGTCCCGCATCGCCGCGTCGTCCGATACGACGGTGATGACGATATCCGATAGCTCAGCCACGCGCGCCGGTGAGGCGGCCGCTTCCGAGTCCAGTTCATGCGCCAAGGATTGCGACGCGTCGGTATGACGGTCCTGAACCGCCGCGATGCGGCATCCCTGATCCTTCAAGCGCCTGGCCATATTGGCGCCCATCCGACCTACACCGACGAATCCGATACGAGTTTCTGTGTCTGCCATGAGAGAGCATCCTTTCCGGAGGCCTACGATCAAAGGTGGGGCTCGCTAGAGCTGACGGTCTTCTGTCTGTTCAGAATGAAATTGGGTCCATCGAAGGTTGGTCTTTCCATCGGTCGTGGTAAATCCCCGGTCATGGAAAGCGATGACGCTGACGCGTTGTTGCTGCTTTTGAGTAGGTTGGAGTTGTGGGATGCCGTCTTTGGTTCGTACGGTCCCGCGGAACGTATCGACAATCAGCAAGTCGGTAGCAGCGGAGGGTTTGATCACCCACACGAAGGCGGCGGAACCTCCGGCATAGGTGCCGGATCCTTCCCATTGGCCGACTAAGTCAGGATCGACCGTCTTGAGTTGGAAGACGGGTACGCTGGTTGCTTCGCGCCGGAGTTTCCACAGTTCGGCTGGAATGCGCGTCGGGTGTTGATCGATCGAGAGTCTCTTCCAGGTCGCCTGAACACTGCCGGTGCTGGCGAACGAATCCGGCGTCGTCTTGCGGTAGGTCCCTTTCCATCCAAGGCCCTTGAACGTGTTCGCTCGCTCGAGTGACCACAGACCTGCTTCAGCGTTCAAGATACCGTCAAACTGCATCATCGATGAGAGCGACCACTTCAGATTAGGCTGAATAATGAGGAGCATGTCATGCTGGGTCGTGCCATGTGTCACGTGCGCGTGCCAGGTTCCTACCAGGCTTGTCAGATCAAACGATGCAGCTTTTTGGGGCCCGGCTTGGATATCTAAAGGGGCGGGGACTGTTTGTGTGAGCGTTACAGGGGCCGGCGAGGCAACGGTCTCAGTGTGGGCTCCACGGCCGGGCATGGGGGTTGGGGCGGAGGGAGAGAGAGTCGCTGTCAAGGATGCTCCGTACCGGGTTGCAGCGGTCCTGCCCAATTGGATCACAGATTCACCGAGCTGTTTCTGTCGGGTCGAAGAGACGATCACCGTCACAAACGCGTCTTTATGCATGAAGGTCAGTCGGGACAGGGTCGGAGAGGAGTCAATTCTCACCGCTCCGTCGCCCAGGCCGGGAATGAGATGGCTGTCACGGCGCAGACGCTCTTTGTTGAACCATGTCCGCCGGTCCTTCCCAGGTGTTTCATCAAGCTGGACCGTGACGGCATTTCCCTCATTATGGCGGGCTTTGAAGATACAGGTTGCCGGATCGGCCAGAGTCCCTTCCTGAACCGGTTCTCCGAGCGCCCGTTCTGCGTCTGCCACGGTCATCAAGGAACAAGGGGATGTCTTCGAACCAAACAGGCCGCACGAAAGAAGCAAGGGCGCCAGTCCGAGAAATGTGTACGGTAGTACGCGGGAGAACATCGCAACGTTGCCTCGATGATCGTGGTCCCGGATTGTACCGTGAATGAGTTGAGGAGCGCCAGCGGTGCTCGAGCCGCGGCAGTTTGTGTGTGCCGGTACGCAGAAATCCTTTACACGAGAGAGGATGGTGACGATCCGTAACAATCAGCCGGCTACGAATCGCAAGGCCGCGCCGTTGATGCAGTAACGGAGACCCGTTGGCCTCGGCCCGTCCTTAAACACGTGGCCCTGGTGGCCCTCACATCGCGCACAATGGACTTCCGTTCTGGGTACGAAGAGTTTGAAATCGGTTCGAGTCTCGATCACGCGGGGATCGATCGGTTGCCAGAAACTCGGCCAACCGGTCCGACTGTCGAACTTGTGCTCAGATGAAAAGAGGGGGAGGTCGCAACCGGCGCAATAATAGATCCCGGATTGGTGGTTCTCATGCAGCGGATTGACGAAGGGTCTCTCCGTATCCTCGTGTCGCAAGACACGATAGGCGGTGGGCGACAGTTGTTTCTTCCATTCCTCATCGGTCTTCGTGATCTTGACGATGGGATCGATCTGAATAGTAGGCGGCATCGGGTTTCTCCTTCATCGGTGGCGTCAGTGCTTTTCAGTCGGACGGCACTCCCAAGTCTTACAGGGCTTCTGAAGAGGCATGGGAGTGGACAACAAAATGGTACGGTTCAGGAATCCAGAATGCAAGGGCTCTGTAGCAGGCACGCGCGATTCGAAGAGGTCCAGCAGGTTCGTTGAAGCACGTTCGAGGCGGTCTGACTGGAGAGAAGCGCCTGCAAACAAACTGCCGATACGACCTAGTCAGTCATTCGCGGGAGTTCTGCGAAGCAGCTTCCACATTTCTCTGAACGACGGCCGAGGCTCTGTCAGTTCCGGGTGAGAGAGATCGATCTGAATGCTATAGGGTGGGGTGTTCACGTCCTTGATTTGCGCGACCGGGTACCAACATTCATACCGCTGTTCCCAGCGGTCGCGATATGCTAACCGCAGGTAGCATCTGCTCATCTCTTTTGTACGGATGGGTGCATCTTGGCCTAGGACGATGGGAACAGAGTGGCGTTGATACCGAGGGCCTTTCGGATGAATGCTCTTAACCGCAAAACTTCCCTCCCATCCTGCCAATTGGACTATGCAATCATGGGCCACTCCACGACCCACATTTTCCAACTCCGGTGTCAGCGTGATCACTTCTCCTGCGTTCATCGCCGACATGTTGGTGATGCGAAGCGCCGGTTGATGCTGTTGAAACTCGCGCTTGATCTTCCCGACGAATCGATACAGTGCGAAAACGCCCGCGCCACTGATGATGAGCACAACGAGGAAGGCGATCAGTAATAACCAGTCCACGGCGGAGCTATCCTAATGAAGCACGTGCCTCTCGATCGGAAACGGAGGAACCCTACTTGGAGGAGAGGCGAGTGTCAACTCACAGTCTCATGTAGGAGCTTAGGTCACATGGACGAGTCGCGTTTCGCTTGGATAAGGTCTGCGACGGGAAAACCGAGTTGCTGGGCTTTAGCGACTAAACGTTGGTAGGTAACTTCGTCGAGATGTGCAGTGCGGGATAGAATCCAGAGATAGCGGCGGTCCGGTGTGCCGACAAGAGCCGTCTGATAATCCGGATCGAGATCGATAATCCAATAGTTGCCTTCTCTGGACGGGCCGACAAGCCGCGCAAAGAAATTGTCGAATGTGACTGCCAGTTTCGCATTCGTCGTCGTATCCACTATCGTCGCGATGCCGTCGGCTTGATCGAGCTTGCCGCTATCGGTCACGCACTCATTATGCACACCGATTTTGCCATCAGGACGAACCGAATAGATGGCCTTTGAGTCGATGCAGTAGCGCTGAAACAACATGGGTAGTCGTGCAATCTCATACCAAGTCCCCGCGTAACGGACGAGATCCACCGAAGCCACAGTTTGAAGGGGTTGCCTCGACTCTATTCCCGCACAGCCTGCCATGATAAGCATGCAAGTAGTCGCGAGCATGGCCATTCTTGTTTTCATGACTGACTCCTCTGAATCATCAATGCCGTGCCTTTCGTAAGCTGACGCTGTAGCGCCGTCCATTGTATCGCATAGACGGAAGTGGGGGAGAGTTCATGGAAGATGAGGTGAAAAGATCGGATCGAACACCTTCCTTACACAGGAGCGCACTCGACGTGACGTTCGCCAAAGAAATTCGCGAGGGATAATGGCGGAGGGGGCGAGATTTGAACTCGCGGATGGGTTACCCCATCTCCGGTTTTCAAGACCGGCACGTTCGGCCGCTCCGTCACCCCTCCGTGTGTGATATGCGCTGTAAATTCAATGACTTCGTTTGTATGAGTTTGAGTCCATTCTCGGTGAGGGTCCGGCTGGGGCGCGGTTTCTGCGCTGTTCAACCTTCTTGGACCTGCCTCCAATAGCTCATCGTCCAGACGGTGCACCTGGTGCCGATGATCTCCCTCAAAGAGGTGCGAGTATACATCCAACGTGATGTTGATGCTACTGTGTCCGAGCTGTTGCTGGACGTATTTTATATTTGTATTCTGTTGAATGAGCAGACTGGCGAACGTGTGCCTCAGGTCATGGAAGCGTACCCGTCGAAGCCCGGCAGCTTCTAGACAGGCGTAGAAACCTTTTCTCAAGACTTCGTTCGTCATTCGATTGCCATGTGGCGTCAGGAATACCCATTTCGGGAAGGAGCGTCCCTTTATCAAAGCTTCAAGCTGAAGATTCTCTTTTAACCTGAGCAACTCGGCTTGTAACTGAGGCGACAGATCTACGCGCCGAATCCGGTTCGTTTTCGTAGATGTCTCTTGCCGCCTCACGACATTGTGTCGGACTTCAATGAAAGCCCCTCGGAAGTCAATGTCTTCCCATTGGAGGCCGATTAATTCACCCTCTCGCATGCCTGTGCGTACTGCACAAAGGAACAACGGATAGAGGAATGGGTAGCGTTCCTTGGACGCGGTGAGTAATGCTCGAACCTCGATGGCGGTGAGCGGTTCGATATGGGCGCTTGATGCCTTTGATCCCTTCACAATCATTCCGACCTTTGCCACGGGATTAGCGGTCACGGTCCCATCATCAATGGCATGGTTGTACAGTTCCCGCAGCGGTGTCAGAAAGTTCAGAATCGTCCGTTTCTTGAGTCCCTGACTGTTCCAGGTAGCAACCAAGTCTTTCACATCCTTTCGGGTCACCTGGTCCAAAGGGCGAGAGCCTAGGGTAGGGAAGAGATGCTTCTTACAAACCTGGCGATAACCTGAGGCTGTTGAGAATTTGCAGTTGTTGTCAACGTAGCTACTGAGCCAATTTTCCATGTACGTTTTCAGGGTAGGCATGACCCGTTCGGGCTGTGAGAGGACAATAGAACTACCATTGGCTTCGGCCCACTTGATCTTTGCCTCAATCTTCTTGGCAAACTCCAGGGCCACTTTCTTGTCAGAGAACCGCTTCCGCTTGCGGTTGTTGTTGTGAATGATGGAGACCCACCAGCCAGACTTCCCATTTCGTTGTGTGACTTTGACTCCCATGTTCTCCTCCGTGGATTAGACGTTTCCGCTTACAGGCATGATTGGTCGACATGTTGCCACCACATTTCCCCCTGCCTTCCATTATCCACACTGGGCAAATTGATAGTATGCTAGCATATTATCAATTAGCATTACAACAACGCTATTGACTCGATTAACCCCGTACATTAGGGTGTGAATATGGAACAGGACACCTCCTCGAGGGAGCAGTTGAATCTCCGTATAGATTCGACATTAGCGATGCAGACTAAGATCCTGGCTATTCAACAAAAGCGGCGGCCAAATGCCATAGTGGAGGAAGCCCTTCGCGACCTACTCAAGAAGTACAAGGTCAAAGCATGAACCTACCCTGAGGCATTAGGCGACCTCCTTTCTGTGCTGCTCTTGCATCTCTCGTAGAGTAGTCTCAACCAGAGCATCGATATCGACTTTTGGAACCTGCCGCCTGGTCAAAAACTGGTCAATATCCATTGGACGAATAAGGACTTTGGTTCTGTGGCCAGCCTGATAGCTGGGAAGACCATCAGCAATCCAACGCTTGACCGTCCGAGCAGAAACGCCTGCCCAGACAGCGGCTTCCTTAAGCGGTAAATATCCTATCCGTTCCATCGTTCAGTACCGTCGGTCGCTATGAGCAATCGGAATCGTTCAACACTGCTTTGTTTCTTTTTGTATTTTTCATCAGGGAGTGGGTACTCATCCCTGTCCTACAGATCCCGAGATGATGCGCCCAGACTCCCTTGGACATGTTCAAACCCAATCAGGTGTGTTCAGCTAACCATTGCAGCACACTGGCTATGTGATACCGTCTCAATCTGTCAGTCCCCACACAGGGGAGTCCCTTCTTCCTGAAACGCCGGATCGTGTTTTTGCTATATCCTAGATAGTTCATGAGCTGAGGTTCGCTCACATACCGGTCTGTCTCTCTGCTTTCAATTTTGTTTGCCGATTGCATCATGTTGTGTGCTCCTATTGTCTTTTGAGTTATCAACGAAGAGGAGAGGGAACTCTACATTCCCCTCTCCCCTCGAGAACAATTCAATTTGTCCGTGTCCCGTCCTCAGAGTTGC
>JARFPM010000030.1 GCA_030444405.1 Nitrospira sp.
CCAGCCACCACGCTGCGATGTGGAAATATCAAGGCCACGGTCTGGCAGAATGTGAGCGAGAAGGGACCGTTCTTCTCAACCACCTTTTCTCGACCGTTCAAGGATCAGGCTGGAGAATGGCGCAATGGCACCTCGTTCGGTCTCAATGACCTCGAGGCCCTCATGAACGTTGCCTTTGAGGCAAAGGAGTGGATGACTGCTCATACACTGAAGCGCTGAGGTGCTTCATTGGGAAGCCTCCGATCTTCCGGGGGCTTCCTGTTGTGGATGACCATCCAAGCAGCCGGGCTAGGGGGCACGGAACCGAACTGGTTTGCGCGGGGGGTAGGAGAGCCTGAACAAAAGGCTGATCGAGGCTCCTCGACTAATTCTCTGCGAAGATTGTTCACGGGTGAACCGATACCTACTCGCTTCGGCCCTTGACAGATAAGATAGTTCCTGCCCCTCACATTCATTGAAAGGTTGTTAATACTCCCACGCCCCGGCCACGGGAATGAGTGCACCGGTCACGTATGAGGGACTCTCCGTCACGAGCCAGGTGAGAACATCCGCGATCTCATCGGGTTTGCCCGGTCGCCCCAGCGGGATCTGTCGAGCCATTTCTTCACGCTCTGGAGCCGAGCTCTCGCCTGCTTCAATGAGTCCAGGGCAAATCGCATTCACCCGAACGCCGAGTGGCGCCAGGCTCACCGCCAGGGCTTTCGTCAGAACCACGATCCCAGCCTTCGCAGCTCCATAGGCTGTCGACATTGGCCATGCTTTCAGGTGTTCCACACCAGAGAAGGCAAAATTGATGATGTGTCCCTGGCTCGAGCAGAGATGGGGTTTTGCGAAATACGTCACATTAAATGCAACATGAAGATTGAGCTGTATGGCTTCAGCCCATTCGGCCGGCGTCACCTCTCCAATATCTTTGAAATAAAATGGCCCGATCGTGTTCACCAAGACATCGAGACGGCCAAATGTTTTGAAGACGGACTTGACCAGCGCTTCCGCACCGTTGGCCTCGGTCAGGTCATAGCGAAAGCATTCCGCCTGTACGCCAACCTTCGTGGCTTCTCCGTGAATCGCTTGGATGGCAGGCACATTGTGATGACAGTGCAGAGCAAGATGATACCCACTCGCGGCCAGGGCCTTCGCGATAGCGTGGCCAATGTCCGAACTTGCTCCTGTGATCAGTGCGGTTTTACCAAGCATCGCGTTCTAATTCCCCACCCAGTAACAACACCCTGTTCGTCTTTCACGGCAAGCGACAACCCATCGAGATCGCCCTCAATTCCGCTTATTCATCTCGGACGGCACAGTCGTACCCCGCATCCAAACCTACACACTCAGTAACGCGTTTGAAATTAGCAACCTTGTACCGCCGAGTCAAAGGTGCTCTCCGTGTGGAATTCGTTCGCCAGGAACTCGAACAAGCGGTACGGGGTCACCTATGTTTTGCCTAGGTTTCATCAAAAGTGGTTCTCCGAAAACTGGTTGCGGCGAGGTTGCGCGGTTGCGGAAATCTTGCCTTGATTTTCACTCCTCTGCCTGTGTAACGTCAGGATTTATTACGGTTTCCGGAGTTTCTGGATCGTTCGGCTGTGACTTCGAACCCGTAGGTCGCAGGTTCAATTCCTGCCGGGCGCACCAAGTCAACGAAGTTATCGAACCTCCCGAATATCCCTGCGATGTTGGGTGCGCGGGGGTTGCAGGTCCTACTCCAGCGTGGGGTGACTTACTCGTCGAGCCGATCTACCGCCTGCCGATTACCACCAAGGATTACTGTTCGGGCAAGTCTACCGCTATTCACGATCGAACGTATATCGTGGCACATTTTACTGGGGGGCAAATGATGACGAAGTGGCTAGCGGGGGTGCTGGTCACCTGCATCCTCCTGACGAGTCTGCCGGGTGCATGGGCGACATCGAATGATACGATCAGTACTGATGGGCCGTCGTTGGAGGAGACGTTGGCATTCATCAAAGACACGTGGGAAGCATGTGCAACAATGCACAGTGGTTTGCAGCTGATGATCGCTAAGGACGGATCCCACTGGCATGTGGATAGAATGGCGAAGGTTGACGTGGTTGTCATGCCTCCATCAGCTCTTAAGATTGTCACACGTCTGAATGAGCGGAGGAAGTTGAGCGGAATATTCGCACTCCAATCGCCGACAGAAAGGATTCAGGAGTTTGATTTGAACGCATTGTCACCGAACGTGAGCCCGGAGCGGGAAGGTGAGAACGTCTATGGAATTCGGCTACGTTGTGCACGCGGTGCGTGTGTGACTGAATGGCAAACGTCTCTTGCGATACCGGGCAAATCCATGCACGAACTAAAAACCGGGAAATTG
Source organism: Nitrospira sp. (assembly GCA_030444405.1). Taxonomy (GTDB): domain Bacteria; phylum Nitrospirota; class Nitrospiria; order Nitrospirales; family Nitrospiraceae; genus Nitrospira_D. Next base: position 2,339 of record JARFPM010000030.1, read on the forward strand.
GCCATCACGAGCCTTGAGGAGCTTGTGTATGAGGATCGCGCCCCAAAAGACAAACCGGCAGAAAAGAAGGGGGAGGCGTATATTCCCGTCTGCGACGCGGCAACCTTAGAAAGCCTTTCAAAAGCCCTTAACCACGCCATCGTCAAAGCCGGCGGAAAGAAGCCGCTCTTTTAGAGCACGGTATGGACAAGACTTAATAAGACGGAACTGAGCGGATCTCTGAGGTTCTGGAGGAGCACGGTTCGTGAGGAGTGTACCTCACGACCGAAGCGTATTGAATTAGAATTTCTACCTGCACCGGTGCGCTTGAGACCTGTACCCCGGAAGATCCGTTCGTGAGTGATCCTTACGAATTGACTTCCGTGTTTCTTCCCGACAGTATGATGATTACCGATGGTTGCAGGGTTGCGTAAGTCCCGCCTTGATTTTCATTCATCTGCCTGTGTAGCCTTCCCATATGTTGCGACTCCAGTGTTCGAATCGCTTGGGTGTGATTTCGACCCGTAAGGTTGCAGGTTCAATCCTGCCTGGCACACGAGACGAACGCTGCTATCTCCGCATTTGCAATGGGTTAGATTATGCGGGTGCTGTCTGTCATTCCGCTAAAGCTGGATAGATTAGAGACGGAATCTTATCTATTATGGTCTTATAGGCGAATGAGGTTATCTCGTGCAGCGTTTTCTCCGATATGGAAGGCAAGCGACGATTGGAGCGGTATACTGTGAACAGAAGGCACAGTTTGCCTGGACCAGACAATGTCCCTGCTGTAGAAGACCACTTGAGAAGACGGACCCGATGAGTCCCTGGGTTTGCGAATGCGGATGGCGCAGTCAATGAATCGAGCAAGAAGAGGGAGGAACCATGATCCCCGTTTTGCACGACGTGAGAGCAGCATTTTTTCTGGTGATTGCACTGGCCATGCTGTTGTTTATCTGTGCGCTGGCTGGCGTAGGAGCGGTGCTGCGACCGGTCCGTTGGTCTGATCGGAATGGGTATCGCTGAGCAAGAGAGGGGTCTGTCCGTTTAAGGTAGGGTGGTGCTTCATCGGCCTCTTGCTCCCCCTCCTCCTCGGGGTTCCTGATTCCCTGCTGATCCAATTTCGTTCTCTGTCTAGCTAGTGAATCTTCCCTCCTCTCCCCCGGTCGCCTGCCCAAATTTCGAATTTATTAGGCATCCTGTCATCTATCAGCTAGGCTCGTGCTAAAGCATCCCTTTTCGACAGCGGTGCTATAGTTGTGTAGAGAAGAAGCTCGCCAGCATCCCAGACTATCGTCCATGCACCGAATTGGCTATGAGCTAATTGAGTAGCTGAATCTTGATGTCACCCGGAGGAGAATGCTTATGAATAGAGTGCTAGCGAAATCTGGAGCTGTGATGGCGATGGGGATAGTCTTGTTATCGAGCCAGGGTTGCAATACAAAATGGCTCAAGTCTGAAGGCGAAGCTGGATCAGGGAGCGCGAGTTCAAAGGTCCCGAGTATGTCTGGAGGAGGCTCAAGCGGTGAATTGAGCGGTTTCTCTCGTAATCCGTCAGAGGAGCGTCTTGCGCAAGGCGGATATTCGACGGCACTGAACCCGTCAAGGTTCAGCCCACGTCAGCGTGCCGAACTGACAAAAGAAGAAAAGGCTGCAGTGGAAGCGGGTTTGCAGGATGTTTTCTTTGGTTATGACCAGTGGGCCCTGTCGGATGCCGGTATAGAAGCGCTCAATCATGACGCTGTTTATCTCAAGGATCATCCAGGCGCCGTGCTAAAAATTGAAGGGCACTGTGACGAGCGAGGCACCGCCGACTACAACATGGTTTTGGGCGACAAACGCGCCAAGGCTGCGCGGAACTACCTTGCGGAAATCGGGGTGAATCCCAAGCAGATGGCGATCGTGTCATTCGGCAAAGAGCGGCCCTTTTGCTTTGATCGCGATGAGTCTTGTTATCAGCAGAACCGCCGCGGCCACATGCTTCTAACTACCGAGAAATAGGGAGCCTCATGCTGAGGCGTCATCTGCGTGGAGCATAGGGGTCTTCCTAGGGTTTCAAGAGATCCGTTCATCATCGCATAACGCCAACTTTGGACGAGGAATTCGTTGAAAAAGCTCGGCTCCTTCTTCAAGTCAGAAACCATCGATCCGACTCCGTCCAAACCTTGGCCACAGGACCGGCGAGTCCAACCAAGATTCACTACGCAATTTCGCAGCACCTTCTCGGGTCAGAGGCAGGAAGGGCAGGGGCGAACTTTGGATGTTTCCGCCGGCGGTTGTAAAATCGAAAGTGACATGAAGGTGGAGCAGGGAGCCAAATTTGAATGCCGACTCCACATTCCAGGCCTTGATTGGCCGTTGCGGATCGACGAAGCCACTGTGCGTTGGGTTGACGGCAATAGTTTTGGGATCGCCTTTTCTCGTATCACTCCGGAAGAGTTTGCGAAGCTCAAGACGGTACTCTCCGCCCTCGAAGAGAACGAGTAGATTCCTCCTCAGTCGATACAACGTTACATTTCCACTCCTGGTGATTTGCTCGGCAGGATCTTGTCGATCTCTCGTTCCACTGTAGCCATGTGCTTTTCGCCAGCGCTATCCTGAACACGGTTGACATGGCCACTGCAACTGTCAGAAAGTACAGAATATCTGATGTCTGAAGTCAAAAATCTCGGCACGAGGATAGAGAAAGGAGTGGGGAGTGGAACAGAGGTATGCAATCACCGTGAAGTTTCTGGTCGATGCCGATTCAGCGGAAGATGCTGAGGAGATGGTCGAAACCGCCTGTGAAAAGGCGTCGGCCTCATTCCCGGAAATGAGTTATGAAGGGATTGAGGATATTGAGGAGGAAGAAGAGGAGTAGTCGGTCTTCGCCCGCTGAAAGAATCCTACAGCTCACTCGACCAATCCCACAATGGACGACGAATCACGATCCAGCTTACCTGAGGAGGAAGTTGCTATCCTTGCAGGCGGCTGTTTTTGGTGCCTTGAGGCTGTGTATGATCAGGTCGAAGGCGTGAGATCGGTCGAATCCGGTTACATCGGTGGTATCATTGAAAATCCTACATACGAAGCCGTGTGCAGAGGGCAGACCGGACATGCCGAAGCCGTACGGATCACCTTCGATCGCAAGGTGATCTCTTACAAAGAGCTCCTCGAAATCTTTTTTTTCATTCATGATCCCACCACGCTCAACCGACAAGGACACGACCAGGGGACGCAATACCGTTCAGCGATTTTCTACAACAGTTCGACACAGCAACAGATAGCCGAAAACCTCATCAATATGCTGAACAACCAGAAGATGTACGACGCTCCTATCGTCACGCAGGTCGTACCATGTGGACAATGGTATGAGGCGGAGCCCTATCATCAGGAATATTTTGTTCAGAATCCTTTCCAGGGTTACTGCCAATTTGTGGTGGGTCCAAAAGTCGCCAAGTTTCGAAAACAGTTCTCGCACCGTCTAAAAACTTAGGCAGCCTCGCTATCGACTGAACAATCCAACCAAGATCTCTCGTATCGTCCCGAAGACCGCCGGCTTTTGAAATACCTGATGAGTTTTGATCATCACCTCGGCATGCACGGAACAAAAAGGCCATTCACTGGCTGGATTGCCCTGGACTTGGGCTATGATGGAGCCGTCCGTGTCGGTATTCGGTGAGTGAACGACGATGAGAGGACTATTAGGATCAAGTAGGCAGGTGTCGTCAGGTTGATTCGGCCGACTCGGGGCCGGATTGTTGATGTGTACGCGTTGTTGGCCTTCTGAGAATACCGTGTCGCCCTCCCGAACAGGCCCGGTCGGGGCAAGCGAGTACAACACGAGCGGGGCAAACAGAATAACGATCACGGCCAGGCCGATTGACCAGAGCGGAGGTTCGGCATGGGATTGATCAGAGGGCGACGGCATCTGTTCGCGAGTAACTTTGTAGGCATTGTACCGCAGCCGAATAGTTTTTTCTTTTCATGTCGGCAATGGGCCTGTGGAGTATTCGATCCAACCGATTGGTAGATCCCGAGCAAGAAATGGTGTTGGCCTTTGCTAAGCAAGAGCCAAGCCCGAGCCGTTTGATTAGCAGCCAAGCAGTGGAGAAAATCGAGTGGAAGAGACCGGGGGCACCCAAACCTTAAGAAGGCCGTCAATCTAGTCTACGGTCCAGGTCTGAAGTTGTGCGTTTCAGATTCTTGAACAGGAGAATAATCTCTTGCCGCTGTGGCCCAAACAGCCTCTGTATAATACCTTGCTGTGAAGGAGCAACTGCCGTGGCGGGTTCGAAATACACCTTCGTTTGCTGTGGCGCAATGGGCTGCAGCGGAGTTGATCGACCATCGAGCTTATCTCCGATTCCAGGGTCCGGCGCATAACCTGTCTCCGAACGATAGTTGCCCAGTATGAGATGCAGCTCGTCGCCGTTAATGAACATCCCGCCTGAGGTGACGAACAGTACTTTGTCAATGATTGTGCTCTTCTGACTGGTTTGACCAAAGGTGACGATCTCCTCGGATGTCGCCTTTCTCAAACCTTCTGCAAAGAGCGGAGCAAAGAAGGTGATTTCTGCTTCATTGAATGCCGGGTGCCGTCGCGGTTCTGCGTCCTTGGTGAAAAAGGGCACGGAGCGCATGAAGAGGGGCGGCTCCTCGATCATCACACCAGACAGGACCGCGATCATCTCATCCGTCGTGATGTCGGCCGGGTGAGAATGATTCCCCCCTACAGTAGGATCTACTTCAAGTCGGACAAAACGTGACGGATCATCGTACATGGTCACGGTTTGAAAAGGTCGAGTTTGGCAAGCTGCAAGGGGGAGTAACAGAACGACGCCCAAGAGAAGGATCACACCAGAATTCTTCATATTATCCACTTCAAGCTCCGGAGGACGCCATACTGCCTGTCCAAGATTACAGGAGTGAGGCATCGATGTTACGGCCCTGTAAATTTACTTGCAAGTCATCACATTTCCGACCACTCGTGCTGGAAGCAATCACTGTCCATCACGCTAAGTATGGCAGTTAACCAAGAGTTTGCACGCCAGTGATAGCGCCGGAACCCGGTGAACCGTCAGTTCATCACACAAGAAGGTCGATAGTTGCCTCAGCCAGTGCATGAACGAGGGACCCATCATCCTCCCAGCGAAGAGCAGTCCTGCCTTTGTGCTCCAACCAAGTCGCAAGCGATTTAACGTGGTTGTTACAAGCCCGTAGCAACGAGGTAATTCTCAACGGCTATCTTCCCGCTGGCGTTGTGAGACGGGATCAACTAGAGGGAGGGAGGTTGTCGAATGAAGAGATGGGGCTTCGCAGTCAGCGTGTTTGTGATCGGTCTTGGCTTAATTGTCACAGCCAATGTAGCCCAAGCGGGCGTTGAGGATCTCCTGTATGAGAAAGGGCAAATCACGAAAGAAGAATGGGTCAAACTGAAAGCCGAGCAAGAAAAACTAAGGGAAGACAGCATTACTCAACAACGGTCGGCCACCAAAAATTGGTTCGAGAAGATCAGCATACGAGGCTATGTGCAGGGTCGCTATAGTTGGCTTCTCGATGAGAAAAAACTGCGGAGTGAGTACGATAGCTCCATCGGCGATAATACAGGCTTCATACTCCGTCGTGTTCGCATCGTCTTTTCAGGCGATATTACGGATTGGCTGTCCTTCTATATTCAACCGGACTTTTCAGCCTCTGTTGGGGGTGCGGGCGTAGTAGATGGCAATAATTTTGCCCAACTTCGCGACGCCTATAGCGATATCTTTCTCCCTGTCCCATTCCTGTTCTTTCAGGAAAAGGAGTTACGTCTTCGGGCAGGGCTATCAAAAATTCCCTTTGGGTTTGAAAACATTCAGTCCAGTCAACAGCGGGTTCCTTTCGACCGAAGCGACGCGATCAATAGTGCCGCACCTGGAGAGCGTGACCTCGGACTGTTCATCTATTACACACCGACTGAGACCAGAAAAGTATTCCGAAGACTGATCGATTCGGGACTCAAGGGATCTGGAGACTATGGCGTCTTAGGCTTCGGGGTCTACAACGGCCAGTCCCTCAATGTCTCGGAACGCAACGACAATAAACATATCGTCCTGCATGCCACCTATCCCCTTGAATTGCCCTACGGGCAGATCATCCAGTTTGGAGTGGATGCATACCGTGGGACGTACAAAGTCGCGACTTCCGGTACTGGTCTCCCAGCGGCCCCCTCCGTGCAAAATACGGGGAACATTCTCGATGAGCGAGTCGGCGTGCATTTTGTGCTGTTTCCTCAACCATTCGGTCTCCAAGCGGAATGGAATTGGGGCCATGGGCCTCAGCTGAACGCCACCAATACAGCCATTGAGGAGGGCGACATCCAGGGCGGCTACGTCCAGGCGATGTATAAGTGGGACTATAAGTGGATGAGCCTCATTCCCTATGGCCGTTGGCAAGAATACTATGGAGGAAAGAAGAATCGGAACAATACGCCATTCAACGTCGTCCGGGAATATGAAATCGGGCTTGAGTGGCAAATCGCCAGGGCATTGGAGTTCACGATTGCGTATGCCCATATGAAACGCACCGATACGCAGAACGCGCCCTATCCCATCCGTGAGGGGGATGTTATCCGTACGCAGTTGCAGTGGAACTTTTAACAAGAGTTACACCAGCGGAACGGGCGGAGCGTGCTCCTTCTCGATAAGGTCTGTATGAGCGCCAGAATGAGCCAGATGTAACACCACCGTAACACTGTAGTAACACCTGTGTGACACGCTGGCGATAGGATGTGACTATCTCCAACAAAGAAACGACGAAAAGGAGTGCCTATGAAAATATCATCTACGAGGTCGAGCCTGTGGTGCTTCGCCCTCATTGGGGCTCTTGCTTCGGGGCTCCCATCAGCCTACGCCGATGACGCCATCGTGCTGGATCCAGCCTTAAAAGGGTACATCAAGGTTACCGGGGTCTCCGGCAACCTCAATAGCATCGGCTCGGACACGCTCAACAACCTCATGACGCTCTGGGCCGAAGGGTTTCGTAAACAATATCCAAGCGTCAAGATTCAAATCGAGGGCAAGGGTTCAAGTACCGCGCCTCCGGCCTTGATCGAAGGAACGGCGCAACTGGGGCCGATGTCCCGCGCGATGAAAAATACTGAGATCGATTCCTTTGAAAGAAAATTCCGCTATAAGCCGACCGCGTTTCCGGTCGCCATCGATGCGCTGGCCGTCTATGTCAACAAGGACAACCCTGTCCAGGGACTTACGATGGCGCAAGTCGATGCGATCTTCTCCAAAACCCGTCGGTTCGGTGCTCAGCAAACCCTCCAACAGTGGGGTCAGTTGGGGATTACAGGCGACGTGGCGGCATCTCCGATCAGCATCTATGGCCGAAACTCTGCATCCGGCACCTACGGATTTTTCAAGGAGTATGCGCTGAAAAACGGCGATTACAAGGATGAAGTCAAAGAGCAACCAGGCTCTGCTTCGGTGGTACAGGGCGTCACAGAAGATCAAGCAGGGATCGGCTACAGTGGGATCGGCTATATGACGTCTGGCGTGCGAGCTATTCCCTTGGCTGAAAAAGAAGGGGCGCCCTTCGTGGCTCCCACGCAGACCAATGCTATGAACGGGACTTACCCCCTCTGGCGGCATCTGTTGGTCTATGTCAACAAAGCGCCGAACAAACCGCTCGATCCGCTCGTGAAGGAATTCATCAAGTTTATTTATAGCAAGGAAGGGCAAGCCATCGTCATCAAGGATGGTTTCTTTCCGCTCCCCCAGTCTGTGATTGAAAAGGAATTGGCGAAAGTCGAATAGATTTTATGCGAATTAACCGGAGTGCCTTAAGGGTGAAGCACGAATCGTCGGTGGCGCTGTTGTGGGAAGTGCAATCCGGATCGTAATGCAGGAACATCGGGGAAAGAAGGTACGGCCGACGTATGACAGATCCGTCATTCACTCCGATACCGGTGCTTCAAGGAGAGCCGTCCCCAGGCCGGGGTTCCATTCCAACCCCGGCCCTGGTGGGTGGACTGTTCAGTCGACGCCAAATCAGATCAATTACGGATGGGGTCACCAACTTTATCATCAAGACAGGTGGGATCAGCATCATCCTTTGCATTCTGGGGATGTGTGTGTTTCTGGTCAAGGAAGTCATTCCGCTCTTTCTACCGCCCCAAGCGACTCCGACCGAGTCGATTTCACTTTCTCCGCTTGAGCGTCCCTCGGCGTCAGCGCTCATCGGCATCGATGAACATCAAGAACTCGCCTATGTGCTCCGCGGTGACTCATTGGAGTTTGTCTTCATAGGGGAAGCAACGTCCGCAGTACCAAAAATTCCTTCGCGCGGCTTGTTACCGGACGGCTCGGTCACAGCGTTAGCACGAGCGTTCGGAAAGGGGCACTCTCTCGCCATGGGCACGGAAGACGGCCGCGTCATCCCTGTGGCGATCGAATTCACTCAGGACTTCCAAGGGAACGAACGTTCGATTGCCCCGTCCGTCACGGTCGGGAATCCGATGATTGCCGCACCAACTCCGCAACCAATCACAAAGATGGCTTATCAGAGCACGGACTCCGAAGTTCGGATTGCCGCGTTGCTTCAAGACCAGCATCTCTGGCTCACTACGAGCCGGAACACGTTCCGTCCCGATGGAACCGCCGCTGCTTCGATCACGCAGGTCGATCTCACGCCCAGCATCCCAGGGCGGGTTACGGCGCTCACGCTCGGGAGTCGGGCAGAGCTTCTCGCCGTCGGAACAGAAGAGGGTAAGGTATGCCATTTCGACCTCCGGGAACCGGCGAAGCCCGGTCTTGTTGAGATGACTCAGGCTTCTGAACGAAGCGAGGCGATTACCGCGCTGGCCTATTTGATGGGTGACCGGAGTCTTGTGGTCGGCGATGCGTCCGGGCAGGTTGCCGTGTGGATGCCCGTGCGGGAACATGCTGCGACCAATACGACCCATATGAAGCCCATCCATCGGTTTGCCCCTCATCCGAGCGCGATCACCGACATCACGATTTCCCAGCGCGATAAGGGATTCATCACGACTGATACCGGGGGAGAAATTCGGTTGCATCACTCGACTTCTGCACAAACGTTGCTGACACTCGCTCCGCAACAGGGGGCGATCCGCAATACCTATTTTTCTCCAAAGGCGGATGGCCTGGTTGGTTTAGCCGAAAATAATCGAGTGGTTCACTACCTCATTTCAAATCCCTACCCGGAAATCACCTTGGCCACCTTGTTCTCCCCAATCTGGTACGAGGGGTATGAGCAACCGAAACTTGTCTGGCAATCCTCGAGCGGGTCGGACGACTTTGAAGCCAAGTTCAGTCTGACCCCGCTGATCTTTGGAACCATTAAAGGTACTGTCTATGCCTTGCTCTTAGCGGTGCCGTTGGCTGTATTGGCCGCGATCTACACCGCCATGTTCATGCATCCCAATCTGCGGGCGAAGATCAAACCCACCATTGAAATCATGGCGGCCCTGCCCACCGTGGTCCTCGGATTTCTGGCCGGCCTCTGGTTCGCACCGGTTCTGGAGCGGAACTTTCCAGCTATGGCGGGGATGCTCTTGGTGATGCCCTTGGCCATTGCCCTTTCGACTGGGCTCTTTCTGATGCTCCCTGCCTCCTTAAAGCATCGTGTGCGGCCCGGTGTCGAGGCGTTGCTCATGATGCCGATCATCGTCGCCGTGGTCTGGGGGTGCCTTGAGACCAACACCTGGTGGGAATCGTTCTTGTTCGATGGCCATTTTAAGCCGTGGCTACAGACGCATCTCGGTCTGAACTATGACCAGCGGAACGCCATCGTGGTCGGCGTAGCCATGGGGTTTGCCATCATTCCCATCATCTACAGTATTTCAGAGGAGGCCCTTTCAAACGTCCCCAAGAATCTCATCGCCGGGTCCTTGGCCCTCGGCGCCACGCGCTGGCAAACGCTTGCTCATCTCGTCCTGATCTCAGCCAGTCCAGGCATCTTCTCAGCGTTGATGATCGGGCTCGGTCGGGCTGTTGGAGAGACCATGATTGTCCTGATGGCGACCGGGAATACCCCGATCATGGACTGGAGCTTATTCAACGGGTTCCGAACGCTTTCCGCAAATATCGCCGTGGAGATTTCTGAAGCACCACATGGCGGGACGTTGTACCGCACGCTCTTCTTGGCGGGGCTGCTTCTATTTGTTGCCACGTTTCTTCTGAACACCGTAGCGGAACTGGTTCGACAGCGACTTAGGAAGAAATATAGCCAATTCTAGTCGACATGATTCGCACAAGGCGACGTTCCAGGCTGGTGGGTAGAGTTCAGTTGTTGGACGCAAGTCTGACAAAGTTTGGGGCACGAGTGATTCGATGAAACAGTGGGTCAAGCGTTTCATGGCGAGCGGTGAGCTCTTCATTTGGGGCTGTGGAGCGGGGCTATCCATTTCACTCCTCATGATCGGCGGGCTCCTGGTGCTCATCCTCCTCAACGGGTTCGGCTATTTCTGGCCGGCTGACCTCGTCGAATTGACGCTGAAGGACGGAAAACATGTGATCGGCCAGTTGGCCGGCGAAGAGGTGAGTCCGAAAGGGATCCCACGAATCAGGGTGAAGATCGGCAATCGCGATCTGTACGGATTAGACTATCGGTGGATCAATACGGATCAGATCATCGAACGGGCCAAGCCGCCTGATCTCGTGATGGTGGAGCGGCGTGAGTGGGGTAACTTCTATGGCCGCCTGCAGACGCTTGTCAAGGAAGACCAAGTTGTGGCCGAAGGCCCGGATGCTGTCTGGCAAGCTTTGCCAGTCCTTCTTCGGCAAGCGGAATCGAGTGAGGCGGCGAGCGCCTACACAGTGCTAGCCCTCGACGCGAATAGCAAGCAAAAGACCCTTGGACTCGGTCAAGTCATGCGGGTCTTTCGTCCCAACGATCTGTCGACCTTAGAAAAGGTTTGGATCTATTTCGGCAACGTGTGGACGGTTCTGACCACGGAGCCACGGGAAGCCAACACGGAGGGTGGGATCTTCCCAGCGATTTTTGGCACGGTCATGATGGTGATCATTATGAGTGTCGTGGTGACTCCGTTCGGCGTCATCGGAGCACTCTACCTCAGAGAATATGCCCGTCAAGGAATTATCGTGAGAATCGTTCGCATCGCCGTCAACAATCTGGCAGGGGTTCCTTCGATCGTCTTCGGGGTATTCGGTCTGGGATTTTTCGTCTATGGCGTCGGTGGGACGCTGGATGCCTTATGGTTTTCAGAACGACTGCCGACTCCCACATTCGGCACGGGTGGTATTCTCTGGGCTTCGTTAACGTTGGCGCTTTTAACCGTCCCCGTTGTGATCGTTGCGACGGAAGAAGGACTTGCAGCAGTGCCGCGGGAATACCGCGAGGGATCGATCGGCCTCGGCGCCACTAAATGGGAAACAATTTGGAAAGTCGTGCTGCCCTCCGCCCTGCCTGGGATTCTGACAGGGCTTATTTTGGCCATGGCCCGCGCGGCTGGAGAGGTGGCTCCGCTGATGTTGACCGGCGTAGTCAAACTTGCGCCGGCCCTGCCAATCGACGGCACCTGGCCGTTTCTCCACCTAGACCGCAAGTTCATGCACTTGGGCTTTCATATTTACGATGTGGGATTCCAGTCGCCGAACGTGGAGGCTGCCAAGCCCATGGTCTATGTGACCACATTGGTGTTGATTCTTGTGGTCGTGACGCTTAACCTGACGGGCATTGTGTTACGCAATCGAATGAGGAGGAAATATGCTGGATCAACAGTATGATGTGGTATCCAGCGTCTCGACCCTCGCTCCCCCTTCATCGTCACCGGAGATGGAGACTATGGATCCTCATGTTTCCAAAGTATCGAATCGGTCTGGCGCACAAGGAAAGTCCAAGCTGCGGGTGCAGGACTTCAACTTTTTCTATGGACCGGTCCAGTCCCTGTTCAAGATTGATTTGGGTATTCCCGAACACCAAGTGACCGCATTCATCGGACCATCCGGTTGCGGGAAATCCACGTTGCTCCGCTGCATGAACCGTCTGAATGATCTCATCGAGGGAGCACGATATGAGGGGAACATCCTTCTTGACGACGTCGATATCTTCAATCCTACAATCGACATTACTGATCTGCGAAAGCGTGTGGGGATGGTATTCCAAAAATCTAATCCTTTCCCCAAGTCGATCCATGAAAATGTTGCGTACGGCCCGCGGCTGCAAGGCTTGAAGAATCGGACGGTGTTGGAAGAGATCGTTGAACGAAGTCTCAGGGGAGCGGGCTTGTGGGAGGAAGTGAAAGATCGACTCCACGAGAGCGCACTAGGCTTGTCCGGCGGTCAGCAGCAGCGGCTCTGCATTGCACGGGCCCTTGCTGTCAAGCCGGATGTCCTCCTGATGGATGAACCCTGTTCAGCTCTAGATCCCATTGCCACCGGCATCATCGAAGAGTTGCTGTTTTCGCTGAAGAAAGAGTTGACCGTCGTCATCGTGACGCACAACATGCAGCAAGCGGCGCGGGTATCTGATAGTACAGCTTTTATGTACCTCGGCCAGCTGATCGAGTTTGGGCTTACGAAGCAGCTATTCACCAACCCTGCGAAGAAACAGACTGAAGACTATATCACCGGACGATTTGGGTGACTCTATGGTTCAACAACGACATTTCGACGAAGAACTTGCCGAATTAAAGACGAAGCTGGCGCGAATGGCCGGCCTAGCAGAAGACCAAATCGATAAGGCGTTGACCGCATTGGTTACGCGAGACGCGGCCCTGGCTTGCGCAGTGATCGAACGAGATCACAAGGTCAATGCGATGGATGTGGAGATCGACGAAGCCTGCATCGAATTGTTGGCACTCCACCAGCCGGCAGCCCACGATCTGCGGTTGGTGACGACGGCGATGAAACTGTCCACTGAGCTCGAGCGTATCAGTGACCTGTCAGAAAGTATCTGTGAGCGAGTGATCGAACTGAACGAAGAGCCTCAACTCAAGCCCTACATCGATATCCCGCGGATGGGGAGCCTCGCGCGGGTGATGGTAAAGGAAAGTATCGATGCCTTCGTCAAGGAGGATGCCAAGCTGGCCAGGAAAGTGATAGGAGATGATGACTTCGTCGATGATCTCATGGAACAGTTGTTTCGAGAGTTGCTCTCTTTTATGGTCGAAAATCCGCACACGATCTCCCGTGCCATTCGGTTGAGCTTTATCGCCAAGTCTCTCGAGCGCGTGGCCGATCATGCCACCAATATCGCTGAGCTCGTGGTTTATCTCGTGGAAGGCAAGATCATTCGACACACGGGCCCCCCTGGTTCCTTGTGACTCTCCAGTTCGTGTTCCGGTGAAGAATCGTAACGCAAGTAATGATGATATAGATGCGCGTTTGTTTGAAATGACCCACCCCCTGTGTTAGCATTCGCTGCATGGGTGCCACCACCTCGGCTAAGCGGGGACAAACCCGCCGCGCCCCATCTCCCCCTTCTCATATCCAGCGGGAAGTGATCGGCGTGATCTTGATCGCGTTGAGCTTGCTCATGCTCTTGAGCCTGCTGTCGTTTGTGCCTGGGGAGGCGAAGAGTGTGGCGAACGGTGTTCCAGCAGAGAATCCGCCTCGAAATCTCATTGGTTCCTTTGGGGCCCTGTTGGCCGGTGGGTCCTTTTATGGTATTGGTGGAGCGGCCTATCTCTTCCCCTTGCTGCTGGGGCGGTTGGGATTTCGATGTTTCTCCCAGGTTCCGGTGAGTCTTAGGCTGCAGACGGCCGCCAGCTCCTTAGCCGCCGTATTCTTCTTGGGCGCATTTCTGCATCTTGAAACGACGGGGGTTCCAACGCTCACCAGCGGGATGATTTCCCGGGGCATGGCCGGTGGTGTCGTCGGCCAGACCATCGCCGAAGGGCTCCGTGCCGTCTTTGCCGGAACCGGGGCCCATATTTTGATTATTGCCGGATTCCTTGTGTCGCTCCTGCTGACAGCGCCGTTGTCGTTGGCTGAAGCCGTGCGTCGGATGCCGGAACGTTGGGCCACTCTCCGCGAGGGAGTGTCCGCGGTGATGCCTGAGCGATCGATTGAGGTTCAGAAGGAGTCCGGTCATCGACGGTCACGGGCTAAGTCTTCCAGGCCAACCGTCATCTCCAAGGAACAAGAGGCGACTGCTGAAAGGATCGAGGAGTCAGAACTGACTCCAACCCCGACTCCGCCGGCTCCGGTCATCCAGGCATTCTCTGCCACAGCCCCAACTCTGGACGCGCAAACGACTGAGCCGGAAGTGGTCGTTCCGACGGCTGAGGCCGGGGACTATCAGCTGCCAGACCCGGAAGTTCTGTTAAGCGACCCTTCCGGTCCGATGGATCGGATGTCAGATGAGGAGCTCAAAGCGCAGTCCGAGGTGTTGTCAAGGGCGTTGCTGAGTTTCGGCATCGACGGCACGGTGACGGAAGTGAGGCCCGGCCCTGTCGTCACGATGTACGAATTTGAGCCGGCACCCGGTACGAAGGTGGCCCGTATCGTGAACCTGGCTGATGACCTTGCGTTAGCCCTCAAGGCGACGAGTCTACGAATCGTTGCCCCGTTACCGGGAAAATCAGTGGTCGGGATCGAGGTGCCGAATCGGTCTCGAGAGACGGTGTCCCTGAAGGAAGTCCTTATGAGCGATGCGTTTCGTCGGGCAAGGTCCAGACTGACACTGGCGTTGGGCAAAGATATCTTTGGTGCCTCGATGACGGCCGATCTGAAGACGATGCCCCATCTCTTGGTGGCCGGTGCGACCGGTGCCGGGAAGAGTGTCAGCTTGAATACGATGTTGCTCAGTCTCCTCTTTTCCGCCAAGCCCAGTGAAGTGAAGCTTCTACTTATTGACCCGAAGATGCTCGAGTTTCAATCGTACGAGGGCATTCCCCATCTGTTGCGGCCGGTGATTACGGAGCCCAAATCTGCCGCGCGGGGACTGGGGTGGGTCGTTGCTGAAATGGAGCGACGGTACAAGCTGTTGGCAGAGGCCGGTGTGCGGAACATCGATGCATACAATCGAAAGGTCGCCGGTTTGCATGAGGTGTTTGCTGAAAACAACCGACCCGGCGTCGAGCCGACAGCGCTTCCGATGCAGTTTCTCTCTGAAGAAGCGCGCCTCTCTGCCGGTGAGACATCGATCTCTGAGGGAGAGCAGGGTTGCATGCAGCCGAAACCGACTCCGCCGGAACCGCTGCCTTTTATCGTCGTCATGATCGACGAGCTGGCGGATCTGATGATGGTTGCTCCGAAAGACGTCGAAGACAAGATCGCGCGACTCGCACAGATGGCACGGGCGTCCGGCATTCATCTGGTGCTGGCCACTCAGCGTCCATCTGTCGATGTGCTGACCGGCTTGATCAAAGCCAATTTTCCGGCTCGAATCGCGTTTCAAGTATCTTCGAAGACCGACTCGCGAACCATTCTTGATGCGAACGGAGCAGAGGCTCTCCTCGGTCGAGGCGATATGTTGTACCTGGCCTCCGGCACCGGCCGCCTCGCGCGTCTGCATGGGTCCTTTGTGTCGGACGACGACGTCCGGTCGGTGGTGGAGTTTGTAAAAATGCAAGCGTGCCCCATCTATAATCAGGAACTGCAGTCGCTCAAGTTGGAGGAGGCAGCGGAGGAAGAGGCAAAAGATGAAGTATACGAGCAGGCCAAAGAACTGGTACTGTCGACCGGACAGGCCTCAGCCTCGTTGATTCAGCGGCGACTGCGAGTCGGCTATCCTCGGGCGGCGCGCATGATCGAACAGATGGAATCGGAAGGCATTGTGGGGGCGGCAGGTCGTGATGGGCGCCGAGAGGTGCTTGGTCGGCGAGGGCCGGTCGGTGCGGCGGAGGCATGATGCGTTGGTGGCTTGCCGCTCCATTGAGTGTCATGTTTGTCTTGCCGGCCTGGGCGGCAGACGGGTCCATCAATGAAAAAGCCTTGCAGGAAGTTCGTGAAGTCGTCAAACAGTTGCAAGCACGATACGAAAACACGAAGGATCTGCAGGCTGACTTTTCTCAAAAAACCAAGATCGAAGGGTTTGAGCGTCCTGTGACGTCGGCCGGCAAAGTCTATATCAAGAAGCCCGGCCGCTTACGGTGGGACTATTTGGATCCGGCGACGGAACAAATCTATGTGAATCAGGATGATGTGAAGGTGTACGTTCCCGAACATAAGCAGGTCCTGGTCGGGAAACTGACACAGATGGCTGCCTCCAAAGCGCCATTGGAGTTGTTGCAGGGAGCGGCCAAGTTGGATGAGTCGTTTGAGATCGTACCCACCACGGGAAAAGACCGGGCAGTCAGTGGGACGCCGCTTATCACGCTGATTCCCAAAGCCAAGGGGCAGGAATCCACACAGAATCTTCAGAAGATCGTCGTCGAGGTTTTCCCCAAGACCTATTTTATCCGCACGGTGTCACTCTATGAGAGCAGCGGCAACGTCGCCGTTTTTGAATTTTCGAACTTGAAACCCAACCTGGGATTAGGTAATGAGGTATTCGACTTTAAGACACCGTCGGATGCGGAAGTCGTCAGGGCTCCGGTGTTGAACGTACCTTGAGTGGTCATTGGTCACTGGTCAATTCTCAGTGACGATGAGAGGTCATGTCTATTGAAGACTGACTCATGACCATTGACTTGATGACTTGTATTCCTGAGAGGGATTGAGACAGGTGCCAAATCTTGTGAACAGCGTAGCTGAGGCGATCGATCAAGCTGTCGCTGCATTGAATTTTGACCGGCTTCACCAGGAATATTGGGAGCAAAACGAATTCCTGGTGATCAAACAATTCCTGCCCCGTACCTTCGTAGAGGAGGTGTTCGTCCCTCAGGCACAGGGGGTGAAAGCGGAGCTCAATCGAAACTACATTCCCGGCCACAAGAAAGGCGGCAGCGTCAGCTACTATACCGTGCAGGAAAAAGCTCCCCGCTTTCTCGACCTCTACCGGTCTGAGTCATTCCGGACATTCCTGAACCAGCTCGTTGAGGCGAAGTTGATGTTCTGTCCGGACAACGATCCCCATTCCTGCGCCCTCTACTACTACACTGAACCGGGTGACCATATCGGTTTCCACTACGATACGTCGTACTACAAGGGCGCTCGTTACACGATCCTGATGGGGCTTGTTGATCGGTCAACTCAGTGCAAGTTGGTGTGCGAGCTCTTCAAAGACCATCCGACCAAGCAGCCGCGCCATCTTGAGCTGGTTACCGAGCCCGGAGACCTAGTAATTTTCAATGGTGACAAGCTCTGGCATGCGGTCACGCCTCTCGGAGAGGGGGAAGAGCGGATTGCACTCACAATGGAGTACGTTACCAATCCGGAGATGGGCGCCGTCAAACGCTTATATTCAAACCTCAAAGATTCCTTCGGTTATTTCGGGTTCGCAACGGTCTTCAAGCGGGCGCTGGGTCTAAACCGATCCAAATGACGAAATTCGTCTCTGGCCTGGTCGCCGTTCCCGATTCAGCTCACCGTCGAAGGCGACGCCATGCCAATGGCGCGGTGGAGTATCCCGCATAATTCTCCTCGCTCCCACGGTTTGGTCAAGCGAGCATACGCGCGTAGAGGACCCAGGTCCCTGTTCGAAGCCGTTAAGACGATCACGGGAAGTGAGGAATGAGAAGCTTGAAGCTTTTCCAAAATCGAGCAGCCATCTCCGTCAGGTAGTTCGAGATCGAGGAGGACGGCATTGTAGGCATTCTGTCCGATGGAAATGAAGGCCTGGCGACAGGTCTGGACACAGTCCACATGGAATCCTTCGAATTCGAGCGAGTCTTGTAAAGCCATCGCGATATCCGGGTCATCCTCGACAACCAATACGGAATGCACCGTTCTCAGTTCGACCCTGGAGTTCGTATTTCGATTCAGTTCTTGAGCTGGGTCTAACCCCCGCTGCGAGCGAGTCGTCTCAGAGTCGAGAGGGAAGGGGGCTGTCTGAACCGGCCCACTCCGTTTCGCGGCAATGGTATGAGCGTCAGGCCGGGCCATACCTTTTCCAAGAGGAGGCACGGTACCGGTGGTGACGGCTGAAGGTGACATGGATGGGCATGATTCAAATGGGGCATCAGATGGTGAAGAAGAGGGAGACCTCCTTACAATGTGAGTGACTGTCAGCTCCATACCGTGCTTCATTTTGACTCGTGGCTCCAAGCTACACCAAATGCACCGTGCCTCTGACCAGTAGACTACGCAATGTCTATTCCAGGGTGGCTGACCTGTAGATGCGAGGCCATGTAGTTGATTCTCCATCGAAAATATGGAAATCAACGATTGTCAAACCTGCGGAACTGTATCGAGTTGATACAGTGGCTGTCTCGTTTGAGACGGCGGAATTGTCTCGGGGCTGTTCCGGGACAGGACGAAGGACTATTGATGCAGGTGTTTCATGGCGGCGGCGCAGAGGATGATGAAGAACCCCATCCAAAGGGCGGCGCGCTGGAATGGAATAGCCTCATAGGACTCTCCCTCATCGGCCTCGTCGTCTGACTTGAAAATGACGGTGTAGAGAAACAGCGTGAGGAGGCCCATCACGAGAAGAAGCTTAATCATGAAGACCATGAGGTACTTGGAGTGGTGCTGGACCCCATTCCCCGTTTGTGAAACGACGACCTGATTGACGTAGTGGAGATTCACACCGCCGGTGAACAGCAGAACGACTAATAGAATACCGGCGACTTTCTTGTAGTGCTGGTAAAAAATATCCGTGATGGGTTTGATCTGATCCTTTGGAACGGCTTTCTCCAGTCCGGGTGTCACCGCCATGACGAGAAACGCCAAGCCGCCGATCCAAATGATTGCCGAAAGCAGATGAAACCAGTGGTTGACGATCGGAATGAGGATATTGAGGTCGGTGGTGATACCTTGGAGAGCGTCCATTGCTCGTACCCTACAACGTGAAAGGTGAGGGGTAAGGAAGAAGGAAAGAATCTAGATGCAGAACCCACTTACGTCTCACGTTTGACTGTTCACACTAAAATTTGAAAACCGGTGTGTCATTGCCGAATCGCTTCTTGCGCAGCTCTTCCATCAATTCGACGGTGATGAGCCGCACGTTGTTTTCTCGGGCGTGTTTCTCCACACCTTTTTTTACCATGGCGCGTAGGAAGTAGGGGATACGGCTCAGTCTAAGTTCAGACGCTTCGTCCCATGTGACGTCGGTCTCTTCCGAGACGTTGAACGCCACTCGGATTTTCTCGCCACCTTTGGGGGTGTAGAGGCACCACTGATCTTCGTCCAGCCAGTCGCCGTGGTCAACATAGGGACGGGCGCGGCAGCCCCCGCAGATGTCGCTATATTCGCAGTCGCCACACTTCCCCTTGAGCTGAGGATAGCGGAATGAATTGAAAACATCCGATCGCTCCCAGAGATCAACAAAGCTCTGTTGGCGGAGATTTCCCGCGGACAGTGGCATATAAGGACAAGGGGTCAACTCACCGTTGGGCGTCACTCGGGCGTAATTAGTGCCTGCGAGGCACCCTCCCCCCATGTATCCAGTGGCTTTGGTGATCGGGGAGTTGGGGTCCTTCTCATAGGCCAACCGTTTGAAGTGCGGAGCGCAGCGGGCCCTGACCAGCATGCCTTTGTAATTATCCTGGCACTCAACGAGGTATCCAAGCACCTCTTCATACTGAGCGGGGGTGATATCCGTCAGCTCTTCGCCCCGTCCCGTACAAACCATAAAGAACACATTCAATACGCGGGCGCCGAGTCGGTGCGCCCAGTCAATGACCTCAGGCAGTTCCTTATAGTTCATCGGCTGAGCGCTGAAATGCACTTGGAATTGGAGACCATTCCGTTTGCTAGCTTCAATGCCGGCCACCGCCCCTTCCCAGGCGCCCGGCACGCCGCGAAAGGCGTCGTGCTTAGCGGCTTGCAACGAATCGATACTGATACCGACGCCCATCACGCCGATCTCCACGAGGGTTTTGGCCAGTCGGTCATCGATCAGCATCCCATTTGTCCCGAAGACCACCATAAAGCCGAGGGTGACCGCGTAACGAGCAATGTCGAGGATGTCCGGCCGCACGAGTGGTTCACCGCCTGTGATGACAAGGAGACATCCCTTATTGACCTCCGCGATCTGCTCGATGAGCCGGTAGCATTCTTCTGTACTCAACTCATCGTCCCCGCCGGCTGCTTTGGTCGTTGCATCGAGATAACAGTGATCACATTTGAGATTACAACGCTTGGTCAGGTTCAGCGCAACGAGGTAGGGCTTGAAGTCGTCAACCGTCCGACCGTCATGGACAAGTGTTGAGCGTTCAGTGCTGAGTGCTGAGAGTCGCACAGGCTCCGGCAACATTGGAGAGTTGAGAATAGGAAGTGATTTACCCATGTTGGTCAAATGCTGAGAGCGGGGTGCTAAATGCTGAGATAAGTATAGGCTTGTATGGCTATTCTCAGCACTCAGGACTCAGCACCTAAGAACTTCCCTTACCGGTGAGGTCGGCGATCATGTCCTTGAGATTGCCGGTCTTCATCGCTTCGGTCATATACCCCTTTGCCTGCTCGATCCCCTCATTGGCGACCTCAATCGTGATCAGGGTCGCGCCGATTTTCTCGGCATGCTTGTGAATGAGCGCTCTGGTGCAATCACGCATGAAGCCTTCCGGAGCCCGATCCAATCTGGCTTGTGCTTCGTCCGTCCAGGTATAGGGTGAGGTGGTTTCGACATGGCCATTCGAACCATTCCCATTCGCTGCTGCAAGGGTGGCTTCCGCTACCGGCGAGGTACCGGTGCCCTTGTTGGAAAAAATGGGCGTATAGTCTTCGGCCGCGGCTTCTTTGATCATCGGCGCAGCATATTCGAGCGTGATGGTCGTCATTCCTAACTTACGAGCGCTCTTTTCAATCCTCGCCTTCGCCCGCCTGCGCTGAAAGCCAGCCGGCACGGCACGGATCGCTTCTTTCGCATCCTTGGTCCATTGCATCGGCACGCCGTCATAGGCAACATCCGTTTCCAGTTCGCCTTCAGATGCCGCGGCCACTTCGAAAATCTTCTTATCGACCTGTTTGAATTTGGTCCCATCCGCACTACACACCGGACACTTGACCGGGGTGTCGCCCTTCCCGATGTAGCCACAGCCGTCGCAGACGAAATAGGTTTGACCCATCCGGTCCAGGTAGGCCTGTGTGGAGGCATTGATCTCTTTCGGTTTCTCCTCGACGATCTGGGTCATGATTCCGCTCAATGTCGGACCCATGAGATCTTTCGTCACGGCCTCATCGGCCTGCATCTTGTCGCGGTCGATACCCGCTATGTCTAGGCTGCCGCCAAGCGCACGCATGGCGTCCATGGCGCCTTTAGGCAGAATATGTCCTACCGCGGCATCTACGACGGTGTTGCTGATGATGGTATGGCCTTTTTCGATGGCATACCGATGAATGGCCGTCTTCGCCACCCCTCGTGCAAAAACCGGGATCTTTTCCATCCGCCGCAAAGCTTCTTCCGTCCAGGCGATCGTGTACTCGGCCTGCGTGTCGATCGGAGGCACGTATTTGCGGTTGGAGATCAGCACATTACAGGGAGCGCTGCGGACCAGGTTTTCGGTGTTGCTGCCGACGTCCATGTCGTCGTCGCTGTGGACGCCGATGCGCCCGACGATGAGCAAGGCCGGGATATCTTTGCGGACATACTGAATGATTTTTTCAAATGCTTTGCCGTCCAGCAGAGTGGTCTTCAGGTCGGTCTGCTCGGCCTGGGCGATTTCACGGGAAATGTCCAGATGGGACTGATAGATTTTTGCCAAGCCGCTGTCGATAATTTCTTCGTGCAGCTTTTCTTGTTCCTTGAAACGAAACACTTTGCCGGCTTCTTCGTTAAGGACCCCGGAAATGCTGTGGAAGGCGGCATAGTGAAAATAGGGGTCAAAAGCAGAAATCGCCTCAACCGGCATGTTAAACGCCTTGCCGAGCGCCAAGCCGGTCATCAGTCCGCCGAACGAGTAGGGGCTGCCGTCGACGGCAACGACGATCTTACCACCGGTGATCGGCTGAACGTTCTTGATGATCAGCATGTCGGAGTTGCGGACTCGGCGGACCACGCGCTCCGTGTTACTGCCGATCACGCTGTCTTTGACTGCTCCCACCCCCAAGGCGCCCATGATCACGAGATCGTACCCATTGGTATTGATATCCTCAGCCAGCACCTTCCAGTTCCGCCCCTCGAGCGATCGCCGTTCGACGGGAAGATTGGCTTCGTTGCATTTCTTGTCGACGTAGTCGAGGTAAGAATCGGTGATGATTTGGAGTCCACGGGTGATCAGCGAGTCATGGATCTGGCGCTGCCGGTCGAGTTCCTTTTCATCGTGGTATTCCTCCGGCAATCCGGCCTCCATCTGCTTGAAGCGCTTATCATGCATCTTCGCTGCATAGACATGGCTCCCCACAATCCTGGAACCGAAGGTTTTTGCCAGATGAACGCCGACATCCACTGCTGCATTCGAATGGTCAGAGTTATCGACCGGAATATAGATAGTCTTATACATTGAGGCGCCTCCTTAAGGCGCGAGTTGGCCAGAGGAAAGGGACCGTAATTGTATGAAAATCAAAATGATTGACGTGTTGCAAAGCCTCTAAAGAGCAGGAATGATAGCACTGGCTCAAACTGGAATGCAAGGTATGAGGAAGGGACAAGTCAAGTGCGAAAAGGTGTGTCTAAGATCCAAGAATAACGTGTGGCGCGTGGTCAGCCAGCAGACGTTGTCCTTGGTTCAGTTACCTGTGAGGGGGATGGGGCTGGTCGGCGGGAGCGGATGATCTCCTCGAGCGAGAGCAAGGCATCCCGACCGGAATTGCCTTCGATCCCCCGACTGAGGTTCTGATCGGCATAGGCCGACTCTCCAGCAGACTGGGACAGGGATCCGGTCCATCGACGGGGATCGCGACTGCCTTGCTTCCGTTCCCAGGCCCGGAGACAGGCCTTGGCGATGATTTTGTTAAGGGGAGCAGGGTTATAGAGAAGCTTTCTAATGCTGGTCGGTGTCAGCATCAAGGGGTTATAGCCGGCCGACAGGTACCCCTCTTCCAGTAGGCGCTGTTCCAGGTCTGTATTCGGCTGGATGCCTAGGAAAAACATCAACGGGAACACACGCTCTTCCCCGAGGATCGAGGCCACCATCTTGTAGGACTCGACGCTCTGAAGGAGGCTCTCTTCCGTTTCCTTTGGGCTATTCAGAGAATAGTTTAGGATCACCTTACCCTTGAAGCCGGCTTCCGCCAGATAGCGGCAGCCGTCATACAACCGTTCC
The DNA here is from genome assembly GCA_030444405.1 of Nitrospira sp. Taxonomy (GTDB): domain Bacteria; phylum Nitrospirota; class Nitrospiria; order Nitrospirales; family Nitrospiraceae; genus Nitrospira_D. The sequence goes on from JARFPM010000030.1 coordinate 25,515, forward strand.
AACTTGAATCCCATGTGGAGGTTGTTCAGCACCTCTTGTGAGCCGGAAGTGATGGCTACCTCCAGATCGCCCACGCCTGATCGGACCATCAGCTTGGCGAGCTCCGGGGTAATCAACGAGGTTCTGATGTAGCCGGACCACTCGATCTCAAGTTTTTCAGCCACGATCCGCTCAAGGATTTCCGTGCATTGAGGGTAGGCCTCTTTCCCGGTGATGAACTGAGCGTCCGTGAACCAAAAACGGCGGGCGCCCCACTGGTGGTAATGTTGGGCGATGTCCTTGACGACCATGTCGGGTGGCCGGTAGCGAACTCGCTTCCCTTCGATATAGGGGTAGAGACAGAAGGCACAGTCATAGGGACAGCCTCGTTTGGACTGGACCCCGATCGACTCAGCGATGTATTCCCCATATTGGGGGAAAATCGATGTGAGATAGGGTAAGTCCACGGTGAGGGTGTCGAGCAACGCGGGTGAGCCTTGTCGGCCTTTCCTGATCTGCTTCCCTTCCTTGATGATGTACCGCTCATCCTCGATCGATCGGCCTTCGATCACCTTGAGAATGGCGTCTTCTCCTTCGCCGAGAATTCCAATGGTTCCTTCCGGAAGCTTTTCGATCAACTGATCGGCGAAGGCCGTAAAGGCCCCCCCTCCGATCATGATCTGGGCCTTGGGAAACTCTTTGCGGATCAACGCAGGGTACGACAGGATCGTATAGATGTGATTGTAATAGCGGTAGAGCTGCTTCACGCCTTCGATGGAGGCGGTGATTCGCTTGAGCGGGTTGCTGGCAAAGTAGAAATTAAATGCGTGCTCTAACGACGAATCGCCCTCATGCGGCGAAAAGATCTGAATGTCCCGCCACGAGAAGCAGACCAGGTCCGGCTTGAACTCCGTCGCGGCGTCGCGGATGGCGTGGCTTCGCTGCGCGAGCGGAAATAGGGACAGGTCGAGGATACGCTGCCGGACCTCCGGCTTCCGCCGGTGGACAAAATCCGCCATGTAGGTGATCCCGATGGGGTAGACTTTCTTGCAGGGGAGGAAGATATAGAGAATGGAATTCATAGTCTGAGCTGATGACTAATGGCGAATGGCGTATAGCACAAAAAAGATCAGTCTCTCCGGGCTTCTGCTATAGGCCGTAAGCTATAAGCTCTTCATTTGGTCGCTACATGAATGGCGACAATACCGCCGCTGAGGTTCCTGTACGACACCTGACGGAACCCGGCATCGCGTAGGAGCTGGCACAACCGCTCTTGGTCGGGAAATGTCCGGATCGACGCCGGAAGGTACTCGTAGACGCCGGTGCGATCGCGGGCGACTATTGTGCCGATCCAGGGCAGCAGTTTGAAAGAATACCAATCGTACAATGTTCGTAACCAACCAAATACCGGACGCGAAAACTCCAGGCACACGAAGCGCCCCCCGGGCTTCATCACACGGCGAATTTCTCGCACAGCTCCTGGTAAATCCCCGACGTTGCGCATGCAAAAACCGGTGGTGACCGCGTCGAAGGTGTTGTCTCCGAATCCCAGATGTTCTGCGCTTGCCTGCAGACAGGTGATCTTGTCGGTGAGTCCTTTCCCACCGATCTTCTTGAGACCCTCGGCCAGCATCGCATGGTTCAGGTCGGATGCGATCACACGTCCCTTGGGTCCCATTCGAGACTCGAGCAGGAGGGCAAGGTCGGCCGTACCGGATCCGACATCAAGCGCTGTCCCCCGTCCGACGGGCGTAATGAAGGAAGCGGTAATCTTCTTCCAATGGTAATGCAGGCCGAAACTCAACAGCGTGTTATTCAGGTCGTAGACGCCCGCGATGGAGGTGAACATCCGCTGCACGGCATCTTCGCGGGCCTGGCCGGACCATGTAGAGACGACCTTGGCCGGAGTCTGGGAGTCTTGGGTCAATGGGGGATGGTCGGTTTTCACCATGCGACGGTCGTAGCACCCGGTTTCAAGCTTTGTCAAGGTGAGTCAGCCGGCGATCAGGTGGTCGGCTCCTGTGAGCAGCTCCATGGTGGTTAGGGATCCCATAGGAATATTGACGGGGCGAATTCATAGCGAAACGCGGCCGCATGCAGTCCTCCTCGGTTGTCCTGTGACTCTGGTTGAGTTGGCTTGAGGCCAACTTGCATGATGATCAAAATGGACACAGCTGATCTCTTCTCGCTGTATCGTCAGATGTTGCTGATCCGTCGCTTCGAAGAGAAATCGGTGGAGATGTACGCCCTGGCGAAGAACGCCGGCTTTCTTCACCTGTATATCGGCGAGGAGGCGATCGCGGTCGGCGCCATTGCCTCCCTTCGAGCGGACGATTACGTCATCAGCGCTTATCGTGACCACGGACATTGTCTCGCGCGCGGGTCCGATCCGGGCCGGGTAGTGGCCGAGTTGTTCGGCAAAGCGACCGGCCTCTGCAAAGGCAAGGGTGGATCGATGCACCTGATTGATCTACCACACCGGTTCATGGGCGGGTATGCCATCGTCGGAAGCCACATCCCGCTTGCAACGGGTCTGGCCTTTGCGAATAAGTATCAATCGCTCGACCTGGTCACGGTCTGTTTTTGAGGAGTACCGCAAACGCGACCCGCTTCTCTTGTTGAAAAATACAATGATGGCTCAGAAGCTGGCGAGCGAAGCGGATTTCAAACGGCTGGAGCGGGAGATCGGGGAGGTCATGCGGGCTGCCGTGAAGTTTGCAGATGAGAGTCCGTTCCCGGCCCGCTCGGTTCTGCACGCCGACGTCTTGCAGGAGTGAGCGATTCGAGGATGTGGCCATGCCATATTGCCGTCCGCTGGAAGATGCGGCGATTCAGGACCTGCCGCGTGTGATCGAGGCTGTCAAATCACTACTGTGAGGGGAGGAGAGCCATGGCAAGCCGTGTTGTAATGCCCAAGCTCACGGATACGATGGAAGAGGGCGTGCTCCTCGAATGGAAAAAACGAGAGGGTGATCACGTGCAGGCCGGAGAGGCTCTGGCTGAAATCGAAACAGACAAAGCCGTAATGGATCTCGATGCGTTCGCCTCCGGTATCCTCCGGAAGATCCTCGTGCAGAACGGGGAAACGGTGGAGTCCGGAACGCTGTTGGGTGTCATCGGCGAGGCGATCAGGCGGTATGAGCGCGTCGATATCGGC
>JARFPM010000031.1 GCA_030444405.1 Nitrospira sp.
GGTTTGGTCGACACTTCCTTGAAGACGACGCGGAACGGCGCCGATGAAAAACTAGGGAAGCTCTGCATGATCGACCGTAAGAGTCGGAGGGCGCCCTTCGGTCCGATCAGGGTCATCCCTGGACGATGGCCTCCTCCGTATTTGGCATAGATCACTGCGTCGAAAAAGAAGGTGATGAAATCGGAAAAGTGGTCCGCGTGAAAATGAGAAAACAGGATGTGCGTGATCCGGTGTCGGTTGAAACCGGTTTTGATCAGATTCATCAACGTACGTGGCCCGAAATCCAGGAGAAGATGCTGATCGGTGCGCACCAGATACCCGGCCGCGGCGCGCGTGGGATGCACATTGGTCCCGGAACCGAGAATGGTTAGTCTCATGGCCAGCGCATCGGATGCTACAGTCGGCGCAGAATAGTCTCAATGAGAAATCTCGGTCAAGCCGGTAGTTGCGTCGAGGCTCCATTCGTTGACGGCCAATCGTTCACGTTCGTATGATCTTCGCCCTATGTTGGACCATCGCGCCCAAGGGCAAGCAAACCTGACCGTGCTTGCCGTGCTGCTCGGACTCATTGTGACCAGCGTGTGGGTCTGGAAACGGCTACCGGCTGACACGCAGGATTACATCATCGACAAGGCCGTGCCGATGGCAGCGATCGCCCTGGTGATGGCAGTCCTCTTGTTCATTCCGATCAGAGCGATGGTTCGCCGTCATGCAAAGTCTCAAGAACGAGCCAAACTCCTGACATTATTTGAGCGAGAAACCGTTCAAGACAAGAAGCTGGAGATGGCGTTCGCTTTGCTTGAGATGAATGGATATCGCATTGATGGGCTCGATTCAGCGATCCCCGCCCTGAGAGAGCTGTTTGCAACGACACTCCAACGAGCGCTGGGTGATAAGCAGCATCGTATCCGAGGCATGGCTGCTAGCCATCTGGGCGCGTTGCAAGATCTGTCCGTCGTGCCACTGCTGCTCAAAGCGTTGGAAGATGACCATGCCTATGTGCGTTCCTGCGCAGCTTTGGGGTTGGGGCGACTGAGAGCCATCGAAGCACGTGAACGTTTAAAGACTGTGATGGAACATGATTGGGACCAAACCGTCAGAAGCAGGGCCAGGGAAGCATTGGAACGGATGCACGAGTGACGATTATGGGGCTTGGGGCTCGGCCTATTCTTCTATCCAGTCAATCACCGCAATCTCCGGCCGGCAGTTCCATCGAAAGGGAAGAAAGGACCATCCCAGTCCGCGATTGAGGTAGAGCCTGTGCTTGCCTCGTTGATAGAAACCTTCTACCCGGCCATTGCATCCAGGCGGAAGCCAGAAGGTGGGGATACCCGGCACCCTCCACTGCCCGCCATGACTGTGTCCGCAGAGAATCAAGTCTATGGCATGTTGAGCTTCGACATAATCGAGGATGTTGGGGGCATGTGCCAGGAGCAACGTAAAGCGGGAGTTGGCGCGAGGTGGGACACATCGAAGATCCGCACGATGAAGCGATGGATCATCGACGCCGACGATCGCCAGTTCTCCCTTTCCCGTTGAAACGATGGCACTTTGGTTCACCAGCAGCGTGATCTTGTGCCGGTCGGCAAGTTCGGCATACTGTGCCACCGGCACGCCGCTATAGTGGTCGTGATTGCCCAACGTCATGTACAGGGGTGCGATGGCGCGCAGCTGTTCGAGGAATCGAAACAGATGAGGCAGACCTTCCGGTACGTTGAGGAGATCCCCGGTGACGAAAATCCAATCGGGGTGAAGGTCACTCACGGTTTCGACGATGCGATCATGCCTCGCCTGATATCGGTCCAGGTGCAGATCCGTGAGATGGACGGCGCGACGACCGGCAAGGGACGGATGGGGATGGGTGAGGATGGAAACGTCATGATCGGACAACCCCCATTCCCAATGAGGAACCAGGCTGAACGCCCGATAGAGTGGCTCGCTTAAGCAGTAACCGATAAACGATCGCACGCGATCAGGCCATGACACCGTCCGTCGCCGGCTCATTCCGCAACCTGTCGTTTGCATGATCGTTTCCGCATGGACGAGAAAAGTATACCATGGGCTTGGCTTCCACCAGATTTGACAACGTATCCCTGCAACCAACCGCTATTCCGACGAAGGAAACCGTGTGACGCAACCAATCGAGCCCTTTCTCACCAATAACTTGCCTGGAATCAGCGGACACATCCGCACCGTGCCCGAAGACTTTCAAGTTGAAGAACGGCCGCTCTATCTTCCTTGCGGGGAAGGGGAGCATCTGTACGTGACGATCACCAAACGTGGTCTTTCCACTCCGGATCTGGTCCGACGGCTCTCATCTTCCTTAGGAATCAAGATACAGGCCATCGGCGTGGCAGGCCTGAAAGACGCGCGAGCCGTCACGACTCAGATGGTGTCCTTGCAAGGAGTCCAACCGGAACAGATCACTCGCCTCAAAATCGACGAGGCCCTCTTAAACGTGCAAGTCCTCGGGCTCCATCGTAATCGGCTACGAACCGGCCATCACGCTGGCAATCGCTTCCGATTAGTCATCCGCAATGTCGCGGATCACGCCTCTGCAACCGTGCCGGCCGTCCTTCAACAGCTGAGCACACGCGGCGTGCCCAACTACTTCGGCCCTCAACGGCAAGGGAAAGCCGGAGACAATTACCAAGTCGGCGCCGCGCTTCTGCAGGATGCAGGGCGGCGTGAAAAGATGAGTCGCGCCACGCGCATTTGGTATCTCAACTCCTACCAATCATTCTTGTTCAATCAAATACTTGCCCGCCGGATCGACCGTCTCGATCGGGTCATCGTCGGTGATTGGGCCATGAAGCTAGAGAATGGGGCCTGCTTTCAAGTAGTGGATGCAGAGAAAGAGCAACCGCGAGCTGATCATTTTGCGATTAGTCCGACAGGAATCCTCTTCGGCTCGCGCGTGTCCTGGGCCAGTGGCGAGCCTGGTCGAATCGAGGAAGCCGTCATTGCCGGAGCTGGTGCAACAAAGGAAGCCCTCGTCGCCGCCGCGAAGGCTTGCGGATTCCGTGGTGAACGCAGAGCGCTTCGTGCCCCCCTTACTGAACTCGAATGGTCACTGAATGGCGATAACCTCATCCTCTCCTTCAGCCTACCTCCCGGCGCCTACGCCACAAGCGTACTCAGGGAACTGATGAAAGTATCTCCCACGAACTCTTAGTTCCTCTCATTTTCTTTCTCCTGCCATAGCGGGTGGTAATATATGGTTACATCCAGTGAGGACCGCTGTGAACCAATACCAAGAAAGCGTGTGCCTTCAAGGTCACATCATCGACTCTCTGTTGCTCGCCAAGGTGCTTGATCTTATCCTGATGATGGGGGGAACGTTCGACCTGGAGGATGTTCACATCGGGAAGACCAGGGAAGAACCGTCTCATGCTCGTATTCGGATCCGAACCACCTCCAGAGCGCTCTTAGACGACATCCTGAAGGCGATTCAACCACACGGTGCCTCGATCGAACGTGAGGCCGACTGCCGCACCAATCGTGCGCCTGCTGACGGAGTGTTACCCGATGACTTCTATGCCACGACGCATCTACCCACACAGATCCGGCTCAACGGTCGATGGCTGGACGTGGATCGAATCGAGATGGACCTCGCCGTTCTGGTCAACGAGGCACGCTCCATGGCCCAGGCCGTGCCGATGGGCGAAGTTCGTCGTGGGGATCAGATCGTGGTCGGTCGAGAGGGGGTGCGTGTCATACCTCTCCAGCGGCCACGCGAACGGGACGTCTTTGGATTTATGGAGTCTCAGGTCTCGGCTGAACGACCCCATGGCCATATCATCGCCGATATCGCGACTCGTATGAGGCAATTGCGAGAACGGCATCGACATGGACAGGCTGATTCCAAAGTATTGTTGGCAGGAGGACCAGCGATCATTCATGCCGGCGGCCGAGAAGCCCTCACCTGGCTGATTGAACAGGGATTCGTGCACACATTGTTCTGCGGCAATGCCCTCGCCGCCCACGATATGGAGGCGGACCTGTATGGAACGTCGCTGGGCTATGGGCTTAGTGCCGGCCGAGCTGTCCCACATGGTCATGAACACCATTTGAGGACCATTAACCGGATTCGTGCAATCGGCAGCATTGAGGCAGCCGTTACTTCAGGGGTGATCAAACAGGGAATCATGGCGGCTTGTATCAGACAAGGTGTGCCGGTGGTCATGTCCGGAACGATTCGCGATGACGGTCCCTTGCCCGGAGTGATAACGGATTCTGTTCGCGCACAATCCGCGATGCGTGCCTTGACCCCCGGTATCGGGCTGGCTCTGCTTGTTGCCTCGACGCTACACTCCGTGGCGACTGGCAATCTTCTGCCGGCAACCGTTCCCACGGTCTGTGTAGACGTGAACCCGTCGGTCCCGACCAAGCTGGCCGACCGTGGGAGCTTTCAGGCGGTCGGCCTCGTCATGGATGCAGCCTCGTTTTTGTCAGAACTCGCCAGGGTGTTGGGGCGGTCGACATGAGCCGCCTCCTCGTCTGTCCTCCTGACTATTTTGGAATCGAATACGAGATCAATCCCTGGATGCGGCTCAGCAACCGAGTGGACCATGAACGGGCGATACGCCAATGGCATGAATTGATGCGTGTACTTGAAAAGGACCTGGGCGTCGTGCTCGAACGGATGACTCCCATTCCTGGGTTGCCCGACCTCGTATTTACGGCCAATTCAGGCATCGTGGTTGGACAAACCGCCGTGCTGAGTCGCTTCCGGTACCCTGAACGTCAGCCTGAAGAAGCGCATTTTGAAGATTGGTTCCGTGGGCAGGGCTATGACTTGCTCACGGTAGAAAATGAACTGTATTTTGAGGGAGCAGGCGATCTCCTGGGTTTCCCAGAATACTGGTTCGGTGGCTATCGACAGCGATCGGATATCCGAGTCTTTCCGATCCTCAGTGATCGTTTTCACCGAGAAATCATTCCTCTCGAACTCGTCGACAGCCGCTTCTATCATCTGGATACCTGCCTCTGTCCCTTGAGCGGCGGCGAGCTCCTCTATTTCCCTGCTGCATTTGATCGCTATGGCCAGACGGCGATTGCTGAACGTGTTCCGGAGAGGCTGCGGCTCACTGTTCCGGAAAATGAAGCCTTGAAATTCGCCTGCAATGCGGTCTGTGTCGGGAAACACGTCGTTCTCCCTGCGGGATGTCCCACCACTCAGGCCTGGCTTTGCATAAAAGGGTATGAAGCTCACCCGGTTCAGCTCGATGAATTCATGAAATCCGGCGGGTCGGCCAAGTGCCTGACGTTGGCGTTGGACTGATTCAACCACGACCCCAAACGTCGTCAAGTCAACAAGTCACAAGTCTAGCGAGGACCTGTCGACTTTCGGCTTTCTGACTCACCATTCACGGCTTCTTTCTGAAGAGGAATGCCCCATACATCCCTGCAATTGCGATCGTGACGAGCTCAATCGTCAGAAGCATGCGGCTCACGACAGCTTCCGGAGCCGGAGGAGAGAGGATGAAATACATACCGAGAAACTCGGGCGTCTGCGTCGGTGGTGTCTCCCATGGCGGGAACAAGATAGCCAGGATCAGAACGACAACCATCCCATAGAGCACCGTGAGATTGAGCTGGTCCGGTGCCGACGTAGTGTGGGGTGGAGAAGGTGGCGGGCACTCCGATCGAGCGTCGAGCCGCCGACCGCATTGGATACAGAAACGGTTGATCTCCGGTTGTGACCGGCTGCAGGTAGGACAGATTTGCATAATCGGGAGAAGGAGAGATCACAGCATAGAGAAAGATTACAGGAAAGAAATCTGTTTTCCCAGTGCTGATGTTATATTCCAAGATGAAGAATCAGAAGTGATACCCAACACCGAACGAGACTAGATGCATCGTATAGGTTGCATCGAGGCCATAGGGGAAAGGCCAGAGATTTTGATTTTCGTCGAATTTGAAGTGCGCGTAATTAAATTTCCATTCAGCAAATGCCATAAGATGTTTGGTGACGTGGTATTCAAGGCCGACCTTCGCGTTCAACCCGAGTCTCGCATTGTCTGAGGTTGATTCTGGTGAGTCTGGTGCCGGACCTTCTCCCTTGATTCGCGCAAAGAAGATTCCTGGCCCCACTCCCACATAGGGCTGCAATCGAGTCTTGTGATAACGAAGCATAAGATTAAAAGGAGCCAAAGTTAATACTCGAAAATATGCTCCTTGAAGAGTTGCGCTTGCTGTTACGCCGGGCACTGAGGGGTTCTGAAAGGTATGAACTTGCTGCTCAATGTGGGGAGTTGTATAAAACACTTCCGCTTCTAGACCAACCCAGCGAGCAGAATTAAAGTAGTGACCTATTTTGCCGCCAAACATAAAAGAAGTTGATAACTCAAGCTCGCCGTGTGTCGTGCCGGGAAGAAGGAATGGGGATGTGGCATCGCCACCTGAAAGACCTCCAGGCACTGCGAATCCGAATTGTCCAGCAATGTACGTTTCTGCGCGCGTTTCAGTGCAATTCGGCGAAAAAGTGAGCGATAGTGCAATGATAGATACCCCAAGATAGCGTTGTATTTTCTGTAACTTCCTCATCGAACCTTCACTATATGCAACCTTCAAGCTCTTGCTTCTTGCCAAGTGTCATCATGATGCATTTATTATCGACCTCTTGGAGAGCAACTGCTGTGCCGTGGATACGGCATGGGTCTAGTTATGCCGTTTGACTTCACTTGACAAATTGCACTAACACGTTCCATTCGTTGACAGGTACTCGATAGCTTCCTATATAATCCGCCGTCCTGAATGGATGAGTGATGATGTCGCCATGAGGCTGAATCGCTTATGCCGACCACTATCAATAAGATCGGCGTTATTGGAGCCGGAGCCTGGGGCACAGCCCTGGCAAAACATCTGGCCGAGAAGGGTCTGGAGGTTCGTCTCTGGGCCTATGAGCACGACGTCGTCAACGCCATCAACACCTCTCATGAGAATCCTGTCTTCCTCAAGGGCGTCCCTCTTCCGCCAAGTTTGATAGCCACTTCCTCACTCGGTGAGGCCGTAAGCGGCCGCGACGGGGTTCTGTTTGTCGTACCTTCGCACCTCACCCGATCCGTGTTTCATCAGTTGGCGCCTTGCCTCTCTGCCCCCTTGCCGTTGGTGTGCGCAACCAAGGGCATAGAAGAAAACACGGCCAAGCTGATGACCCAGGTGATGGAGGACGAGTTGCCGGCATCTATGCACTGCTCGCTCATGGTGCTTTCCGGACCCAGTTTCGCCTCCGAATTCAGTGTCGGAAAACCCACGGCCGTGTGCCTGGCCGGCTCAGATGAACAATTGGTGCGGCGGTTTCAAAGTGCCTTGATGACGCCTGTATTTCGGGTGTACGCCGATACAGACGCCATCGGTGTACAACTCGGCGGAGCCTTAAAAAATGTCATGGCACTGGCCTCCGGTGTGATCGACGGTCTGGACCTCGGACTCAATGCCCGCGCGGCGCTCATTACCCGAGGCCTAGCTGAAATCATCAGGCTAGGCGTGGCGATGGGAGCTGATCCACGCACGTTTTATGGACTTTCCGGAGTCGGCGATCTGGTATTGACCTGTACGGGCACGCTCAGCCGAAACCATTCGGTCGGCGTTCGGCTCGGCAGGGGAGAAAAGTTGGAGACGATATTGGCCGGAATGCAGGCTGTCGCAGAAGGCGTTCGGACGAGTCGTGCGGCACTCACGTTGGCCCGTCGCTATCAGGTCGATATGCCGATCATACAAGAGATCAACGCCGTGTTGTACGACGATAAATCCTGTTTGAAGGCCGTCAGTGATTTGATGGAACGGGACGCAAAATCAGAGAAAGGGTGGACATGAATCCTGAAGGGCTCGAACGGCTCTTACAGCAGGTCCGTCAAGGACAGGTTACGGTGGAACAGGCACTTCAGCACCTGCGCTCACTGCCTTTTGAGGATCTGGGCTTCGCCTCGCTCGATCATCATCGGTCCTTACGACAAGGGTTCCCCGAGGTGGTCTTGTGTGAAGGGAAAACCACGGCACAGGTCATCGCCATCGCTCGGGCACTCATCAGGAAGCAGGGCCCGTTTCTTGCCACTCGTGTCGACCCATCGGTCGCGCGTGCCATTCGCCGTCTGAATCGGCGAGCACAGTACTATCCCGATGCACGCATTGTGGCAATTCGCACCTCCAGGCAGAAACAACATGGGCATATACTCGTGGTCACAGCGGGAACTGCGGACGTGCCCGTGGCGGAAGAAGCTCGTGTGACCGCGGAAGTGATGGGAAGCCACGTCGAGCGGCTGTACGATGTCGGTGTCGCCGGCATCCATCGGCTGCTCGGAAAGAAAGATCGGCTATTTCATGCGCAGGTCGTGATCGTCGTCGCCGGTATGGACGGCGTCCTGCCGAGCGTGGTGGGAGGCTTGGTCCACTGCCCGGTCATTGCCGTGCCGACCAGCCGAGGCTATGGTGCGAGTTTTGGGGGAGTCGCTGCACTGCTGACGATGCTCAATTCCTGCGCAGCGGGTGTGGGAGTGATGAACATCGACAACGGATTTGGCGCAGCATGTCTTGCGCATCGGATCAATCTGTTGGGAGCCCAGTCATTGGTCAACAGTCATTCGTCATTGAAGAGAACAGGTTCCAAGTGACCATTGACCAGTGACTATTGACTTCTCTAACGCACTTCCAGCGTACCCCGCTTCGGCCAAGCGACCATCAGGGTGCGCAACCCCTTTTCTCCGTTTGCCAACAACTTTGTCCGCACCTCATACGAATAGGTGCCCACCCCTGCAAGTTGCTTGCGGTGATCCTGACCATCCCAGGCAAGTTCGACGGATACCTTCGATCGTTCCATCTCCCCATCCACGGCTGAGAGGACTTGGATGGTCTGTCGATGAGTGAGAAATCGAAGCGATGTCTTCGAAGGAGAACTAATGAGGGATGTTACTTCCAAGATCATGTCTCCATCCACTTCTTTCGGAAGCTGGACCGTCACGGAAAATTGAAGAGGGCCGTTGCCCAACGTAAATGGTGTCGGCGCAATGTTGAGGCCGACAATTTTGAGCTCAGGCTCGGGCCTGGAAACGCGGGGGCTCTTCACCTTTGAGAGCCCGTCTGCCGGGTAGAATGTACTTAGACCACCACAGAGGGTGAGAACCCCGAGCAGGAGCGTCGTACGATGTAAATTGTTTACAGTCTTCAACGAAAAACCGAACCTAGCTTCGTGAGTCAGGGCGCCGTGTTCGCCACGATGCACGGTCAGTTCAATTCAACGGCATTGTTCAGGGGATAGCATAGCAGCCCTGAGCTGTCAACGAAGCTTCGACAATGAACCAAATGATTGCCGTTCTTGGCCGCCTTCGGTAAGATGACCGGTCATTTTACGTGTACCGGGGTGAGGAAGTCCGTGGGCCGGCATCTGCATTTCGATTGTTTTTCTGGAATTAGTGGAGACATGGTCCTGGGTGCACTAGTGAGCGCTGGGCTGTCGTGGACAGACTTAGTTAACGGCCTCAAACGCCTACCGCTCAGCGGTTATCAACTGCGGAAACGTGAAGTGCATCGTGGCGCGCTCCCGGCGACAAAGGTCGACGTGGTCGTTCAGCAGGGATTTCAACGTCCGCTGACCCTCTCTCGTATTCGAAAGATCCTTGCCGGCAGTACGCTGCCCGGCCCGGTCAAGGCACGTAGTCAATCGGTTTTTGATCGACTCGCTGAAGCAGAAGGCCTTGCCCATCGAGTCGATGTGAAGGATGTTCACTTTCACGAAGTCGGGGTTGTAGATTCGTTTATCGATGTCGTGGGAGGCGTACTGGGTTGCTATTTCTTGAACGCCACCCGAGTCACATCGTCCCCCATCAATGTAGGGGCCGGTTCCATTCAGACCTCACACGGGCTCCTACCGGTTCCAGGACCAGCTGTCGCGGAGCTGGCGAAGGGGATCCCGATTTACGCCGCCGGCCCACGCTGCGAGCTCGCAACTCCCACCGGTGTTGCGCTGCTTCGAACATTGGCGTCGGAATTCGGCCCTATGCCGGCCATGAAAAGTATGGCAGTAGGCTACGGAGCCGGCGACCGTAATCCAGACGGGTGGCCCAATGCCTTACGCGTATTTCTGGAGGAAGAGTCCACACCGGAGGCGCGTCAGACCGAGCGGGTGATACAGATTGAGACGAATCTCGACGACCTCAGTCCACAGACCTACGAATACCTCATGGAACAGCTCTTTCAGGTCGGTGCGGTTGATGTCGCGCTGACTCCCGTCGTCATGAAGAAAAGTCGACCAGGAATCGTGGTGAGTTGTCTGGCCACTGAAGACCGGACGGATGCCGTGCTTGAAGTCCTCTTTCAGGAAACGACCACGCTTGGAGTACGTCTGCACGAGGTACGCCGGCGGGTCCTTCCGCGACGATTCGTCCCTGTCGCGACCCAAGACGGAGTCGTTCGCATGAAAGTCGCCGAGGTCGGTGCCGGATGGGACAAAGCAGCCCCCGAATATGAGGACTGTAAGGCCATCGCAAAACGAACCGGTCGCCCCCTCAAGACGGTTATGGAGGAAGCGCTGCTGGCCTATCGACGAGGACTCCGGAAGAACAGAATGGGCAACGTGCGAGGCCGGGCGTGACCGTTCTGTACTACGTTCTCCTCTTTGTCGTTTCCGTCGCGGTCACGCTCGGTGGTTGCGCACTCTTTACCAATGCCATTGAGTGGCTGGGCAAACGGCGAGGTATCTCCGAGGGTGCCGTAGGTAGCGTCTTTGCCGCAATCGGCACGACCCTGCCTGAAACATCAATCCCCATCATCGCGATTTTCTTCGGCGAAAGCCAGGACGAGGTTGAGGTCGGCTTGGGCGCCATCTTAGGCGCGCCTTTCATGCTCAGCACACTGGTGCTGCCCATATTGGCCGTTCTTCTGCTGCTCTATGCAAGGGCGGGCAAGCGGACTGCACGATTTCATCTGAACTATCGTGAAGTGCTGATAGACCTCACGTTTTTTATGTTCGGGTATTTTGTCGCCCTGGGTTGCGCTTTCTTACCCGCTAGATTGATTCACCTCATTGCAGCCGGTGCATTGATTTGTTTGTATATCTATTACATGAAGCTCAAATTCACACCGGCCGGTGGGGAAGAAGAAGGCGGTGACCTGGAGCCGCTGATTTTCGACAAAACCGCAGCCACACCGTCGTACGCGATGATCGCATTTCAAGCCCTCTTGGGGTTAGGCGGATTGATATTGGGCGCCCATTTGTTCGTCTTGGCTGCTGAATCGATGGCCGGCTTGTTCGACATGTCACCGTTGATTTTGGCATTGCTCATCGCACCGCTCGCCACCGAGCTGCCGGAGATGTCCAACAGTTTTCTCTGGCTCTATCGCAAAAAAGACCGGCTCGCCGTGGCCAATGTCACAGGAGCCATGGTTTTTCAAGGCACCTTCCCGGTGGCTCTGGGGCTGATTGGAACCGAATGGTCGATTGCACCATCGGCATTGACCACCATGATCTTGGCCGTGCAGGCCGTGGGAGTCTGCCTCCTGCAGATTCTGATCGGAGGCCAGTGGCGGCCGTGGCTGCTCGCCGCTGGAGCAGTGTTCTATATCGGCTATACCGTGCATCTCTATGTCAATTGAGTCGCGATCACCTCGCAAGCATTCCTCATCCTCCAAACTCCCCTTGCTGGGTATCACGATGGGAGACCCGGCCGGCATCGGCCCGGAAGTGATCGGCAAGGCACTGTCTGGAGCTCACTTGCGCAATGTTTGCCGACCGATCGTCATCGGATCGCTTCCCGTATTGGAACGAACGATCAAGGCACTGAAGCTCGAACTGAGAGTCTTCCACATTGATGGCCATGAAACTACGATACCGCGCCGAGGAACGGTGGCCGTGCTGGACCCGTTGGAGATACCACTGGGAAGGTTTAAACCCGGTGCTGCAGCGGCAGAGACCGGTGCGGCTTCAGTCGCCTTTATCAAAAAGGCAGTCGAACTGGCTCAGATCGGCTGTATCGAGGGAATGGTGACGGCACCCATCAACAAAGAAGCCATCAATATGGCTGGCTGCCAGTACCCAGGCCATACCGAATTGTTGGCCGATCTCACTCAAGCGAACGAGTCAGGCATGATGATCGTGGGCGGGCCCTTACGGATCATGTTCGTTACGACACACGTCGCGATCAGAGATCTCTCGTTGCTGCTGACTCAAGCAAAGATCGAAAAAGCGATCCGCTTGGCTCATTTGGCGCTGACCACGCTGTTCGGAATCAACCGCCCCAGGATAGGAGTGGCTGCTCTCAATCCCCATGCCGGTGAGCATGGATTGTTCGGCGATGAGGAAGCCCGAGTGATTCTGCCCGCCGCCCGTGCTGCCCAGCAGAAAGGCATCCTGGCAAGTGATCCTCTGCCGGCGGACACCTTATTTGGAAAAGCCGCGAAAGGATCATTTGACGGCATCGTCGCCCTATACCACGATCAGGGTCTTATTCCACTGAAGCTTGTCGCCTTCGGCATGTGCGTCAATCTCACCGTAGGCTTGCCGATTATCCGCACCTCAGTGGATCATGGAACCGCTTTTGATATCGTCGGCAAGGGCGTCGCCGATCCCGGAAGTCTGATTGAGGCCGTCAAGCTGGCTGCCAGGATCGCTCGGAATAAAATGGCTGCACTTCCGACCAAGAAGGGACCGGCCAGACGTGTTGTCTGATACCTCGAAAGGTCTTGCCATGGTCCGGCAGCAAATTGACGAATTGGAGAGTCTCGAGAAACAGACTCTTCAAGATCTGAACACTGTCGCCGGGACGGAACGAATCGCAAAATGGAAAGCCCGCACCGTAGCGCTTGTCACCAATACCCTGGGCCATCGTGAAGGACAAGCCTTCGCGAGCGTTCAGCCAGGGCCATCGTTTACTCACGACCTGGTGGAAGAATTTGCCGATCTTGTGGAGTGTTATCGCATACGACTGAGGGCATTGGCCGAGCAATTATCCCAGGCTCCCCCGACTGAGAGTTGAGGGGTGGACTCCTCCTCTCTCCCTCCTGTACCAATCAAACGTCTTGGACAGAATTTTCTCATCGATCCCAACATTGTGCGCAAAATCGTCGCGTTGGCGGAACTAACCCCGACCGATACCGTTTTGGAAATCGGCCCCGGGCGCGGCATCCTCACAGAAGCGCTTTGCCGTACCGCCGGCCACGTGACGGCAATCGAAGTCGATCCGCGGCTCCATGCTTATCTGACTGAACGACAGCCCCGGTTTTCGAACCTCACGCTGGTCCTCGCCGATGCGATGACCTACCCCATCGAGCACCTTCCGATCGGCGCCATCGTCGTCGCCAATCTTCCATATTATTTGTCCACCCCTCTCCTCTTCCGGCTTCTCGACCAGCGCGACCGTTTCCCCCGCATGGTCCTCATGCTCCAAAATGAGGTCGCCGATCGATTGGTAGCAAAACCCGGCAGCTCAGACTATGGAATTCTTTCAGTCATGGCACAGTATGCGGCAGAGATCACGAAAGCGTTCCGCGTCTCCGCTCAGTGCTTCAGACCAAAACCGGACGTCGGCTCTGCTGTGGTCCTGCTGAAAACCAAACATCAGAGAGCACTGAACCAGGAGGAAGGGTCCACATTTGCCACACTCGTGAAAGCCGCCTTCGCGCACCGCCGCAAAACACTAATTAACTCCCTGAAAGATCAAGGATACAAGCAAGAACCGGTGGCAGCGGTATTGAATTCCCTCAATCTCTCCCTCAGCACCCGAGCGGAAACCCTTTCCATCGAGCAGTTTATCGAACTGACTCGCCGCATATGGCGGACGGGCTTCACGAGCCTTCACCAATAGCAATTACCGAGATGAAGCGAGTCGTCGGCAGGATCCGAATCGATCTGAGATCGTGCTACTGGTAAACCATTGATGATTGGAAAGCCGGCGCAGTGCGTGCTCGGGACGCTACGTGGGTCGCATGTGAATTTTGAAAATGACGCGGCGGCTCTTATCTCGGTCGAGGTGACCGGCATCATTGCGTAGCAGGTTCTGTTTTCCGCGCCCGTTGGCAGTGGCTTTCTGCAAAAAACACTCATAGGCCCAAGGAAGCTTCTCGCGGATCACTTCCAAGCTTTTGGCCAATACTGCAAATGAGCGGTCCTGACTGAGTCTCAGATTGCGGATATCGTCACCCAGATCGTCGGTGTACCCTTCTATGACAAAGGCTTCCACTTCCTGCTCTCCAGGTCCACAGGTCATTGAGGCGTAGTGAGGCATGACCTCGGACAGGAAGGATTCTGCAGTAGGGAGCAACGTACTTTTCCCAAAATCAAAGTTGATCGCCGCATCCGGCACCGTGATCGTATGGACGCTTGGCCTTTTGGCTTCCCGTGGTGGATGATGTAGGTCAAGTCTCGGCGTCATGGCCATCGTTACGACAGGGCTCCTGGCTTGTTTGGCATTTCCATCTTCGACTCGAGCCACATAGGCCACAAGCAGTAGGATGAAGATGACGGCGAGCGAGGTCATTAGATCTGCAACACCGCTCGTCACCACGGTTGAGCTGTCAGGGGAGTCCTGTGCGATGATCGACTTCATCTCCTTCGTTCGCTCCGTGCCGTTTCATGTGAAACAAGTGGCTTTCCTGGATTGCTGTCATTATCAGCCGGACGTACACGTTCTGTCGTCGCAGTGGCACTGCTCCTGAGTTCCTGAAACATCGCTTCGATCTCTGATTGAGACAGCTGCACTGGTGAGCACTGTTCCTTAATCGATCGGTTGAGATCGTGAATCGCTTCCAGCAATGAATTTATCAAGGGTCTTAGCGCCCGCTGGACCTCGTGACCGATCTCCCCCGGCAAATCATCAAACTTCGTCGTTGAATGTTGTGAATGCAGAGCCGTGAGCGCCTGTGAGGCGGAGTTCAGAGCTGCGACGGTTGGTCCGAGGCGCTGCTGCACGACCTCTACAAGCTGATGCGCTGTCTCGTTTTGGATGGGAGCCACTACGGCGCTTGAAGGTCCGTTCGTCGATGAGGAAACCTGGCCAAATTGGTCGGCGGCTTTCTGAGGAAACATCTCGTCCAGGAGGGAGATGCACTCCCGGTGTCGGTTGCCTAGGCGATGCCAAAGAGAATGTTCGAGGAGAGTGAACGCATTGGCGCACGCCAGACCGACAATAGATGTGACAAACTTTCCTGACAGCCCGTTGATAAGCCCTTGGATTCCATCGATATCCGACCCATTCGCATGGAGCTTGCTGAGGCCGATCAGAATGGCCAGGAAGGTGAGCATCAAACCCATACCCGTCATGAAGGCCGGAAGCTGCCTGTAGAAACGGACATTGAGATGGGCGGCACAGATGGATTCAAAGGAGAAAAAATCACTTGCAGAGCGCTGACTGTGGACTGTCGGCTCAAGAAACCAGGCAGATTGCTCTACCGCAAGAGTCTTACGATACGAAAGCCACTCTCTGGCAAAAACCTGCTCCGACCGTGCCGCACGATCCAATGCCTGCAGGTCGTCAAGGTCGCGTCGCGCTTCCGACGACTTATCAAGACCCGCCCGCCTCTTCGCCAAAGCCGGGATGACAAGCCAGTCTTTGGAAACCCGCCGCCGTGCTAGGACCAGAGGTGCAACGGCAGACTGGAACCGCGAAAGCGTCCGTTGAATTCGTAACAAACTTCGGATGAGCACTGCACTATGCCACAGACAAAGAGTGAGGATCCCCGCAGCACCGATCCAGCTGAACAGAGGACTCTGAAGCCCGCCGACAACCGTCACGTCACGAGCGAGCAATTCCCAAAGCGCAGTGAACGAATCCATTTCATCCATCGGACGGACCTACTGAGGGCCAAGCACCAATCTCAGGATCAGCACAACTCGATCGTCTCCCTCAACTTCTGTGCCAGAGAGAGGGATGCGAGAAATAGCCGCGCATCGCTACACTGTCGAGATAGCGTTATATCTCAGAAGGGAAATTCCTGCCGAGTGAGCGGCAAGTTCTGCAGGAATCGGGGAGGCAGGATCTCTGCAGCCGAACTGCCTGTTAGCAAATTTGTCATCCAGTCGATTGAGAGCCGCTTTTCATGTTATGGTTTGTCTTGAGAGGTGTGAGTTCGGACAATCAGAGGAGGCGGCGATTCCAATGGGTCTCAAGATGGTTCTCGGCCGACTCGCCGGGATTCTGTGTGTGGTGTTATCGGTCACGGGATGTGCAAGCGAATTCTCCGTCCTAGGCGCATCCGGCAAACCTCTTCTAATTTCGCGTCGAGGTTATTCCCCGGACGAATGTACTGTGAAGGTGAAGGACGATGCCGCTCGCATGGGCGTCACATTGCGGTATATTCATATCCGTGGCAGCTCCGTGGGCCGTTCGCTGCTATGGCCCTTTGAACCGGGATACGCCTGTGAAGCTGCGATCGGCCCAGAGCAGATCCCAACCGGCGCTTATCCTAACAGTCCCAGGATCCTTTTCGAGCCTCATGATTGAGCCCCTCCGAGTTTCCTTCGTTCTCTCTACCTAAAAGGATTTGGCCGGATCTCAGTGCCGGGATCGACAAACCCGCCAGGCTTTGCGCTACACGCTCTTTATCGGCGACTCAGATATGTCGCTACTTCCTGGATTCGCTTGTTGATTCAGGGTCTTTAGCTATACTTATCATGTGCGTGAAATCGTGGTCAGGAGGGGTTAGGGAGAAAGCTCTGGCCCGGAGCGCGATGATCAAGATTTTATTGGTTGAAGACAACGATGTCGACGCACGCCTGACTCAAGACATTCTGGCGGACTGGGGCATGGAAGAATTCGATGTCATCCATGTGACCCGCCTGAGCGACGCCATGACCCACCTGGCCCGCGCACGTTTTGACGCCGTCCTTCTCGACCTCTCACTGCCGGACGGTTACGGACTTTCAACCGTTCGTCAAATGCAAGCCGCGAACCCTACGATTGCCATTATCGTGCTGAGTGGACTCAATGACCAGACGCTCGCGTTACAGGCTGTTCAGAATGGCGCACAGGATTACCTCGTGAAGGGGCAGGGGCAGTCGGAGCTGTTGGCCCGATCAATCCGGTATGCCATTGAACGAAAACGGGCTGAAGAGCGGGTGACCTACCTTGCCCAATATGATCAGCTGACGGGCCTTGTGAACCGCACCTTGTTTCGTGATCGCCTTATCCAAGCTATGGCGCGCAGCAAACGGCTCCAACAGCCTCTCGGTCTCATGCTCCTCGACCTCGATCAATTCAAACCGGTGAACGATACCATGGGGCACAATGTCGGTGATCAGCTTTTGAAGGCCGTCGCTGAAAGACTTCAAGAGTGTGTGCGCGAAGTGGACACGGTCGCCCGCATGGGAGGAGATGAGTTTACTATTATCCTTGAAGGCCTGACGTGCGAAGAGGATATCGCGCTTGTCGCACAACGAATCACCAAGCTATTGGCTGAACCATTCCCCCTTGGGGAGCACAGGGCGTTGATCGGAGTCAGTATTGGTATCACCGTCTACCCGACCGATGATCACGAAGTCGATGAGCTCTTGAAGCATGCCGATGCCGCAATGTATCGAGCCAAACAACAAGGGGGAAGCTCTTTTCAGTTTCACATTCCCGATGATTCGCCATCCTCCAGCCGCCTAAGTTAACGCTCATCGACTCTTCGATGATCGAACCACTTTGTACAAATCTGTGTCTTCATCTACTCGTCCCTTGAAAACCCTCGAGGCCGATGGCTCCGTGATCGAGCAAATTCCGGTTTTTCCAGCGTTTCTGGTTCGTGAATGGTCGGGGCTCTGGCATACCGATTGCGTGCGCAAGTCACTCGACTGCCGTGCCAAAGGTTGGAGGCCAGCTATGCTCCACAAATATATCGGAATTCTCACGCTCCTATTCATTGTCTTTTCGGCCAGCGAGTCCTTGGCTGCCCCTACTCAACGGCAGGATACGACTCGCCGATTATACGATCGCGTTATGGATGAATTTAAGCACCGCGACTACGAGGCGGCGATGGCAGGTTTCCGACTCTTCATCGAGCTGCATAGCCAATCCTCCTTAGCAGCCAATGCGCAATATTGGATCGGAGAATGTCAATATCGAATGGGGCGATATCGAGACGCGCTCAAGTCGTTTTATGAAGTCGTGTCCAATTATCCGCTCAGCCCGAAATTGGCGGCTTCCACGCTGAAGCTCGGCCAGACATACACGAAACTTGGTGATCACGAGAAGGCGCGGCTCATGTTTGACCGCGTTGTGGAACAATATCCGGACAGCTCGGAAGCAGAACTCGCTCGCAAAGCCATCGAGGCTTCCCCCAGTCCCGAAGACTCGACGAATCAATCGCCGTAGGAGACAGTCTCTTTCGATGCAAGCGGCTCGGCTCTCGTCACTCCTCTGTAGTAATCCCAAGTCTAGCGGTGAGCTCGGGCAACGAATGGCTTTGCTTTGGCGGTAACTTCGTCAGCTTGATTCCCGCCGCATCGAGCACCGATTCGATGACGTGCTGCCGTTCAGCCTGATGAGCTGGCGAAGATTCATGCTCAATCTGCACGACCTGTTCAACGCGGCATGACCCGGGATGGACCAAGACAAAATCGACCCGTTTGAGTGCGATCTGCCGCAAAACATGGGAACGCGCCTTTGCCCCCGCTTCGACCTCTACGAAGGCCCATAGTGGCACTTGACTAAACACGAGGTAGCGCTCCTGCACGGCCATTTGCAGGAGGCTATACAACGCAACCTCTTCTTCCTCGAGCAATCGGGTGGAACCGATGGTGACGCCGGGAGGAATGGCAAACGGCGCTGTCTTCTTCTTTCTTCGTCGTCCCTTCGTCAGATAGCGCCAAAGCACGAGGATCACCGCGATGACCGAACCGACCAGAAGAATTCTCATTTCTTTTTACTTCCGCCTTTGCGCCCTCGCAGCCGCTCATACCACCGTGGGCCACTTGGAACGATGCAGCCCAATAACCTTGGGGACGCCGCCCCCGTAACCGATGGGACGTTCCCGCACTGTTCCATCACGGTCTGATACGCGAGGACGGCAAAAGCCACCGATTCCAGCGCCTTACTATCCCAACCGTGGGACTCAAATGACGTGACCGGCACGGGAGCAAAGATCTCCGTTAAATATCCCATAATCGCCCGGTTCCTGACACCACCTCCACCCACGATCACGTCATCGATTCCTCCCTTGATCCATCGCCTTGCCGTTCCGACTGCTTCGGCAGTCCAGCGGCTACAAGTTGCGAGAAGATCTTCGACCGATAACCGACGCGTTTGTTGCCAATTGAGTAATTCATCCAGCATCTTCGCACCGAACGCCTCACGGCCCGTCGATTTGGGGGGTGTCTGAGAAAGATACGGATGTGCGAGAAGTTTGGCGAGTAATCTTGAATCGACCCGGCCTTTGGCTGCCAAACGCCCCTCACGGTCCATCGAAGCCCGACCATTCGTGGTGCGGGACATGAGCCCATCGAGGACCATATTTGCCGGCCCCGTGTCGAACGCGACCAGGTCCGTAGAGCCTGATCCGCGGGGAAGGTAAGTGACGTTGCTGATGCCGCCAAGATTCACGATGAGCCGAGCGCGGCGTGGATGCTGAAACAGCAGCGCGTGGACCCCCGGGGTAAGCGGCGCCCCTTGCCCGCCGGCCGCAATGTCGCGTGGGCGGAAATTGGCCACTGTGGTAATCCCCGTACGTTCGGCAATCACGGCCGGCTCAGCGATTTGCAGTGTGGAGCGTATTGTGCTGGCACCTGTATCTCTGATGCCATGGGGCAGGTGGTGCATCGTTTGGCCGTGAGATCCGATCAGGTCTACGTCTTCTGGGGACAATTGAGCCGACCGAATGACTCCTAAAGCGGCGTCGGCGAACCATTCGCCTAACAGCGCATTCAGGTGGCAAATATCCGCCACCGTTCCTGAAACCGACGCCGAGAGAATTCGTTGCTGCAGCGAACGCGGGTAGGGAAGCGAATGAAACGCGAGCATCCCCACCTTGAGGCCGGCTTTCTGACGGACGACGGTGACCAGCGCCGCATCGACCCCGTCAGCTGAAGTTCCTGACATCAATCCGACTACATTCATCTTCGCTATCCTTTCACCACCCGTGTGCATCCCGAGTGGGTGTGCTACGCTAATCGAACTTTGGTGTATGGTCAAGGAGTCGAATGGACAGGGCCTATTGAACGATACCAAGAGGATGATGTCGTTGACACCGTAATACGCGGATGGTACCGTCCCGCCGATGTTTCTGATCAACCATGTGAGGAAGTGGCATGTCTTGTCTTTCCTCGCCGTGCTATCCGGCTTCTATCCCCCCCTTGACACCCTGACGGAGGCTCGCGATCCAATTCCAGTCGTGGTAACGATTCCCGTCCTGAAGGATCTGACGGAGCAGGTCGGTGGCCCTCATGTACGAGTCACATCGTTGTTGAGCGGCTACGAAAACGAGCACACCTATTCACCCAAGCCCACCGATCTGGTCGCAGTCCGGAAGGCCAGGCTATTGTTGGAGATAGGCATGGGACTTGAGGTGTGGGTGTCATCTCTGGTGAAGAACGCGGGAAGCCAATTGTTACGTGTGATCACGACATCCCAAGGAGTAGAGCTGATTCGAGACGATGCCGACCCTCATGAAGGGGCGCATCACGAAGGGGAATCCGGCAATCCGCATATTTGGCTGGACCCTGAGAATGTCGCCATCATGCTGCACCACATCACCAACGCCCTCAGTGAAGTGAATCCAAGTCATGCGGCTGAATTCCAGGCTAATCAAGCGGCCTACCTCCAACGGCTTGGTCAGTTGCAAAAAGAGCTGTCCGGGCGTACTCAGCGGCTATCCGACCGACGTTTCATCGCCCATCATCCGGCTTGGCCTTATTTGGCAAAGCGATTCAGCCTGGACATTGTCGGCACGATTCATAGGCAGTCCGGTGCCGAACCATCGGCTCTTCACCTGCAGTCTCTCATTGAGAAGATGAGAAGGGAGAATATCAGGGTTGTCGTATCAGAGGTTCAACTCAGCCAGCGACTCCCGGAGCTGCTGGCGAGGGAGACCAAGGCCCGTGTCGTCGTCTTGACGACGATGCCGGGCGGTTTGCCCGGAACCGAGACCTACCTCGACATGCTTCGCCATAATGTGCTCCAATTAGCCGATGCGTTGGAAACGACCTCGTAGCCTTTCTCCTCTTACCGTCGGAAGGAGTTTCGGATTCCGTGTCTGACCCCCGCGAGCCCATCATCCGTTTCGACCATGCCTCATTTGGATTTCCCGGACTCATCGCACTCAAAGACATTTCGTTGGCTATCTACGAGGGAGAGTTCGTGGGAGTCATCGGCCCAAACGGATCAGGCAAGACGACGCTTTGTCGAGCCGTGCTGGGGCTTCTCCCTCCAATCGAGGGACATCTTCGTATCTTCGACTGTGCCTGTGACGAGCTCCGCTGCCACCATCGCGCCAAAATCGGGTACCTCCCGCAGAAAGGGGTCGTCGATCGGAATTTTCCGGTGACGGTCCTCGAAACAGTGATGATGGGTCGTTACGGAGCACTGGGCCTGTTCAAGCGTCCAGGAAGGAAGGATCATGACATCGCACTGGAAGCCCTGGTTCAGGTCGGAATGGAATCTCACAAGGATAATGCCCTCGGGCAACTGTCCGGCGGCCAGCAACAACGCGTCTTCATCGCCAGAGCCCTGGCCCAGCAACCCAAGGTCCTGATATTGGATGAACCGACCACTGGTTTGGATATCACTACCCAACACAATGTCATTGAGTTGGTACAGCACCTTCATGACGAGCTTAAACTCACGGTCCTCCTTATTACGCACGACATTAATATGATCCGCTCACGGGTGGATCGATTGGTTCTTCTCAAAACCAGACTCTTCGCTGCCGCCCCCCCCGCTGAGGTTCTCAAGCCGGAGATTCTTCACCAGGTGTATGGCAAAGAACTTGTTATTGCTGAGAAAGATCTCGTCATAGTCGAGGATTATCACCATCACCACTAGGAATTGACTGCACGCAATGTTGGATCTCCTCGCCTACGACTTCATGCAACGCTCCCTTCTTGCCGCAGCGATGGTGGGAGGGCTCTGTTCCGTCATCGGGGTGTTTGTGGTCTTGCGGGGGCTGGCGTTTGTTGGGGCGGGGACGTCGCATGCTGCATTTGCGGGTGTGGCTCTCGGCTACTTGATGGGTTGGCCGCCCTTGTTGTTGGCCATCGTGTTCGGCCTTGCGACGGTCTGGATTACCGGCTGGGTCGAAGAACGTGGCAGAATGAAATTGGACGTCTCAATCGGCATTCTCTATACCACGACAATGGCGCTGGGCATTCTCTTTATCGGACTGATGAAAACCTACAATGCCGAGGTGTACGGATATTTATTCGGCAGTGTTCTCTCGGTCACTCCTGAGGAACTTCACACCATCGGAGCGTTGAGCGTTCTCGTGTTGGGCCTCCTGCTGCTATTTGCAAAAGAGCTCTATTTCATCGCCTTCGACCAAGAGATGGCTGAGGCCTCCGGTGTACCAGCACGACAGATATTTTTTCTGCTTCTGACGTTGGTCGCCTTGACAGTCGTGATCTCACTGAAGACTGTCGGCGCTATTTTGGTGTTTGCGATGATCCTGATTCCCGCCTCGACAGCCTATCAACTCACTCATAGCCTTACGGCGCTGACTCTGTATTCCGCAACGATCGGAATCCTGACCTCAGTTTCCGGCGTCATGATTTCCGCCCTATGGGACGTGCCTTCCGGACCGGCAATAGTTTTACTGGCAACCACCGTCTTTTTTATCTCCGTCTTTCTGTCTCCCAAACGGTTGCGGCGCCTGCACCTCGTTCATTCTAATTAGGTGCATTGCTCCATTTTCATGATAATGTTATGTGCAAAACACAACCGCCGGCGATCGTGGTGCTATCGTTATTCCCCCTGTATTCCTACTGTAAGAAGATTGGGATAAAGACAATTATTCGCTCTTAATGGGAAAGACCAGCACCAGAGGAGGAGGTTCATGCGTAGGCAAGCGTTCCGAGGAAGTGTAATTGGGTTGATGTTCGCAGTCGGCGTCGCTCTACTCCCCCTTTCAAACGGCGCTCTCGCAGAAGAGTTCGGGGGAACAGCACCAGGCAAATGGATATTGGGCTTTCGTGCAGGCTTTAGTCCGCTGACTCAACAGCTTTCGGACAACACCTCGACATCCATCGGACCACTGGTCAATTTTCAAGGCCTGTACAGCCTCAACACCTGGCTCTTGGTTGGAATGATGCTGGAATGGGAGCGGCACGGAGTCAGTGTCGAGCAGCCTGACGTAGACCTGGGACATCAAGACACAGTATCGGTCCTTCCAACGGTAGAATTGCGTCCCGTAAAACTTGGTCACATAACTCCGTACGTGAACATGAGCTTCGGTGTGAACGTCAATAGCTTCGGTGAAGATACGGCTATTCGCATCAGTCCCAGCAACACCTTTGCCTGGCGACTAGGCTGGGGGGCGGATTACAGGCTTAGCGAACGGTTTGCTCTCAATGCCGAATGGGCCTACAAGCGAAACGATGGCCATACGACCGGTACTGGCGGTAGGCAGGATGACTGGAATGCGTCCTCGTTCGGCTTTCTCTTCGGCGGAAAGATGTTCTTCTAACTGGCCTTTCCCTGGTGCCTCATGCTCACCTCCGAAACGCTATTGCAGTGGGCGTGTGCATGAGGCATGCCTCACTGTTTTCACTCAAGTCGACTATCTTTGCTTCGGCTCCATACCATCCCGGTCTGCTCCTTTGAGCTGAATCCTAATTTTTCATAGAAACCCGGACGTCTGGTGCAGAGCCAAAAGAGCTCCACCCTCTTGAGGCGCGGGTGATTGAGGATGCGCCGGACGATTTCAGTCCCGATGCCTTGTCTTTGATAGGCTTGATCGACAATCACATCCCAAATGGTCGCGCGATAGACGAAATCGGTGAGTACGCGGCCGAAGCCGATCAGCTGATCACGGTCCCAGGCGCAGAGAACCACATCAGTATGTTGCAGCATGGCTTTGGCATCATCGGCGGATCGATCCTTCGCCCAAGGCGCCTGATGGAACAGCCGAAGAAGCTGGGGGACTTCGGGAGGTTCGTTATGGGAGTAGGTGACGGCGGACTTGAGGGTTGGAGGCATCTTATATTAGAGTATCCTCCCGAATTGTTTTAGAGTGTACGGGGAAACCGATGTCAACGCAAGTCCGAAGCTGCCCAAAGTGCTCCCACCTCATGTGGCTAAAACCGGATGAGCACGAAGTGCTCGACGATGAAACCGTTCGAGCGAAGTGCCCCCACTGTGGTAGCGCTGCACGCTTCAAACTCGTCACCGTCGGTGCGAACGCCTTGGGCCCCAAGATGGGGCACTAGCCGCTTTGCGGAGTTTTCAGTTGTGAGTTTTGAGTGATGAGTTGGGCCTCTCCGAAAAACTAAGAACTAAGCACTCAGCGCTCATAACTGTGGCATCACATGCCGCCACCCGCACGATCCAACTCCGGCTTATTGCCTGGAAGGACTTTGTGTAGGGCGGCGCGGTACTCCTTGAGTCGCATTTCGTCCATTCGCCCGATCGCAATTTCTTTATCCCGCTGCATTCGTTCCAAGTGATCCAACGTCGAGAGAAGGGGTTGAATGGCTCCGAGGAGGTTCCCGACTTCAAACGCCTCCAGCGATGACACCAACGATTCATTCAGGGCCTTGTAGGGAGTCCCGGCACTCTGGCGTCGAAGGCGCGAGACGAGGTTCTCATAACTATCGACGGCCTCGAATGTAGGTTTCACGCCCGATGGCACTGTACTCAAGCGGACAATCGGCGGAAGTTTGGCGGCATAGGACTTGATGTGAGACGTTAACCCTCCCACAGCATCAAGTACTTCGGCCGTCAGCATGCATCCTCGGTAAGGTGCAAGTCGGCAACTGGTTCACGCGGCTTTTTCTCCTCAGGGAAGATGAGCTGTTCAAGCGCATGCATCACCCGCTTCATATCGCCGGGTACCGACCTTGTGAAGTCCTCCACCTTGCCCGTCGCCGGATGAGTAAAACCGAGGGTTCTGGCATGGAGCATCACCCGAGGCATCTCCACCCCACCGATTACACACACCTTTCGTCCGCCGTACGTGTGATCGCCCAGAATGGGATGTCCCAAGGAGGCAAGGTGAACTCGAAGCTGGTGAGTTCGGCCCGTTCGCGGGTAGAGCAGCACATGGGCAGCTACTTTCCCAAACCGTCGGTCCACCACATACTCTGTAATAGATTCCTTGGGACTGGTCGTTCTTGAGGAAAATGTCTTCCGGTCTTTGATGTCCCGACCAATTGCCAGTTCGATCACTCCTCGCCCTTTCTTGGGGACGCCCCAGATCAATGCCTCATAGACCCTGGTGATCGTATGGAGCTTGAACTGCGCTGCAAGGGCACGATGCGCCACATCGGTTTTGGCAGTCACCATGATGCCGGAGGTTTCTTTGTCAAGTCGATGAACAAGGCCTGGCCGTTCTTTCCCCCCGATGGTCGAAATTGATCCTCCCGACGTTTGGAAATGATGCAGCAGTGCGTTGACAAGCGTACCGGTCCAGTTTCCTGGGGCAGGATGGACAACAATACCAGGAGGCTTGTTCAACACCAGAAGAGACTCATCTTCAAAAAGGATCTCCAGCGGGATCGCTTCTCCCTTGATCGAGAGGGGCTCCGGTTTGGGGACATCCATTGTAATCCGGTCGCCTGGTTTGATCTTCTGACTGGCTTTGACGACCTGATCGTTGATGCGAATGCGCCCCAGCTCGATCAGCCTCTGTAACGCCGACCGCGAGATGTCTCGTTCTCGATTGGCGAGAAAGAGGTCCAGCCGTTTCGGCTGTTCCCCGGATGTGACGAGAAATTCTGTAATCATGAGCCAATTACGCTACTAAAGAGCTCTGGTCAAATGCAATCGGCGATTACCCGCGGTTTGCTTCTTACGTAACGGAGGACCATATTGAGGACCATATTGTCGGAGTAGACTGGCCCAGCCCTCAAAATGATTTCAAGTTCGACGATGTTGTAGGGAGCTGATCATCGAGATTCCGCTGGGGGCGGTAACCGGAGAAGCTCTTCGGCTTCTCTCCCAGGGAGCTGTTGAAGCCAGCGTGGTGTTTTGTTAGGGTGACTGCCCCGGAGCAACTCAGATGAGCAATCGATTTTCGCATTACGACCCAGAGGGATTCTACGACGAACTCTACGAGGACAAAGGCCAACCACGACCCGGAAGCACGCTTTTGCTGCGAAAGTTTGCGTCACTGCCGGAAGGAGAACTGAAGAAACGCCAGGAAGCGGCGGAACGCGTCATTCTCAACATGGGGATGACGTTCGGCATTTCTGGAAGTGACGACGGCCATGAACAGATCTTTCCCTTCGACATCGTGCCACGGATCGTCTTGGCATCGGATTGGGAACGCATCGAATCCGGGCTTCGCCAGCGCATGCGCGCGTTGAACTTGTTTATCGACGATGTGTATCACGACCAAAAGATCCTCAAGAATGGGGTGATTCCCAGCGAACTGATTTATTCCGGGAAGGGCTTCTTGCAGCCCTGCATCGGCCTCAACCCACCGCGGGGCATCTGGTGCCACATCGCAGGGATCGATCTGGTCCGAATCGGTGATGGCCAGTACTATGTCCTCGAAGACAATACCCGTTGCCCGTCCGGAGTGGCCTATGTGTTGGAGGCCAGACAGGTCATGAAACGGACATTTCCCGAGCTGTTCGAGGCCTATCGCGTGCGGCCGGTGGATGGGTATCCAAGCCAACTCTTGGAAACCCTTCGGTCCCTTTCGGACCTTCCTGATCCAACCGTCGTAATCCTCACGCCGGGTATCTTCAATTCCGCCTATTACGAACATTCCCTGCTCGCCCAAAAAATGGGTGTGGAATTGGTCGAGGCCAACGATCTGGCGGTCGTGGATGGGTCAGTCCATATGCGAACCACCAAGGGATCTCAACGCGTGGATGTGATCTACAGGCGGATCAATGACGACTATTTGGACCCACTGGCGTTTCGTCACGATTCAGTACTGGGAGTGCCCGGTCTTATGGAATCTTACAAGAGAGGCAGGGTGGCGCTCGCCAACGCGCCCGGCACCGGCGTATCGGACGACAAAGCCATTTATGCTTACATCCCGAAGATCATCAATTACTACTTGGCAGAGGAACCGATCCTCCCCAACGTGCCGACCTATGTCTGTTCCGATAGACGGGATCGGACCTATGTCTTGGAGCATTTGGATCAACTGGTCGTGAAGGCCACCAACGAAGCCGGTGGGTACGGAATGATGATCGGTCCCCATGCCTCAAAGCAGGAACGTGAGGACTATGCCCGTCGCATCGAGGCAGACCCACGCAACTATATCGCCCAACCAACCTTGGCACTCTCGCGGGTGCCCACCTTGGTGGAGGATCATCTGGAAGGGCGTCATGTCGATCTACGTCCATACGTGTTGTATGGACGGGACGTATACGTCTTACCCGGAGGCATGACGCGCGTGGCGTTGCGGAAGGGGTCTCTCGTGGTGAATTCCTCTCAAGGTGGAGGCAACAAAGACACATGGGTCCTTTCATGAGTGCCTCCTTCGCGAGCCAGTGGAATACCAGGAATTGTCCAATAATTGGTGAACAGGCAGGACTGGGCCAACGATGCTGAGCCGAGTCGCCAGTTCCATCTATTGGTTGAACCGCTACGTCGAACGTGCGGAAAATTATGCTCGGTTCATCGAGGTGAATTTGAACCTCACGCTCGACCTTCCCAGAGGCACCACGGAGCAGTGGGAACCATTGGTGGCCACCACGGGCGATCATGAGAGCTTTACAGACCGCTATGGAAAGGCGACGAAGGAGGCCGTCATCCAATTTCTCTCAGTCGATGCCGCAAACCCCAACTCGATTCTGTCCTGCCTGACGTCAGCTCGGGAAAACGCTCGATCAGTCCGAGAAGTCATCTCCACTGACATGTGGGAGCAAGTCAACCGCTTTTATCTCATGGTGAGAGCCGCTGCTTCGAAAGGCCTGTCTAGCCACAATCTTCATACGTTTTTGGCGGACGTCAAAGCAAACAGCCATCTCTTTCTGGGCATTACCGATGCCACCATGTCGCACGGAGAAGGCTGGCATTTTGCCAGGCTTGGCCGTCTGCTGGAACGAGCGGACAAGACCTCCCGCATTCTCGACGTAAAATACTTCATGTTGCTCCCGACCGTCGCCGAAGTCGGCACGCCGTTCGATATCATCCAGTGGTCCGCATTGTTGAAATCCGCCAGCGCCCTCGAGAATTACAAACGTTTCGGCCGCATCTCCCCCGACGATGTTACGGCGTTCCTGATTCTCGACTCCACATTTCCGCGAGCCATCCGGTACTGTCTCATCAAGAGCGAAGATTCGCTCCACGCCATCTCCGGGTCTGAGCACGGATCCTATGAGAACCAAGCAGAGAAACGGCTGGGACGGTTGCGCGCGGAGTTGGACTTCGGCGATCTTGAGGATTGCGTATCCGGGGGCTTGCATGAATTCTTGGATCAGTTTCAAGCGCAGCTCAACCGTGTGGGGGACGCCATTTGCGAAACCTTCTTTGCCCCTCGTCCCGTCCACAGCACAATCACCGGAGCGGAGGCACAATGACCTTTTGCTTAGGCATGAAAGTAGAAGATGGGCTAGTCGGCATCGCCGACACGCGGGTGACGACCGGCGTGGAATGCATTACGGCACGAAAGGTTTCCATCCATCAGCATGGACGGCACTCGATGTTTCTCATGACCTCGGGGCTGCGTTCCGTGCGCGACAAGGCCGTCACCTATTTCGACGAAGCTATCGGGGAGAGCGATCAGACATTCGATAAGCTGTTTAAAGCCGTCAACGTTTTCGCTGCGCAAATCCGGAGGGTTGCACAAGAGGACAAAGACGCGCTCGACAAAGCGGGATTAATCTTCGACCTCCACGCTCTGGTTGGAGGGCAGTTGGAAAACGACCGGGAGCACAAGCTCTATCTCATCTACCCCCAGGGCAACTGGGTGGAAGTAAGTGAGGGCACGCCCTATTGCATCATCGGCGAAACGGGCTATGGCAAACCGCTCCTCGATCGCGTGCTGCGGTACCACTCCAACATGGACCTTGCTCTGAAGGTGGGATTTCTAGCCTTCGATGCCACTCGCACCAGCTCGACCAGCGTTGAATACCCTCTCGATGTCGTGCTCTATCGGCACGATACATTTGACATCGTCGAACATCGCTTTCAGAAGGATGACCTCAGCGAGATCTCGTCTTGGTGGCAGTCCCGCATTTTTGAATCAGTGGAAAAGCTACCATCGAAATGGGTTGATCGTCTGCTTGAATCGCTCCCTCGTGAGACCAGATCCTCCTCTAAAAACTACTCCGACACATCTTCGTGAACTGAGCTATAGCAGGCCCACTAGAATGCCTCTCTCTGGACCAAGGACCGCGCCTGGGACAACCTGGATGGAATCCGGACGGCATGTCGGTAAAAAAGGCTTAGGGATGCAGTACCGGCTGATTAGCTTGTGGCCGATCAACAAACGCAATGTCGGGACGAACGCTCTAGAAAGTATCGGGCTTGGCACCATCCTGACTCAACCCGACCGCCCCTACACCCGAGTCACGAAGGTCGGCAATACTCGCTATTTCGAAGCGGTGTATGCCGGTCTGGCCGTTACCCAGGCATGTCTCGGCTGCCACAATGCTCATCCCGACAGCCCGAAGCGTGACTTCAAGCTCAACGATGTCATGGGTGCGATCGTGATCAGTATTCAGTTGGGACAGTAATCGAACAGCAGCACGGGACCTGAACGTGCATCGGTGCTTCAGAAAGCCGGCGATTGAGCCATAAGCAAAATCGTGACCGGCAGAGTGGCTTCGGCTCTGCCGGTTGGGGATGTGAAACCCGATAAACTGTGCACTGTGGGATTGGTTAATCGGCGTAATGAAAGGATGCAGGGGAACAATCGACGGGCTATGCGTGACCAGTCTTTCTCGCGCGTTCGGCGATTTTCTTGCGAAGACGCGCCTTTTCGAGGCTGATCTGGGCTTCTTTGACTTCAGACGGCAAGCCGCCTGCTTGCAGCCGTCGCTCTGCCTCAGCGACTTTGTCAGTAGCCCGATCCACATCAATGTCTTCCGCTTTCTCGGCTATTTCCGCCATGATGGTGACTTTGGCCGGGGTGACTTCAGCATAGCCCCAGAGAATGGCCATATGGTTGGTCTGATCACCGATCCGATAACGGAGTTCGCCGATGCGAAGAGTCGACAGAAAATGGCAGTGCCCCGGGAGTACGCCGAACTCTCCTTCCGAACCAGGGGCAATGACTTCATCCACCTGCTGGCTCAACAGCTGCTTCTCGGGCGTCACCACCTCCAATAGAATCGTTCTCGCCATTCTTTCTTTTCCTTTACCTTTCCCCCTACAGGGGGGGAAGCGAGGCGTCCTCCACTGCGCGCATGCAACGAGGGTCTTCCGAGACCGCGTGTTGCGCGAGCAAGGAGGATGCTCGGTTCATCCGCCTCCCTATACCTTCACTCCCATTTTCTCAGCTTTGGTCACAGCTTCCTCGATCGGGCCAACCATGTAGAATGCCTGTTCCGGCAGATGGTCATATTTGCCTTCCAATATCTCCTTGAAGCTGCGGACCGTGTCCTTCAGCTTCACATATTTGCCAGGAGCACCGGTGAAGGCTTCGGCCACGTGGAAGGGTTGCGAGAGGAAGCGCTGAATCTTCCTAGCACGCGCCACGACCATTTTGTCGTCTTCCGACAATTCATCCATTCCAAGGATGGCGATGATGTCCTGCAAATCCTTGTAACGCTGGAGTACGGACTGCACGCCGCGCGCGATTTTGTAATGGTCTTCCCCGATGACCTGCGGATCGAGAATACGTGACGTTGAGTCCAACGGATCAACTGCCGGATAGATGCCCAACTCAGCTAACGACCGTGACAGCACGGTGGTCGCATCCAAGTGGGCAAACGCCGTCGCCGGAGCCGGGTCGGTCAAGTCGTCGGCCGGCACATAGATGGCCTGCACGGAAGTGATCGAGCCGCGTTTGGTCGAGGTGATACGCTCCTGGAGCGCGCCCATTTCAGTCGAGAGGTTCGGTTGATACCCGACGGCCGACGGCATACGGCCAAGCAACGCGGACACCTCAGAACCGGCCTGCGTGAACCGGAAAATGTTATCAACAAACAGGAGCACGTCCTGGTTTTCTTCGTCGCGGAAGAATTCGGCAACGGCCAAGCCGGTCAGTGCGACGCGGAGGCGGGCTCCGGGCGGCTCGTTCATCTGTCCATACACGAGCGCGGCCTTTGACTTGGTGAAATCGTCCGGATCGATGACCTTGGACTCCTGCATTTCGTGCCAGAGGTCGTTACCCTCACGGGTCCGTTCGCCGACACCGGCGAACACAGAGAACCCGCCGTGATGCAAAGCAATGTTGTTGATGAGCTCCATGATGATGACGGTCTTGCCGACACCAGCGCCGCCGAAGAGTCCCACCTTGCCGCCCTTGCTGTAGGGCTCAAGCAGATCGACCACCTTGATCCCGGTTTCTAAGACCTCAGTCCTGGTTTCCTGGTCCTCCAACTTCGGGGCGGGGCGGTGAATGGGATACGCCTTCTTGGCCTTGATCGGACCCCGTTCATCGACTGGCTCGCCGAGCACATTGATGAGGCGGCCGAGCGTTTCTCGGCCAACGGGTACCGAAATCGGGGCTCCGGTATCCTGCACATCCATCCCGCGGGTCAGACCATCGGTCGTAGACATCGCGATACTGCGGACTCGGTTTTCCCCCAGGTGCGAAGCAACCTCAAGCGTAATCCGAATGGCAGGTGTGCCCGCAGTCTTGTTCTCATCCTGCGTGACCTTGAGTGCGTTATAGATATTCGGCAGCTGACCGGGGGGAAACTCGACGTCGACCACCGGCCCGATGACCTGGATGACTTTGCCTATTGCAGTCGCCACGGGATGCTCCTTTCGACGAAACGGGTCGGCTATTTGAGCGCTTCGGCTCCGCCGACGATATCCATAAGCTCTTTCGTAATCGCTGCCTGACGAATCTTGTTGTAATAGAGCGTCACACTTTCTTGATGAGCTGACCGGCGTTGCGCGTCGCCCCATCCATGGCAGCCACACAGGCACCGTGTTCGGCGGCTGCGGACTCCAGCAAAATCCGGTAGGCCTGCACTTGGAAATGCTTTGGGACCAAGGCGTTCAACAGTTCCGCCTCCTCCGGCTCATATAGGTAACTGCCGCTGGTCGCCCCTTCCATTTGTGCGGCACCGAACTCCAACTGAGCATCGACTGGGAAGAGTTTTTCACGATTGCCCGTTGCTGGATGGCGGACTTAAATTCGTTGTACACCACATACAGCTCGTCGAACGAGCCCTTCACGAAGTTATCCGTGAGGTCGCCGCCAATATCGAGGGTATGCTCGAAACTCAGTTTATCGAAGATGCCGGTCCATTCTTGCCGAATCGGCCAGGTGCGGCGGCGAAAGTAGTCCCGGCCTTTACGGCCGATGATGCTCGGGTTCACTTGCAGGCCGCGAGATTCGCACTGCCGGAAAAATTCGGAACTCTTGCGGACGATGTTGCCATTGAAGCCGCCGCACAACCCACGATCGCTCGTGACGACAAGGACTTCAATCTTCTTCCCATCGCGTTTCTGTAGGAGAGGATGGGAGGCGCGATTGACGCGCTGGCTGAGATCGCTCAGCACCCCGCGCATCTTATGAGCATAGGGGGGCGCGGCAAAAATACGATCCTGCGAGCGCTCGCGCTTCGCCGCCACCACCATCTTCATGGCCTTGGCGATCTTCTGGGTATTCTTGAAAGCCGCTATCTTACGGCGCGACGATTGAAGACTAGGCATACGATCCGCTCAAAATGGTTCCCACCTTTGTTCTCAGTCGCCCTCCTCCTTGCGACGTACTGTTGTGTACGCGTCAGTCGTGGGGCTCCCTGCGACCGCGTTGGACAACCGATTTTGATCGGCCGCAGAGCAGCTGTTCCTATCTATTTTGCACCGTATCCCATCTTCTGCTTGAAGGTCGTGATGATCTCTTTCAAGCGAGCGCCGACCTTGTCGTCGATCTTGCCGATGGTGGTGACTTCTTTTTTCAGCTCCGCATGGTGCTGTTGAATATAGTGGAGCAGGTCGCTCTCGAACTGCTGCACCTTGTCGACCGGTACATCGTCGAGGAACCCGTTGACGCCCGCATAGATCGAGAGGACCTGATCGGCCACCGGCCTCGGCTTGTACTGGCCTTGCTTGAGCAATTCCACCATGCGCATACCGCGCGCCAACTGCATCTGGGTTGCCTTATCCAGCTCGCTCCCGAATTGGGCGAATGCCGCCATTTCGCGATACTGTGCGAGGTCCAACCGGAGCGTCCCGGCCACCTGCTTCATGGTCTTGATCTGCGCGGATCCACCGACGCGCGACACCGAGAGACCGACATTGATCGCCGGGCGAATGCCGGAATAAAACAGGTCGCTGCCAAGATAGATCTGACCGTCCGTGATCGAAATGACGTTCGTGGGAATGTAGGCTGAGACGTCGCCAGCCTGGGTTTCGATAATCGGCAGCGCCGTGAGACTGCCACCGCCGAGCTTGTCACTCAATTTCGCCGCGCGCTCCAACAACCGGGAATGCAGATAGAACACATCGCCTGGATAGGCTTCGCGGCCTGGTGGTCTGCGGAGCAACAAGGATAACTCGCGATAGGCGACCGCGTGCTTGGATAGATCGTCATAGACAATCAACGCATGCTTACCATTATCCCGGAAATACTCGCCGATCGCGGCTCCCGAAAATGGCGCCAGAAACTGCATCGGCGCAGGGTCACTGGCACTAGCCGATACCACCATGCTGTATTCCATGGCATGGTTTTCTTCGAGCGTCTTCACGACTCGAGCGACAGTCGAGCGTTTTTGGCCGATGGCGACGTAGATACAAAATACGCCGAGGCCTTTTTGATTGATGATCGTATCGACCGCAATTGCGGTCTTGCCTGTCTGACGATCGCCGATGATCAATTCACGCTGTCCACGGCCGATGGGGATCATGGCATCAATGGCCTTAATGCCGGTCTGCAACGGTTCCCGAACCGATTGGCGGGTATTTACGCCAGGGGCGACCATTTCTATGCGCGAAGAAAGCGAGGACTTGATGGCTCCCTTGCCGTCGATCGGCTGGCCGATCGCGTTCACCACACGGCCGATCAACGCTTCACCCACCGGAATTTCCGCGATGCGGCCGGTACGCTTCACCGGATCGCCTTCTTTGACCCCGACAGAGTCGCCCATCAACACGGCGCCGACATTGTCTTCTTCAAGGTTCAGCGCGATGCCGTAAAGACCGCCGGGGAATTCGAGCATCTCGCCGGCCATGGCTCCGTCGAGGCCATAGACCTTGGCGATGCCGTCGCCGACCTGAATGACGGACCCCATTTCCTTGACATCAACCTGTTTGTCGAAGCCTTTGATCTTCTCCTTGATGATCGCACTGATTTCTTCTGCCCTGATCTGCATGGCTACTCCTTATTCTCGCGTCAACAGGACTTGCAAATCGCGCAAGCGACCTCGGACGGTGCTGTCGACCACCCTGCTGCCGATGTGAATTTGCAAGCCGGCGAGGTGACTGGCATCGATCTGAAACGTCACATCTACTTCGCGCTTCAGCGTTTCGCGTAGGCGCGTCCTGATTCGATCTTGTTCCGCCGGCGGAAGAACCGTCGCGGAGGAAACCGTCACCGGCTGCGTCCGTTTTGATTGATCGACCAATTTGCCGAATGCGTCGGCGATTTCCGGCAGAAAGTTCACCCGGTTCTTCTTCACCAACTGCCCCAAAAACGCTTTAGCGGCCGGAGGGCACCCTAGCCTGTCGCCGAGTGCGGTGAGGACGGTGATTTTATCTTCCACCCCGAATGCAGGTGAGGCCACCACGTGGCGAAGCTGAGCGGACTCCTTCAAGGCCTGACCGAGGCCAGTGAGTGTCCCCCGTGTGTCTTCGATGGTTGAGTGATCGAGGAGCTCGAAGAGGGCTTGAGCGTAACGTCGCGCAACTGTTGTCTTAGTCACCGTTCCAGATCCACATGCAATATTTAGAGAAACGTAAACGGTTCGTGCGAGGCACGAAGGAGAGCTGCAAAAACTAGCATTGGGACCTATGAGCTGTCAATACGAGAGGATCGCGATCGAACAAGCTGCTCGTCAACGCTGCCGGGGGTGAAGTTCCAGTGTATACTGGAAGTATGCTTGGCTCCCCGGGAGATCCCGCCCACACCTGGATTTGGTAATGAAGGGGGCGGAGTTGTTCCATGCGAAAACAATCGGCCTTATCGCCCCTGGCAGTCTGCCTATTTCTAAGCCTGATTCACTCATCTGCGCACGCTTACCGGGAATACTTCACCCCGGAGCAAAGAGCCCAACTGGAAAAGATTCAGACCGTTTTGGTCGACGTCATCACTATCACGGATAAGGGCGGGGTGGAGGCTGGTGCCTTAGCCGACATCGTCGCTCAACGCCTGAACGAAATGGGTTACGTGACCGTTCGAGATCCTACGAGCCCTCATGATGTCATCCTTCGTACGAAATGTGAGCAACGGAAGACGTGGGAAGG
Source organism: Nitrospira sp. (assembly GCA_030444405.1). GTDB lineage: Bacteria > Nitrospirota > Nitrospiria > Nitrospirales > Nitrospiraceae > Nitrospira_D. The sequence goes on from JARFPM010000031.1 coordinate 35,604, forward strand.
CACGACGGCAGCTGGGGGAGATGCGGACCTTCCTGACGCGCCATCGCGCCTCTGGAAGGGGCCCGCCTGCCAGCTGACCTACGTGCTCGGCGGGATGAAAATCAAGTGGCAGAAAGAGGTGCGTACGGAGTTTGAGGATTCCGTGGCTGCCGCGCAGGCGGCCCAGGAGGTTGATCCTGCCCTCTATGCGATAACCAAGCTGCAGGAAGCCCTAGGAAAATACGAATTTCCGCTCCTCCTAGCGGCGGAATGGGGCCATGCCGATCGCCTTCTCAAAATGCTCGATTCTCCGGATGTCAGCCAATCTCGGAAGATCAAAATTATGTCGTTGCTGGGCGAGATGCAGGCTGACGAAGCGCTGCCAAGATTGAAGGAAGCTCTTAAAGATAGAGATCTGGCCAAACAGGCCATTGTCTCCATGGGCAATCTCGGCAAGGACGGCATTCCGTTGCTCGTTGACTTGATGAGTTCCTCGCCGCAGCCGGAAATTCAGGCGGCTGCCGCCAAAGGGCTAGGACAGCTCGGCGGCCTCCATGGGGACGCGTCGGTCGTCTTGCCGTTACTGGCCAAACTGCAAGATCCGAAGACGGACTGGACGGTCTTGACCGAAGTCGCCTGGGCACTCGGCAAGATCCCGGACAAGCGATCGATCCAACCACTCTATGATTTGGATAAGAAACTCCAGGCCATTCGCGATCCCGACAATGTGACGCTCAAGAAGCTCAAAGAAGCCGTCTTCTGGTCGATCAAGCAGTGCGACACGTGGGATCAGTATAGTTGAGCTTACATGCCTTGCGTCCCTAAATGGCAACAAGTAGACTTGCCGCTGCTGGGAATCTAACGGTGGAACATTTGCCGTACCGGTACGAAGTGAGGCCATGGTGCGCCGGCTGAGGTAAGAAGGGGCCGTGCTTGAGTCCGACTATCTTTAAGGCTGGAGGATTTCGCTTCTACTTTTTCTCTCGGGAGGAGCGCCGAATACACGTTCACGTCTATTGTGAGCGTGGCGAAGCGAAGTTCTGGTTGGCGCCAAGGATTGAGCTCGCACGAAATTTCGGAATGTCTGCAACGCAGCTCCGTTCGGCCAAAGCCATCATCGAGGAGCGCAAAGATGAAATCTGCAACGCTTGGGAAGAACATTTCGGGAGCTGAGGTCACCAACATCTCGAAGC
>JARFPM010000099.1 GCA_030444405.1 Nitrospira sp.
TGCAATGGGCGGATCATTTTTTCCGGCGACCCCGCCCATGTCATCGAACACTTTCGCGGCCGAACGTGCGTGCGATGCGATGGAGAGGTCTGCGGATATGTCCGAGCTTGAGGAACTCACTCGCGTCTTGCCGATGGTCGGAGCGGAGCCGACGATCCTCGATGATGCGCGGATCGCGCATGTCGTCGGTCAAGGCCACCATATCCTAAGCCGCCGGTCTGTGCCTGGGCTCCGTCTGGACCTGGAAGAAACCCCTGATGCCATCGTCGGGAAGATGACCGTCCAAGCCGGCATAACCATCGCGCAACCCATCCATATGTGTTTCGGCCTGGCCCATCCGACTGGTCGTCAACGCATTCAGATCGACGTCTTCGTGGAAGAGAGGGCACAGGCCTCCGTGCTCTCCCATTGCCTCTTTCCTGTGGCCACCGCAGCAGAGCATCGCATGCAGGCCACGATCGACATCGGACCCGGCGCGTCGCTGAACTATAGCGAAGGCCACTATCATGGCCCTCACGGCGGCATGCTGGTCATACCCCATGCTACTGTGAAGATTGGAAAAGGCGCGCGGTACTTTTCCGACTTCTCGTTGCTGTCTGGTTCAGTGGGTAGTCTCGACATCGATTATCTCGTCGAGGTGGAAGAAGATGGCATCGCCGAACTCACTGCGAAGATCTTCGCACGCAAGACCGATCGGATCTCGCTCAAGGAAGCCGTCATGCTTCGAGGGGAACGGTCGCGAGGGTTGATTAAGACGCGTGTGGTGCTTGAGGACGAGGCCCGTGCAGAGATCACCGGCATCACTGAAGCCTATGCAAAAGGAGCCCGCGGTCACGTGGATTGCATGGAAATCGTGCAAGGCCAAGCCCATGCCAGCGCGATCCCCATCGTGAGGGTATTTCATCCTGACGCCAAGGTCACCCACGAAGCCGCCATCGGCAGCGTGGACAAGAAAGAGTTGGAAACCTTGATGGCGCGAGGACTCTCACCGGAGCAAGCGGTGGAGATGATCGTGAGCGGAATTCTGCGGTGATCGCTCGTTCACCTCAACTGCATGATCCCGCGGCCTCCTTAGGATGCTTCGATCGTGTCTAATTACGAATCGGTGCGCACGCGGAATCGTGGTTCAAGCGCCTTCAGGTTTTCCATGATGCCGGTATACTCCAATTCCGCCATGGGCAGCATCGCAGCACCAAAGAAACCTTGGCGTCGCATGCCGATGGCTTTGTCGGAGACGGTGTCCCGTACTCGGTTCCAGAACGGATGGAGGAAAGCGTCCGCTGGCTCGGTAAACCGTCCTTCGTGCATGGCGAAGGCGGCACAGGTGATCACCGGAGGGCCATCGAAGTAGCTGATACCCGACTGAAGCGGGACCGGCATCAAGGGCATCTGGTGAGAGCCGCGCATGCCACCTGCCACATAAGGACCGATTGCATAGGGCGCTAAGACCTCGCCCGTCGCCGGAAAATCCTTCTGGACCCGCACCAGCATCACCGGGTCGTCCTTGCCGGTGTACTTCCCGGCAATGTTATGCAGCCGTGAGGTGGATGCCGCCACTGCTTGTTCACCGCTGGTGACTGACCAGACCGATTCCACCACGTACTGCTCCGTGTCTCGCAGCAGCGCGGCGATTTCGTACAATTCTTTCGGAGCGGTGAGCTCGATGATCCGGTCACCTTCAGTATGATTCACGTCCATGATGACGAAGCGAAAGCCTTGTGCCATGTTGGGCGCCAGGATCAAACCCGGTGTGTTCATGGGGTCGGCGAAGGCCAGATACAGCGGTAGATTAAAGGCGCCGGGATCGGTCTTGTCAGCCGCGAAGAATAGAAAGGGCTCATTCGGCCGCTCGTTGAATTCCATCTCCGCCACGGCTGGTCCCATCCCGCGCACATTACCTGAAAAGGCGTCTTTCAACAAATCTTGACCGGCACCGTACAGCCCCTGCTGCTTGGCCACATTTGTCCCGGCGAGGAACGCGTCCCAAGCCAGTTTGTGGACGGCTTCGTGTCCCGCGCCGTGCCTGTGACTCATCAAGATTGCGATATCGTCACCGGTACTGCTGACGTAATGATCGATCAACAGCGAAGAGCCACGCTGGGCAACATAGCTCCGAACGGTTTCCAGCAGTTGCCGCGAGGGACAGATATGGCCGCCAATAGAACCGATATCGGCTTTGATGATGCTGAGGGTGACTCTCATGGCGATACTCCTCTTCTGGAGGACGATGAGCACAGTTCCTGCCTAAACACAAGTTGAGCAATCTCGATGCCACAACGGTCATGGACAGATCTTTCATAAATTTCCATCCTTGGTTCATGGAGATACGAAGCACGCCCATCGGATCAGGTGATCGGCTGGGGTAGACATCGACAGAGAAGTGGGGAGCGATGGGGCAAGATGCAACAGTGGGCGAGGCTTTGCACCGGGTCTTGCACCAGGTAGACTCATGACGCCGATGGGCCAACATCACCCAGAATTGGATTGAATCTCGCATGTCCCTGCGACAGGCCAACCGCGCAATCCTAACCATCGATGGTTCCCGCTATTCCGGCAGCGGTACTATCGTACGGCAAGCCGTCGCATTTTCCGCCCTGACAGGCCAACCGATTCACATGGTCAATGCACGAGCGAAGCGGGAGAAGCCTGGCCTGCGCCCGCAACACATCCGCGTAGTCGAGGCCATCGCCGAGCTCGTCAACGGCCAGACCGAAGGGCTTGCGCAAGGATCGCAGGAATTCACGTTTCGTCCTGGCCCGCTGAAGGCAGGACGCCACTATCAGTGGGACATCGGCTCCGCCGGTTCGACGACCATGCTGGCCCTCGGCATCCTGCCGGTGCTGGCCTTTGCCGGGTCACCGGTCACCGTGGAATTGCACGGAGGCCTGTTTCAGGATTTTGCCCCTTCTGCTTTTCATCTCCAACACGTCCTCCTTCCCTTAGTTCGAGACATGGGGCTGCGGGCTGAACTTGAGGTCGCCCGTCCCGGCTATGTACCTCGTGGCGGGGGCATACTCCGCCTCATAGTGCACCCACTCACGAAGTCGTTGAGGAGCTTCGTCAAGAAAGAAGCCGGACCAGTCACGAGAATATGGGGCATCGCCCTTTCCTCCCATCTCGAAGAACGGCAAGTGAGTCGCCGCATGGCAGAGTCGGCACAAGATGTGCTCGGCGAATCCGGCTATCAGGGGGATATCGAGATTCATCACGACACAGAATCACCGCAGCGTGGAGCCGCGCTGGCGCTCTTTGCCGATGAAGGAGACGGGGTGCGGCTTGGGGCGGACCAGGCTGGGGCATTGAGGAGAAGCGCGGAGTCGATCGGCAAACACGTTGCAAAGCAACTACTCGACGAGCTTGCGTCCGGTGCGACGCTTGACCGATTCGCCGCGGACCAGATCATTCCCTTTGCGGCCCTGGCAAGAGGCGAGAGCCGGTTCATTATTCCAGCCGTCACCGATCATGTGCTCACCAGCGCCTGGCTCGCCGAACTGTTCCTGGGCGCTCACGTTCGGCTCGACGGTCAGCGATTGGTCGTTGAGGGAGTGGGATTTCGACCGGATCGTGACCGAGTCACCGCTTCCTAGAGAACCAATTCTTCGTGGATAGGCATCACCAAGCTGGCCATTTGCCGACGCGCTTCATCGCCGATGCGATGCTCGGCCGCCTTGCGCGCTGGCTCCGTATTCTCGGTTACGACACAGCGTATGAAAAGGCCATCACCGACGAGCTGTTGATCGAGCGTGCGCTTCGCGAAGACCGGTGGCTGCTCACGCGCGATCGGTGCCTGACGCTACGCAAGCTCCTCCGCGGTCGGCATACCTTGATCGCAAGCGATGTGGTCGAGGGACAACTGCGTCAGCTTCATAGAGATCTCAAGATCGATCTCGACATAAACCGACAGAGGGACTATCGCTGTGCGGACTGCAATGTCGTCCTCATATCCATCTCGCCTGAAGTTGCAGTTCCCTTTATCCCTCCCTTTGTCGCGCAGCAATACCAGACGTTTCTTCAATGCCCTCAATGCTGCAAGGTCTTTTGGCCGGGAACTCACTGGGAACATCTCCTGACCCGGCTGACCGCGATAAGAGCGGAACGGTGAGATCTGAATGAAAATCCACCGATTTTACCCATGGGATGTGACACCGCAAGAAGCCGTCAGGATTCAGGAGCAGCTTCGCAGGAAGGTCGTCCCCCACGGACGCATGTCCAGCCCAAAGCTTGTGGCCGGAGCGGACGCGGCCTTCGACCTTGAAGCTGGACGCGTGTTTGCAGCCATCGTGGTCCTCGCTTTTCATTCATTAGAGCCTGTTGAAACGGTGGTGCATATAGAACGCATAGCCTTCCCATACATTCCGGGCCTCCTTTCGTTCCGCGAGGCGCCGGCACTGCTTCACGCCTTTGAGAAGGTCCGACACAATCCCGACGTCGTTTTCATCGACGGGCATGGATTGTCGCATCCTCGTTCAGCCGGAATTGCCTGCCATGTCGGCCTCTGCCTGGACAAGCCGACGATCGGCTGTGCGAAGTCTCTCCTCATCGGCAGGCATCGCGTACCGAGTTTGTCGCGCGGATCTTACACATCGCTGTACGATGAGAACAGCCGTGTCATCGGCTCGGTCGTGCGGACCCGCGATCAGGTCCGGCCGATCTTCGTCTCGGTGGGTCATCGGATCGGCCTCGCCCAGGCTGTTCAACTCACGCTCGCTTGCGGAAAGGGATACCGGATCCCGGAACCGACAAGGCAGGCAGATCTGCTGGCCGAACGCGCAAAACGGGAATGGTTGGGAGCCGCTTGATGCGGAAGGGTTCCGCTTCCATACCACGGTTGATGACAACCCTTTTCCAGAGATGGGGACTGATACGAGTCGTCGATCCTCAGGAGCTGGTGGATCAACAAGGCCGGTACTTCCTGCTCCTCAGAGCACCGGCATGTAGGATCAGAATCGGTGCCCTTGGTTCTCTTTCGTTTGTCGCCGGCCTGTACGGTTATGTCGGCTCCGCCTGCGGTCGGTCGGTTACCCTCGGCCATCGTATGACCAGACATATGCGTCGAAGGAAGGTTTGCCGCTGGCACATCGATTACCTGACGACTGCTCGGGCCGTTATGATATTGGGTGCTTACTGGACGGCAGACCCGGCTATGACGGAGGCACGTCTAGCGAGCCTCTGTGCTGAGCGGTTTCCGGTTGTCCATCGATTCGGCAACAGCGATTCACATGGCGCATCGGGTCATCTCTTCGTGCTCTTACCACAAATGATGATGGGTCAGCGATGAGAATCCCGGTCATGCTGCCACTTCTGGTTTTCCTCATCCTTCTGGTGATGTTGCCGTTTGTCTTTGGCCAAGTGTTCGCGTCGGCCCTGGTCAAACTGAAATTGGAACCCACAGTTGCGTTGCTCGTGGTGATCGGGATTTTCCTGGGAAGTCCGATCAACATTCCCGTGAAGCGAATTTCTCGAACAGAATCGGTGCCGGCAGACCCGCTGGCAGTGTTCGGATTGTCGAGGTGGTGGCCGATGCTCCAACGTGAACGCCGAGAAACCGTGATCGCCGTCAATGTCGGCGGCTGCCTCATCCCAGTGGCGTTGGCTATCTATGAAACAGCTCACCTCCTGACTGCAGGCTTGCGACCAATCTCCGGATTGCTCCTTGCAATCTTCATCAACACGACAGTCTGCTATTGGCTGGCAAAACCCATCGAGGGGATTGGCATTGCGATGCCTGGTCTCTTTCCTGCTTTGCTTGCCGCTGTGAGCGCGCTGTTCTTTGTCCCAGACCAAGCTCCTCCCGTCGCCTTTGTCGCCGGCGTGCTGGGTCCGCTCATCGGCGCGGACCTGCTGCATCTCCGCGATATCGAAAAGGTCGCTACCGGCATCGCGAGCATCGGCGGCGCCGGCACCTTCGACGGGATTGTGTTGTCCGGCATAGTCGCGGCGTATTTGGCGTGAATCGATCGGAGGCGTCTTGGAACTCCTAGTGGTCCCCCAGTCCAACTATTGATTCCAAGCCGGGAGCTCCGATTGTTCTGAGGCAATACGCAGCGAAGACCTAGTCTGATTCTTTCCTTTCCTGCTATTATGACGGCATATATTTCAGCCCACCGTATCAGTGCGGGGCACGTGGCGTCTCTCGTCGAACAAGCCCTGGACTGTTCCGACTCCCCCCATTTTGAAGTACCGAGTTCGAGGAACGCGAGTGGCTAACCTTCCGGCCACTTTGTTTCGTATGATGGGCATCAACGGAAGGAGCACCCATGGCGAACAGGAGGTGTCCCGTGCGGCGCAAGAGTCGGTTTCCGGTTAGCTGGCTGGTATTGTATGGAACTAACACGTTTCTCGGGAAAGAGATCGTCTTTGATCTGACCGCTCGGGGCATAAAAAAGAAACGGTGTGAACGATCGGATAGTCAGCGTAGCTCAATACGTCATGTAAGGAGGTAGATAGGTCGTACCGTACCGCCCCGCCACAATACTATATTGCCGTGGCGGTCGGGATGTGCGCAGAGAGGTACAGCGGGAGTTTGAAGCACGGCACCCTAGACAATCATAAGCTTCTGGACACCGAGCGCGATGGCAACTGAATGATTAGTAGTATTCGCACGTTCCTTAAACTGGAATCCGCCAGCGGCATTCTGCTGATGCTGGCCGCAGGACTCGCCATGATTTGCGCCAATACCGGTCTGAAGCATCTGTATGACAGCCTCCTGCAGATTCCAGCCGGGGTTCAGTTTGGGAACTTGCAGCTTCACAAACCTCTTCTGCTCTGGATCAACGACGGCCTGATGGTGCTGTTTTTCTTTCTGGTCGGGATGGAGCTGAAACGGGAGATTATAGAGGGGGAACTGTCCGATACAGCCAACGTTGGGCTTCCGGCCATGGGTGCTCTGGGCGGGATGGTGGTTCCTGGATTGATCTACTGGTGGGTCAACTCTGAAAATCCGACCGGTATGGCTGGCTGGGCGATTCCCATCGCCACTGATACAGCCTTTTCCTTGGGAATTCTCTCCCTGCTGGGTCAACGGGTCCCTCTTTCCCTGAAGGTATTTCTGGTGTCGCTCGCGATTTTTGATGATGTCGGCGCCATCATCATCATTGCGCTCTTTTTTACCGCGAATCTCTCTCCGGCCATGATGTGGACCGCTGGCGGCTGTCTCGTGGTCCTGCTGCTTCTGAACCGCAGTGGCGTGACGGCCATTCCCCTCTATGCCTTGGTGGGCCTCGTGATGTGGGTCGCCGTATTGAAGTCCGGTGTGCATGCGACCCTTGCTGGCGTCCTTCTCGCGATGTTTATTCCACTCACTGATCCCAAGAATCGGGCCCATTCACCGCTCCGCATCCTGGAGCATGAACTTCACACGGCGGTGGCCTTTGTCACCTTGCCACTTTTTGCCTTCTTCAATGCCGGAATTTCCCTGAGCGAGGTGTCCCTGGAAAGTCTGGCCCACCCGGTCTCCCTCGGCATTACGCTGGGGTTGTTTCTGGGCAAGCAATTCGGAGTCTTCCTGTTTTGCATAGTGGGGGTCCTGCTGGGGATTGCCCGCCTGCCGATGGGGGTCACAGCGATACAGCTTTACGGGGTCGCCATACTGTGCGGAATCGGGTTTACCATGAGTCTTTTTATCGGTGCTCTCGCCTTTGAGGAACTGCAGCGACCTGCACTGTTTGATGAGCGTATTGGTATCCTCCTCGGTTCACTACTCTCCGCGATAGCCGGTTATCTGGTGCTCTGGTTGACACTCAGAAAAGTCACGCCACAAGCAAACTAATGGCTGAAGCAACGAGAGTCCTGCCCTCCTGACCAAGCCCTCAATCCAGTCGGTAGTGGATCAGTGTGATTGTTCTCAGATGGCCTTTACTCTAAGACGTGCGCTAATTCAAAGGAAGCCACGGGATGGCCGAAGGCTTCCCCGGAGTGACCGCTCAAGGCTTCCGGGGTCTGAAATGGGGTCTGGCCTGACTATTGACTTATGCGAAAGTTTGAAATGGGTCAGGCTCCGACTCGCCGACAGAAGTCTCAACATCCGACAATAGCAGCTGTTTGCCAGGCTCGGCGTGGGGACGAAACACAACAGGCCGTGTGACTCGTGCCCGATACAGCCATGGTATGAGTCTCTATGGATTCAAAATAGCGGTGGGGGGTCAGTGAGCATTTTGTGAACCTCCACCCCTCTTAATGTCGCGCTGAGCGCCTTGCTCTTCTCCAAGACCGGTCGCCTTTGTCGCCGGCGTGCTCGGTCCCCTCATCGGCGCGGACCTGCTGCATCTGCACGATATCGAGAAGATCGCCACCGGCATCGCCAGCATCGGCGGTGCCGGGACTTTCGACGGGATTGTGCTCTCCGGAATTGTCGCGGCCTATTTGACGTGAATCGATCGGAGGCGTCTTGGCACTCCTATTGGTCCCCCCAGTCCAACTATTGATTCCTAGCCGGGAGCTCCGATTGTTCTGAGGCAATACGCACCGAAGAATTAGTCTATGTTGGACAGTTACGCCTCATTGGAGAGATAAGCGCCTATTATCACTCCCTACCACCTTTTCTTATAACTCCAAAGCGGTATGTGCAAGCCGTGCGAATCTCCGTATCATCATCCGCCTGGTGGCACAGGCGTTGCTCCACCTTGAGTCAATAACGGCGTTTCCAGCGTTGCCACTCGCAAGCATCGCTGTCTAAGCGAATAGACAATTGGCCGTTAGTCCCAGCCGCTGGCGGGCTTACTGGCCGATGAGCGGATAGTCATTCGATCCTTGGAAGGAGTCATCATGATCACGCGTGCGAAGAAGTTCTGGACCATTGCGGCCACGCTCAGCTTTACGCTCACACTGACTGCCTGCCCAGGTGGAGACGATGGAGCGCCCCCGCCGCCTCCACCGCCAAGCGATTCAACACCACCGACCGTAAGTTCAACCACTCCGGCGAACA